>CAZZVI010000075.1:4004-7058 GCA_964657335.1 uncultured Terriglobus sp.
GGCCTGCGCGAGATCGACCTGCCCGGCCTGCAGCCTGGCTCATCGATCATGCCGGGCAAGGTCAACCCCGTGCTGCCGGAGCTTGCCGCGATGGTCGGCTTCCAGGTCTGCGGCAACGACGCGACGGTCGCCATGGCCGTGCAGGCGGGTCAGCTTGAGTTGAACGTAATGATGCCTGCGATGGCGCACAATGTGTTGCAATCCATCACCATCCTGACAAACACACTGCGCGAACTGGATCACCGCTGCATCCGCGGCATCACTGCGAACGCAGATCGCTGCGCGTTTTATGCACAGTCAACCGTCTCGCTCGCCACCGCGCTGAACCCGTACATTGGCTACGCGCGCGCGGCGCAGGTGGTAAAGCAATCGATTGCAACCGGCAAGTCCATCATCGCTATCGTGCGTGATGAAGGTCTCTTGACGGAGGACCAGATCGCAACCATCCTGGATGCACGCGCGATGACCGAACCGCGGGCAAAGATCTAGTTCACAAAGTCCGTGTAGACGGCCGCAAGTCCATGCATGTGCTGACGCTCCAAGGTCTGCATGCAGGTGCCGTAGGCGAAGCCGCGGACCGTTCCTGCGATGTTGTATTGGTAGACCGTGTCACACTCGGCCTTGCGGAAATTTGCCCACAAAGCCTCTGATGCGTCGAACTTGCGGCCGAGCTCCGCCGCCTTGGCTTCATCGCCCTCGACGGAGAGGCGAAGGATACCGCCCAGCGCCAGTGCGAATGACTTGTAGTTCGCGTCCGTGATCGCCATCTCGCGCGTCATGCAGGCGTCCACGGCGATGGTGTTGCTCTCGGTCTTACAGTCGCCGCGATGCTCACGTGCGGTCTCGGCATCCAGCGCCTTGCGGCCACGGTCGCGATAAGCCTGCTGCTTCGCCTCCAGGGCTTTTTGTTCCGCGGACTGTGCATGCATCGGCATGGTGCCGAGCAAAAGAGCCATGCAGAGGGCAGTGAGATGAACCCGCATCGAGAGTCCTTGCGATTACTTCTGGCGCCCAAAGCGATACACAAAGCCGAACTGTACGCCCAGGTTGTTCTGAATGGTATTGCCGAAGGTCGTTCCCAGGTAGGTGGGCTGCACGCGGAAGGCGAAGTTGTTGTAGATGTTGTAGTCGCCGATCACGCTGATGGAGAACGCGGGCTTGGAGTTTGAATCGGGCCACAGACCCAGGTCCTGCGATGCCAGGCCTTTCGCGTCACCGCCGAACTTGCTCAAAGCCACGCCTGCCGTCGCGGAGGCGCTGACGGAATACTTCTCCTTGCCGATAAACCGATACTGCGGCCCGGCCATGAAGGTGTACTCGCTGATCTGGGGGCTGTAGACACCGTTCAGCGCGAACACATTAGGAATGTTGCCGTTGCCGTACATGCCGCGCACATCGGCCACAATCGCAAGCTGCGGCTTCAGGTTGTAAGCGCCGGTCATGAAGAAGTTCACCTCGGTGATCTTCTGCAGGTACTGACCTTCACGAAAACGCAGAAAACCGCCGCCACCGGCAACTTCATACTTGTGCGAGTAGGCGTCCTGTATGTTGCGCTGGATACGCGCCTGGCGATTGGCTCGAATGCGCCTGCTGATACCGGGAGCCGGCGTGCCTGACGGCGCAGCCTGCCCTGCGGCTGTGAGAGAAACTGCGAAACATACGGCGGCGGCCAGAAGCGCACGCTGCGCCCGTGTGGTGAAACGAAACATGAATCTCATACTCCTACGGTCCGTGCAGCGCGGGCGCAAGGCAGCTTCAGGCTGCATGCGGCATCCACAAAGGGAAGCGCGGCAGAACACCTTCCATTAGAACATCCGCCGCACTGCCCTGCACGGCCGCGGCCCAAAGCTGCGCGGCTAACGCAAGGTATACGTCAGCGAAGTTGTGAAGTTGAAACTGTTCTTGCGGTAGCCGGGAACAGGGTTGTTCAGGTAACTGTCCGCCGCGCTCGTCGAGACGGAAAAGCGGCGGAACAGCGGCGCCACCACCCCCACACTGCCGTTCGCCCCGTACGCGTTCAAGATGTTCCAGGCAGGCAACACCTGCAGCGTCTGCGTCAGCGTCACCTTCAACGGCAGGCTGCGGCGATAATTCTCCGTGAACGTCGAGCCGAACAGGTTGTCATTGCCCACATTATTGAAGAACTGCTGCTTCTCGTAGTGCACGTCCGCCTTCAGGTCAAGTTGGTGGAGCGAGGTGCTGAACGGCGTATAGCCCACGCCCCCACCGTAGATCTGCTGCAGATCGAGGCTTTGCGAGTAGTTGTGATCGAAGGCGGTGGTGCCCAGCAGGTACAGGTTCTTGCGGACGTATTCATCGCGCTCTGCGTCGGCATGCATGATGCTGGTCTTGACGCTGACTGCTGCAAGATTCGCCACGGGAATCGCAGGCGTGGAGAGCACGCCGTAGTTCTCCTGAAAGTCGATGGTCGTGCGATTACGCGCCTTGAAGAACGTGACCGTCGGGATCTGCCGCACCAGCGCAACGTTCCCGCTGACCGTACCGCCATGCGTCGTGGACTGCACAAAGGTGGTGCCCAGGCCAACCGTCCCGTTCCAGCCATGCAGCAGGCTGGGTTTGTTGGCCAGTTCGCTGTTGAAGGTCTTCGCATCCACCAGGTAAGCGACGTCGCCCACCGGCACCACCGATCCCGTTCCGCCTTCGTTCGTAACTACCGTCACGGCGGAGCCGCTCAGCACGATCTTGCCGGGCTGCGCCTTGCGTGACACCGCGACCGGGTCTTTGTGCTTCAACACGGCAAACGCGCCCTGCGTGCGCAGCTCCCGAATCTTGGCGAAAGGCACGCTGATCTCGCCGGCCATGTCGCTTTTAAAGACAACGTTGCCGCCGGCACTGCGCAAAAGCGTACCGCTTAGCTGGTCACCGTTGGTGAAGATGAGAACGTCTTCCGCCGGTTTGGCATCCTGCGAACGCGCCAAAGCCGGAAATACGAAAGGCAGCAGGAGCATGGAGACGCGGAACAGCCGTTCACGCAGGGGGTGCGCACACGCTTGAAGATAAGGCATGCCGTTTAGCATAAAGGGGACGCCCGCC
>CAZZVI010000075.1:7158-13597 GCA_964657335.1 uncultured Terriglobus sp.
GACCTGCTGCTGGGCGACGGTCCGCCGCTGGCGCTGCTGCATCCTTCCTATCTTGCGTACGCTCTTTGTGGAGCGGCGGCGGCCATCTTCTTCGGCCGCAGCGTAGGGCCGCGCATGCTCGCCACCATGAACATCGTCGATGCCCTGTCCCTGGGCTTCTTTACCGTCGCGGGCAGCACACGGGCGATGAATGCCGGCCTGGGTTTTCTGCCGTGCCTTGTCCTTGGTGTGACGACCGCGGTCGGCGGTGGTGCCCTGCGCGACCTCTTCAGCGGGCACGCTCCCGCAACCTTTCGCGAGGGAGAACTTTACGCGCTGGTTTCTACTGTCGCCGCCTCGGTCTTTCTTGGTGTGCAGCGGTTGGGTGTGCCGGTGAACCGCGCCGCCATCATTGGAACGGTGGTCGGCTTCGGCCTGCGGCTGCTGGCAATCCGGTTCGGCTGGCGTACCCGCGCGGTCGGCGCGCTGCCTTAGTCCTGGAAACACCTGGGCGAATGCGGCAAACGGGTTTCTCCACGAAACCTCAACACAGCCGGAAAAACCCGCAATTGGCGGTCAAAAGCAACTCGAAATCTTTCTCTTGCCAATTGTTTGTTCGCGCGCTTACTATTCGCTTCGGCTCGGATAGGAATTTTCTAATTCTTCCTAACAGCCGACTAACAGCATGTCTACGTATGCGCGAACTTATAGCGCAACGAGCTGTGTCCTTGGGAGAAGATTCAGATGTCGTGGTACGCCTACTGCATCGCTGAACGAGCTGCTTTCCCGGAGCTTCTTCGCCACCGTCGCCCCATGCCGCTAATGGGGATCTCAGGTCTTTTCGATAATCAAACCTTTGTGTTTCCAGCCAGTGACTTAGCTGTCGTCGTCTCAGAGCACAACCCTGGAGATGACGCCCGGATGGATCAGCAGGCGCAGCGTGACCATGCGCGCGTAATCGCTGAATGCTTCCGCCACTCTACCGTGCTTCCCTTCCGTTTCGGCACCCACTTCGAGGACGACGACGCCCTGCGCCGCTCCGTCCGGTCCAACCACCGGCACTTCATCCACAACGTGGAGCGGTTGCGCGGCAAGGCTGAGATGCACTTGAAGGTGCTGATCGACGACGCATGTCCTGAAGACCGCAAGATACTCGGCGGCGTAGGCAAGGAATATCTCTCAAGCCTGCGCGAAAATGCCAGCGCCCAGCGTGAGCGCCAGTCCAAGGCCCGCGCGCTGTCGCTGCAGATGCACCGCATGTTCCTGCCCGACGCGGAAGAAGTCACCTGCAAGCGCGCCGGCGAAGGCAAGATGCTGCTCGACATCGCCCACCTGGTGGACAAGAAAGCCGTCGAGCGCTACCAGAACAAGTACACCTCTGCCACGGACCTGCTGAAGGACTGCCGCATGCAGCTCTCCGGCCCATGGCCTCCCTATCATTTCGTGCACCGGCAACAGCCGGCGCACCCATCAGCCAACTAAGGTTGGCTCCTTGACAACACTGAGGCCCGCTCTTTGAGCGGGCCTCAGTGTTTTACGCGATCTTACATTCGCGCGATGAGTATCTCCCTCCAGAAGCATTCCTGCTTTAACGCCGCGGTATATTGATCAGGCTTCTCTTCAAAATGCCGTGCCGATGTCGAACCGTCGCGGGACGATCCTATGAACCACGTACCATCAAGCTTCTGGTTTATCAATTCGCTTGTCACCGTTGTTGCTGACGGGGCGACCACCGAAGGTTCCTTTTCGATCTACCGCCAGATCGCGCCTGCCGGATTTGCCACGCCGTACCACACGCATGAAGCGTACGGTGAAGGCTTCTACGTCCTTGACGGAGAGGTGACGTTCTTCCACGATGGCAACAAGTCGCTGCTCAGCAACGGGGGCTTCATCTATCTTCCGGGCACTCAGCCGCACGGATTTCGAGTCAGCGGCAACACCGCAGCAACGATGATGATTGTTTCGCCGCCGGAGAGCACCTTTGGCGCTTTCGTCCGCGAGATGGGCGAACCTGCGACCTCAAACGAGCTACCATCCCCATCCAAACCTGATTTCGGGCGCCTCGGAATGCTAAGTGCAAAGTATGGTTCCCGCATCCTGGGTCCGTTGCCGGAATAAGCAGAAACAAAGCACGCAGCTTCGAGCGGTCCATCCAACGCTTAGATCGTTACCATGTGTTGCTCGGAGAGGACCTCTTCGGCAACGCTGAAACGACTCATGGGCATTCTTGAGTCAGAGCTTGCAGTCCTCAAATGCATGGGCACGGCTGCGATATTTTTCTCTTTCTTGACAATAAAGTCACCGAACGGATAAAAGTTCAAGCGGAATGATTTCGATATCATTTCAGCAATCCTTTGGAGGCAGAATGAGTTTTCTGAAAGGCCTACGGGCGCGGATGCCCGTGTCCGTAGCAAGACGAGGCATCGCCACCGCTGCCCTTCTATGCTCCGTTGGTACCGCGAGCATGTACGCGCAAAGTGACCGTGGAACCGTGAGCGGCGTTGTGAAAGATCCCTCCGGAGCTGCAGTACCGGGCGCAAAGCTGAAGCTGCGTGATCTGGACAGCAACGCTAGCTATTCGGGTGTGAGCACCGGAACCGGTAACTACACCATCTCTTCGGTGCCGGCCGGCAAGTACGAGTTGACTGTGGAGATGAAGGGCTTCAAGACCTTTGTGCAGTCGGGGATTTCGGTCGATGTGGCGCAGACCGCAAGTGCCGACGTTGCGCTGCAGGTCGGGTCACAGGACGAGATCGTCTCCGTCACCTCCGACGCACCCATCATTCAGACAGAGAACAGTGAACAGAGCACGACGATTTCGCGCGAGCAGTTGAACACCTTGCCGATCAACTTTGCGGGCAACCAGGCGATCCGCGATCCGCTGGCATTTTCAAAACTCACGCCGGGCGTGTACCAGTCGGGGCAGACGGGTATCCGCGTGAACGGTCTGCCTTCGACTTCGTTCAAGATCACGCTGGAAGGCCAGGACATCACCAACGCGAACCTCGCCGACCGCGAAGACGAAAACCATCCTTCGGTGGAAGCTCTGCAGGAGTTCACCTTGCAGACCAGCACCTTCGCAGCGGAGTTCGGGCAGGTGGGCGGCGGCCTGTTTAACTTCACGGCGCGGTCAGGCACCAATCGCCTGCATGGAACGGCCTACGGCTACTTCGAGAATGAGGCATTGAACGCGCAGCAGAAGTTTGCATTCAACAGCGCGGGACAGCACATCCCTGTTCTGGCCAAGAATCGGCAGTTCGACTACGGCTTCGCTGTCGGCGGCCCAGTGATCATCCCAAAGCTTTACGACGGGCGCAACAAGACCTTCTTCTTTCTGAACTGGGAGTGGTACCGCCAGGACAACGCGGCAGGCATCACGCTGACCCTGCCGACGGCGCGCATGCGAACGGGCGACTTTGGCGAAATCCTGACCGGTAGGCAGCTTGGCACCGACCCTCTCGGACGCCCGATCTACGAGAACACCATCTACAATCCCGCAACCACGCGGACGGTCAACGGCCAGGTTGTTCGTGATCCGTTCCCGAACAATGTCATCACAACGCCTCTCGACCCGATCGCGACAAAGGTGCAGGCGCTGGTGCCCGCGCCCACGTCCACTGCGCTGGTCAACAACTACAGCACGTTGCTGGTCGTGCCCAAGCGGCAGGATATTCCCAGCCTCAAGATCGACCAGGCCATCACGCAGAAGTTGAAGGTGAGCTTCTTCTACTCGGTCTACAACCTGTCGTTCATCAGCGGCCCCGACTCACTGCCGGAGCCGTTGACGGGGCGCCGCGACCAGCCTGTTTACTCCAAGACCTCGCGCGGCAACGTGGATTACACCATCACGCCCAACCTGCTTCTGCATCTTGGCGCGGGGTACATTCGCGATCACAACGTCGACAGCGCTCCGCCGGGCGTAACCAACGTGGACGCATCGACCTATGGCTTTAAAGGGCAGGCGGGTCTCGGCTTTCCGACGCTTGGCTTTGGCACCAGCTCCTATGGCGGATATGCGAATTCGGCGAGCGGCAACAACTTCGGACCGACAAACCGAAATCTGTACTGGCCAGACAAGGCGACTGGTATCGGCAATATCACCTGGGTCCATGGCAATCATTCCTACAAGGCAGGCGGCGAGTACAAGCTGGATCTGTATACCGTAACCAGCGCGACGAAGCAGGCCGGCAGCTACGGGTTCAGCGCCAATGAGACTGCGCTGCCTTACCTCAACACCACGTCGCTCACGTCCGGCTCGACGCAAGGAACAATTGGGTTTTCGTGGGCGAGCTTCCTGCTGGGACAGGTGGACAGCGGCAGCATCGGCAACGCCATCTCGCAACGCTTCCGCCGGCCCTCGTACTCCATGTTCGTCCAGGACACGTGGCGTGCGACACCGCGCCTGACCGTGGACTACGGCATCCGTTGGGACTTCACCGGCGTGCTGAAGGAAGCGGAAGGCCGCACCAGCGGCTTCTCGCCGACGCGGGCTAATCCGAACGCAGGAAATCTTCCTGGCGCACTGGTCTTCGATCAGTTCGGCACGGGCCGTTGCAACTGCAACTTCCTGCAGTCGTATCCCTATGCCATCGGACCTCGTGTTGGATTCGCCTACAAAGCGAGCGAGAAGATCGTCTTTCGCGGCGGCTTCGGCACAGCGTACGGGCAGCCTGCTTCCATGAATTACGCGGGCACAAACTACACTGTGGCCGGCGTTGGCTTCAATACCATCAACTTCTCGCCGCCCTCGTTCGGTCTTCCAACGACGACGCTTGCGACAGGCCTGGTATATCCCGCGGCAGCGCTTACCAACGCGTCTCTCGATCCGGGACTGGGGGTCAGTGCAGGATCCATCTCCAGCCCGCTATCGCCCTATTTCGACTCGAACGGCAATCGGCCCGCGCGGATCCAGAGTTTCTCGTTTGGGTTGCAGCAGCAGCTCACGGCGAATACTGCAATCGAGATCGCGTATGTGGGCAATCGTGCCATCTGGCTCACTTCGGGCGATTCCAGCAACCTCGGCATTAAGCAGCTCAATGCCGTGTCCGCCGGGCGTTTGAAGTCCTTCGGCCTCGACGTGACGAACCCCGCGGACTTTGCGTTGTTGACCACGCCGTTGAAGAATCAGACGCGGTTTGCTGCGCCCTATGCAGGATTTCCCACGTCGCAGACCGTAGCCCAGGCGCTTCGGCCTTACCCGCAGTACGGCACGATCTATACCGAGTACTCGCCCGCGGGCAAGTCCTGGTATGACGCGCTGCAGACCAAGGTGACCCGGCGTATGTCGCATGGCCTGGAGGCGCTCGTCACGTATACCTGGTCGAAAGAACTCGACGAGGGCACGGACACCGAGCGCGGCCGCGGAGCGCAGATCAACGATGCACTCAACCCCGCGAGCAACAAATTCCTGACGTCAACGTATCAACCGCATCGGTTTTCCGCTGCCTTCACGTATGTCGTGCCCCTGCCTGCCAGTCTGAACTCGAACTGGTTTACGCGCGAGGCGCTCGGCGGATGGACCTTCGGCGGCATCCTTCGCTACTCGAATGGCCTGCTGCTGCGTACACCTGGCTCCAATGGGCCTGCCGTGGCCGGGCTGTCCAACACCGGTCTGGGCAGCGCCCTGTTCCGCGGAACGTTCGCCAACCGCGCGCCTGCAACGCCGCTGTTCAAGGTGAATCCCAACGCCCGCAGCATCAACCCGAACACGACTCAGTTCCAGAACGACGCCGCCTGGAGCAACGCTCCGTTGGGACAGTTCTCCTACACGCCGCCCTACATGAACGACTACCGCTGGCAGCGGCAGCCGGATGAAGAGCTGAGCATCGCAAAGCGATTTGCGGTGCCCATGCCTGGAAAGGAAACAGCCAATTTCCAGGTGCGCGCGGAGTTCTTCGACGTCTTCAATCGTGGTTTCCTTCCCACGCCGGGACAGACGAACTTCCAGACCATCAACACCAGCAACAGCAGCTTCGGCCGCATTGTCCTGAACAGCAACGGAGTCACAGGCCGTCAGGGACAGATCGTCGCGCGGTTCGAGTTCTAGCGTTTCTCCCACCGGCATGGAAGCAACGCTCGCTTCCATGCCGGTTCTTTCTTCAGCCACACGCGCGCAAAGATCGCCTCGCGGAGCCGCCGATCTGAGATGGTGCCCCGCAAACCCCGACCTCGCTGCACGAGCTCCTCACCTCAGGAGCGGAAGTTTAGAGAACAAGCGATGCAAAGACGAACTTTTCTGGAGCGACTTTCCTGTGCCTTCGCCGGATCGGCGCTGATGCCGCACGCCGTGCGAGCGATGGCGGCTGGGAAACAAGCAAGCCTCACCATCGGAGCGGAAAAGCTCGCTACGGTGCCAGCAGATTTCATCGGCATCAGCATCGAGTCTCCGCAGCTCTACAATCCTCGCTACTTTTCCGCTGCGAACGCCAGCCTGGTGGATGCGTACCGAAAGTTGAGCCCC
>CAZZVI010000076.1:0-13316 GCA_964657335.1 uncultured Terriglobus sp.
CGCACAACATGATGATCCTCCACCACCATGAGCCGTATCTTCCTCATCGTGTCGGCCTCTTCTCTTCTCCTGCAATGTTCGCGCGCAGCGTGACGGTCGTCCCGCGGCCTGGCTCGCTGCCGATCAGCAGCGTGGCTCCCATCGCTGCGGCACGCTCGTGCATGCCGGTCAGGCCGAAGTGGCCTTCGGCTGCCCCGCGTTCGCCCGCGAGAAAGCCACGGCCATGATCCGTCACCGTCATCAATAGGGTATCCGTTCCAAAATGCAGCTGAACGCTTGCTGTCTCCGCAGCGGCATGCCGCTGCACATTCGATAATGCCTCCTGCGCAATGCGCAGGAACTCCTCTTCAGTACGGGCACCCAGCTGACGGTATGCCCCGCCAATCTGCAGATCGATCCGGAGGGACGGCCCCGAGTAGCGGTCGACCAGTGCCGCCAGGCGCGTCGGCAGGCTGTCCTCGCTGGTTGCGGCGCGCAGGTCCCAGATGCTTCGCCGCGCCTCGGCAAGGCCGTCCATTACCAGCTTGCGGGTCGACTGCACCTGCTGCCTGGCCGCGTCTGCTTTGCCAGTCGCAAGCAGTTGCGATGCAAGATCAAGCTGCAAAGCAACACCAACAAAGTCCTGGGCCAGGGTGTCGTGGATCTCTCGCGCCATCCGGTTGCGCTCGCGCAGCACCGCGTCAAACTGCCCTCGCAGCCTGCGAAGCCTCAGCCGGTAGAGCGCAACCGCAGCGCAGGCGATCAGCAGAACAGCCAGCAGGAGGAACCACCAGCGTCGATACAGCGGGGGCATCACGCGGAACGCCAGGCGCGCCTCCGCGCCCACCCATGTCCCGTCTGCGGCCATAGCCTCCACGCGAAAGGTGTAGCCCCGCGGAGGCAGGTTGGTGTAGGTCGCCGTGCGCCGTGTGCCCGCGGCGGTCCAGTCCCGGTCGAATCCTTCCAGCCGATACCGGTAGTTCACCTGCAGCGGTGCGGCGTAGCTCAGGCCTGCGTACTCAACGTCGATGCGCGTCGCACCGGCCGCCAGCGTCACCGGACCGTGCTGCAGGTTCTGCTCCGAACCGTCCACGAGCATGCGCTCGATGGCAACAGGAACGGGCTGCGCGGGCGGCGGGGGTAGACCGGCGGCGATCCCCGCGCCTCTCTGCGTGGCTGCCCATACCTCGCTGTTCGCCATCTGGAACAGCAGGGGCGATCCACCTGCGACAACCTCTGAGCTCGGCATGCCGTCTGCCGTGCTGTACCGGCTCACGCGCAGGTTGCAGGCATGACTTGGATCGATGCAGGCGTTCAGATCGGCTACGGCGACGCGCTGCAGAACGTGCTCGCCGCGCACCCACAGGAATCCGGCACGATCGGCAAGCAGGGCTGCGATCTTCCCCGCCTGCAAGCCTGAGCTGTGCACCGCGGCGATGCGGTTATCCCGTAAACGGCTGATCGTACCGTCGCCAGTCGCAATCCAGATCGTTCCCCCGGGCGACTCGGCAAGCGCTGCCACGAGCAGCGAGGGCAAGCCGTCTTTCGCCGCAAAGGTGACCACGCGACCATCTGCGGCGATCCTCGAGAGACCGCCAGAGGTCCCGGCCCACAGCTCGCCATTGCTCGCGGCAAGCAGCGCGCCGATCAGGTCAGAGCCCAGGCCGTCCGCCTGTGTAAACACCTCTGCGTCGTCACCCTTCAGGCGCACCACGCCGCGGCGTGTGCCGATCCAGACCGACCCATCCGGCGCTGCGGCCAGGGCGCGAATATAGTCGTCCGGCAGCTTGTTCGCCGACGTCACGCGGAGCACCCTGCCGGTCGCATCCACGTGGTTCAGGCCGTCCGGAGTGCCGGCCCACACATCATCGTTCCGGCCCGGCGCGAGCGACAGGATGTACGGACTGGTGAGCGCGTCCGGGCGAACCGGACTCTGGACCCGGCCGTCATGGATGCGGCGAAGCCCGTCGCTGCGTGTGCCCACCCAGATGTCGCCGTCACTGCTCTGGGCTATAGCTGTCAACGGCAGGTTGGCAAGTCCGGGATCGTTGCGAAAGGTCTCGGCGTGCAGCAGGTGCAGCCCCGTGGTCTCGGTTCCGATCCAGTAGTTCCCCTCGCGATCTTCGTAGGTTTGCAGAACCGAGTCACCTCGCAGCGACGGAATGCTCTCGGCACGTTCCGCCCCAACCTTGAGAACGGCAAGGCCGCCGTTGGTGCCGACCCACGCAGTCCCCTGCCGGTCCAGGAAGAGTGACTGGACCCGCGTACCTGGCAGATCAGCCGGAACACTCCAAGTCCGCGTCCTCCCAGGCGACGTGAGCTTCACGGCCTGGCCCGTCATCGTCCAAAGCGCCCCAGCCTGTCTTGTCGCCGTCCCGGGACTTCTGAAAGCGTTGATCAGCTTGCTGTCACCCGGCACAAAGTGCTCACCGCTCTGTGTCGCGAGGCCCGATGCGGTCCCCACCAGCAGCCCGCCGCCTGCCGCCCCCAGACTCACGATGGCTGCCGACGGCAGACCGTCCTTTTCGCTGAACCGCCGGAAGTCGCCTTGCCGCAGACGGACCAGTCCGTCGCTCGTGCCGATCCAGAGATCGCCTGACGAAGTCTCCGCAAGACAGCACGCATCATTGCTCGCAAACGCCGGCTCTTCTTCATGCCGGAAGCTTTTGAACGACACGCCATCAAAGCGGGCGACGCCGCCCTCGGTCGCGATCCAGAGGAAGCCGTCTCTTGTTTGCAGAACCTGATGAACGCTGTTCTGCGGCAGGCCGTTCTCCGTCGACCAGCTGCCATGGCGCAGGTAGCGCAAATCCTGCCCCAGCGCCGACCGTGAAAGCAGACAAGCGACAAGCCACAGCGCACAAGCCACGCGAGCAAACGGGGAAGTTGCACGCTGTGTCACAGGCTTGCCGGGCATATCGATCAGCTTAGGCCGCATGATAGATCGGTGGCAAAGCAGGCGCACCTGCCCGATCAGGATGCTGGTTGAGACCGCGCGGGTCGTGCTTCGCACCGATCTCTCACTCATCCGCTGCGCGTATGAGTGGGGCACCCGGTCCTGAAGCAGTTATCGAAGGCGGGTGCCCCATACATGCGCGACTTTTGCGCATGTGTGGGATCAGGACGCTCGTGGAACCGCAGGGTTCGTGCTTTACACGAACGACCCACTCGTCCGCTGCGCGTAGAACAGCGCACTCATCTACCATCGCACTGGTAGATGCACTTTGCAGAATGAACACGCTCTGAAGGCGCGTACTTCCATAGCCCAGGGCGAAGCCCTGGGTACCAGTCGAGCGAAAACCATGCGGGCTGAAGGCCGCGTTAAAGGTTCGGCAGAATCTTCAAGCGGGGCCTACGGCAAACGCTGCAGCATCACCGCCGTGCTGTCGTAATCCCCCGCCAGCCCAAGCGCAACACCCTGCCCCATCAGCACCGCGCCGGACACTGTCGTCTCACCCCGGTACTTCGCCGGGTCCACCGCCGTCAGGCGGTAGTTTGCCTTCGCGTCCAGGCCGCGAAGCTGGATGAGCGGCTGCGGCAGACCGTAGTGCTGCGAATGCAGGTACGCGAACAGCACGGCCTGCGCGCCATCCTGTGAAACGTACTCGACCTGCGAGTCTTCACTCCCGAGCGGACCCTTCAGCCGGAATAGACTGCCATGCTGCACCGTGGTGCGTATCGTCTTGTAGAACGCGACCAGGCGAGCCGCCGCGTCCGACTCCTCTGCGGACCACTTTGTCAGATTGCTGCCGATGCCAAGCGCGCCCTGCATCGCGGTCAGGAACCGGAACTGCAGCGGGACCACACGCCTGTCCAGGTAGTTCGGGACATCGGTCACCCACGCAGCCATCGTTTCTGGGCTGTATGCGTGCGTGTAGCCGTCCTGGATCGCCAGCCGGTCCAAGGCATCGGTGTTGTCCGACGGCCAGACCTCATCGGTGTAGCGCAGGATGCCGAGGTCGACGCGTCCTCCACCGCCGGAGCACGATTCAATCTCCAGCTTCGGATGTTTCGCCCGCAGCTTCGCCAGAATGTCATACAGGTTCTCGACGTAGCGGACGTAGATCTCCTTCTGCGCGACGACGCCCGCTGCGCCTTGAGCGCCCGGCGCTTCGGGCCATCCCGGCTCGCTCCAGTTGCGGTTGTAATCCCACTTGAGAAAGGCGATGTCGTTCTCTGAGACAAGCTTGTCCAAGAAGTTGAAGACGTACTCCTTCACCTCAGGCCGCGCGAGATTCAGCACGAGCTGGTTGCGCGCCTCCGTTCGCTGCCGATCCGGAAAGTGCATGGCCCAGTCCGGATGCGCGCGGTACAGATCGCTGTCCGGGTTCACCATCTCCGGCTCGACCCACAGGCCGAAGTCCATGCCGAGCGAATGCACATGATCGATCAGCGGCTTCAGTCCGTTGGGAAACTTGGTCTTGTTCACATACCAGTCGCCGAGCCCCGCATGATCGTCCTTACGCTGGCCGAACCAGCCATCGTCGACCACGAATCGCTCCACGCCGACCTTCGCAGCCCGGTCAGCGAGCGCAATCTGCCCGGCTTCCGTAACCGAAAATCCGGTCGCCTCCCACGAGTTGTAGATGATCGGTCGCGGCTTCGGATCGGGCCGCGCGGGCAACACCTCCGCCAGTTGGAAGCGGTGCAAGATGCGCGATGCTTCGCCCTGCCCGTGCGCGGTATAACCCGCATAGAACTTCGGCGTCTCGAGGCTTTCACCCGGCTTCAGGGTGTAGCCGAAATCAAACGGGTTGTAGCCCGCCGTTACACGAACATGGTGCAGGGACGTGCTCTCCACATTCATGCGCCAGCTGCCGCTCCACGCCAGTTCGCCAAACCACACCGGCCCATTCTCCTCGGTGGTGATGCCTTCGCTGCCGATTGCGAACCATGGGTTTGCCTGGTGTCCTGTGCTGCCGCGCCGGCTCTCCAGCACCTGCGATCCCGTGGCGATGGGAGCCGTGTGCAGCTGCATTTCCGCGCCCCACTGCCCCGTCAGCCAGCTCAGCGAATAGGCCGGACCGGCGGGCAGATTCCAGACTGCCGAAGCGGCCTGCTCGATCTGCAATGGCGTCTTGCCCATGTTCTCGATGCGCGACCAGCGCGCCAGAACGCCGCTAGCCGACGGCTCGTAAAACAGGTGAACACGCACCGGCTGCACGGCATCGCGCAACGTGATTTCAAGCTGTGCACCCTTCACCGTCGCACCCTCGAATGCGAGCACCAGCGTCCGATCGCCGTTGGATGAATCGATCTTCAGCGCCGGCTCGGTAAACAGTCCCGCACCCCATCCGGGATACTCCAATGCGGTGGTATTGACCGACGAGTCAAAGGAAGCGCGGTCGGGCGAGCTGCGCGCGGCAGGCAGCAGCGCACCCGCGGGCAGCGCGGGTCCCCAGTACAGAGTCTGCAGCATCTTCGCGTTGTTCACGCCAACCACGTACGTGCTCTCACCCGCGTCGATGTACCACTGCTGACGATCTGCGACGGCCCGCACAGCCATCTGCGCCATGGCATGGCTGCATGCCGAAAGAAAGACTGCTGAAACAGAAAGCCAGTAACCACGACGCATCGTTCGAACACCTTTTAACCTGACGTTTTCTACGCCGTTTCAGGATCACCACACCGTAACACCAACCAGCCCTCGTACGCTCCCTCTCGCACGGGTACGCTGGTTTGCGTTACAAGTGATCCATGCGTTCCTTCACATCGGCCGTCCTGCTCGTCCTTGTTCTACCCTCCGCACTCGCCATGCCGCAACCGCCCGCCGCAAACGCGTCGCAGAGCGCCTCAACAACGAGTGCTGCGCCCGTCCTGCTGACACCCGCGCAAGTGGAAAGCCTGTTGCCCGCAACCGTGTACTACCGCGGCCAGAGCGCGCCCATCCAGTTGCGTAACGCTGCCGGCGCGCGCTTCGGCGCCGACGGATACCTGTTCGCCGCGATGGTCGACACCAGCGGCTATGCCAGCAGCATCCAGCAAACCTATCAGTTCTACCTCATTACGGAGAACGCGCTGTCGATCGAAGGCAAGATCCTGCCGCCTGGCGCCTATGGCGCAGGCGTGGTGCAGGGCAAGCTCACGATCATGGACGTGGGCGGCCACACGGTACTGCAAGCCGATGCAGCGCTCGACGGAGCCATGCCCCGGCCGCGGCCTCTGCAAATGGTGCCTGGTCCCGGCGGCAGCGTGAAGCTTTACCTGGGGCGCAGCTGGGTCGCGATCGCCGCAGCCACAATGCGCTGACATCTTCTCGGGTCCCGTAACCCACTCCTTCCACTCGTCATCCTGAGCGGAGCACAAAGTGCGTAGTCGAAGGATGACGAATTTACAGAGATGAAGAACTAGAGCTTAGGAGAGCTGGCTCGCATCACTTCGAAGCAGGTGCAGGCACAAGACCCCACGCATCCTTCGCCCGTAAAAATATAGAGAGGTGCGCGATCTCCTCCGCCGAAAGCGCCTCACCAAACGGCGGCATCATCTGGCCTCCATCATGGATCTGGTGGCGAATCTGCTCGTCACTTAAGCGTTTGTGCACGTCGCGTAGAGACGGCGCGCGGTCCGTGCCCATGCCCGCCGGGCCGTGGCAGTACTGGCAACCGGATGTGCCGAACAACACGGCTCCTGCCTTCACGTCGTCAGCCTGAGGATCGGCGAAGGCGCCGCGTGGTCCGAAGACCGAACCAGCCACAAGAAGCGCCGCGACAGCAACTCGATAAGTGAATGAAGGCATGGCCAATGGAGACACTAAGGCTGCTGTTGCGACGGCAGCATGGCCGGGGTCAGATCGCCCGCGACAGCCTTGCCCTTCGCATCGAGATCGTGCGTGTGCCACGGCACGGACTCCTGCGCGATTTCACTGTGTTTGTTCAGGTATTCCAGCGCAAAGGTGCTGGCGGCGGGATCGTCCTTCTGATCCGCGAAGTAAGCGGCCTGCCGCGCGGCTTCTTCCTTCAGGCCCAGGCGGCGGTACAGGATGGCAAGGTTGTAGTGCGCCGCCAGATCGTCCGGATCGATCGACTGCACGGTCTCATACTCCGCTCGCGCCTCGGCGTAGCGCTGCTTCTGATACAAGCTGAAGCCGAGTTCCCGGTGCGCGTCGCGAGACTTGGGAAACTGCTGCACCACCTTCCGCAGACTGGCGATGGCCTCGTCCACCTGCCCTTCATTGCGCTGGATCACCGCAAGGTAGTACAGCGCGCGAGCGTTATCGGGCGACAGCGCGAGCGCCTTCTTCAGGCTCGGCAAAGCGTCTTCGTACTTCTCCCACTGAATGTCGGCAATCGCAACGTTGGTATACGCGTCGGCATAGTCGGGCCGCAGCCGTGCGACGCGCTCAAACGCCTGCACACTCGCCGCGTACTGCTGCGCATCCAGCAGGCCGATGCCGTAGTTGTTCCACCGCATCCAGAGCGGGTTCTCGTCCGCCCCGGCGGCTGACGGCAGCGTCCTGCCGATGTTGACGGTGCGCGTTGCCGTGACCATCTCCAGCACGGGCTGCTGATAGTGCGCCTTAAGGGTGAAGTCGACGAAGCGCTGATCGAACCGCCGATACTTCACCGAAGCCGTAATCGCGATGGAGCCGGTGCAGTCCTTCGGCACGGTGAAGCTGTAGCGCACCAGCTGCGACCGTCCGCTTTGCACCGTGTTGTTGTAGGCCACGACGCGGTTGTTCCATACCTCGTGCAGGCCGTTCAGCGTGGCGTTCTTGTTGATCAGCCGGTTGGTAAAGCTGTGCGCCGCGGGATCCAGATCGCCGGAAGGCTGCAGGTCGCCGCTCTGACCGATGAGCTTGCCCATGCTGTCTTTCACCGTGAACGCCGTCCAGCTCTCGTACATGTCGCGCTGTTCCGGCACATGCGAGTGCGCCGCTCCCTTGTTCTGAATCACAACGGTCACCGTCAGCTTCTCGCCGGGCTTCACGCTGTAGGCGACCGTGCCCAGCGGCGCGACGATCCTGTCGGGCTGCCCGTCCGCGCCCTCACGCTCGATGGCGAAGATGTCCACGTTGAAGACGCTGTTCGCGAGAAACTCGCGAATGCGTTTTGCCTGCTCGTCGTAGTTGTAATACGCCGGGATCAGCGAGTTCGCGCCCAGCCAGCGGTGGCTTGCAAGCTGGCCGTTCTTCGCGCCGGGATCGCCCTTGCCTGTCAGCGCCTCGCGCGGCATGTGGCACGTCTCGCACGTCGACACGTTCGGCTTCATATAGAACGGCAGCGGCGATTGTTTCGCAAAGCTGGAGTTCTGCCACTCGTCATACGGCGTCATCGCGCGCTGCCACTTGTAGTCGTTCAACTCGTGCGGCAGAGCGGCCTTGTGACAACTCGCACAGAATTCGCTTGTCCGGTAAAACGGCTTCATCACCGCCGCCGAATGGCGGTCGAGGTGCGACAGTATCTCGATGTCTGAAACCTTGCGATGGATCGGATCGCCGTTCTCATCCACCAGCACCGCAGGCACACCGAGCACGTAGCTGCCCGTGCCGCGTAGATCGTTCTTCTGGATGCTGTGACAGACCGTGCAGGTTACGCCGTCTGCGTCGTAGGGCCGCTTCTTCGGCCCAGCCTGCGTCAACGCGCCCGCGGCCATGGCAATCGGATCATGGCATCCCTCGCAATGGCGCGAAAACTCAATGCCCTTTTCATCGTTCAGCAGGCCGACGTTCTTCAGGTACCACGGCGCACGGTTTGAGTTGGAGTGGGCCGACTCGCGCCACTGCTGATGCGCCGCCTGATGGCAGTGACCGCAATACTGCGCAGTGGGAAAATCCTTCGGATCGATGAACTCCCCATTGTCCGTCGTCATGTTCGACGGCAGAAACGGATGGTCCTTGCCATAGCGATAGTTGTAGGTTGCAGCGATCTTCTGCGTGTATGCCGTGCGAGCAGCCTTGTGCGCATCCTCGTCGGTGCCTGCGTGTACAGCAGACCGCAAGGCAAAGCTCCCAAGCACAAGCGCCGCGAAAAGCAGGGCGACGCCGGTGAAGACACGCGTTGAGGGGGACAAAGACATACGAGAGATCTTAAGACCCAGCCATGGTATGACAGACCGGCAACGGCTGTCAGCAGACGGACAACTGGGATGAAACCGTGTCGTGAAGGCCTAGAGGCAAAGCATCAGCAACGCGCCGCAGGAGCGTGTTGTAAGAGCCGGCGCGAAGCCCAGGTCAGACCGGTCCGATGAAAAGCGGCCTGAAGGCGCGCGTGGTCCGAAGGCCTGCTCCGGCTTCCAGAACCTCATTGAATTCCACGCCCCTCCACCACCGTGTACATGCGATCGGCCTCCGGCACCGCCAACGTCTCAACCGCCCCGCTGGGCCAATGCACCTCGACGGTATCGATCCTGCGCGTTGCGCCCAGACCGAAGTGCGGCCGCGGATCGGAGCTTGACGCGAAGCTGCCGCCGGCTACCACGTCCACGCGCTGCCGCATGCCGCCGGCCTGCAGATACACCGCGGCGCCGGTCGCATCGCGCGGACTCTTCGGCCCACCCACCAGGCGAAACGCGACCCAGTGATTGCCCACCTTCGCGGCATTGCGCAGCAACGTCGGCAACCCATCGATGTTGTTGATCACCAGATCGAGCCGGCCGGTGTTAAACAGGTCTCCCACCGCCAGGCCGCGCGAGCTTCGCGGAACCGCAAGCGCCGTGCCTGCCACCGCCGGCACCGGCTCCAACTGCCTGCCCTGCAGATTGCGAAAGAGCAAGGGGCGTTCCGCCCAACTGGTGCCCCAAAGGTTCTTGTCGGCGTCGCGGTAGACGTGTCCGTTGGCGAAGATCAGGTCCTTCCAGCCATCGTTGTCGTAATCGAGAAACGCCGTGCCCCAGCCCAGGAACGGAATGGTGCCCTCGGCAATGTGCATCTCGTAGCTCACATCGGTAAAGTTCGCGTCACCGTCGTTGCGGTACAGCGGCTTGTAATCGTCTGAAAAGGTCGTGTTGAAGATATCGATCAAGCCGTTGTTGCGATAGTCACCGGTCGCGATCCCCATGGACGCGGTCTCGCGCCCATCCTTGTTCAGCGCGTAGCCCGAGGCGTAACTCACATCCTCGAAGGTGCCGTCGCCCTTGTTCAGGTACAGGTAGTTGGGCGTGGAATCATTCCCCACCAGCAGGTCCGGCTTGCCGTCGTTGTTGACATCAACAAAGGCCGACGCCAGGCCGTAGTAGCCCGGCTTATCGCTCACGCCGGCCTTCACGCTGACATCTTCAAAGGTGCCGTCACCTTTGTTGTGAAACAGGTGGTCCGGTTCTCCCGGCAGACCACGCGGACCGCAATACTCGCGCACGCCGCGGAACGAACAGTAAGCCAGATTACCCGCGCCCGCCGCGATCTCCGGTGGATGGTCGGGATCGAATTTCACATAGCCCGGCACAAACAGGTCAAGCCGCCCGTCGCCGTCGTAGTCGCCCCAGGTCGCTCCGGTTGACCAGCCGCCCAACGCCACGCCCGCGCGCTCCGCGACATCAGTGAACGTTCCATCATGATTGTTGTGATACAGCCGGTTCTTCCCGAAGTTTGTCACATACAGGTCAACCCATCCGTCGTTGTCGAAGTCACCCGCGACGGCGCCAACTCCCCATCGCTCATTCGCCACGCCGGCCTTCTCCGTCACGTCGGTAAAGGTGCCGTCATGATTGTTGCGAAACAGCGCGGCACGCGGCGCCTCAGCCTTGCCCTGTGTCGCGGCGATCGTGGAGCCGTTCGGCAGGTAGATATCCAGCCAGCCATCATTGTCAAAATCCAGCAGGGCCACGCCCGAGCCGATCGCCTCAAGGATGTACCGGTTGTCGCCCCCGCCGGAGATATGCTTCCAGACGGAGAGTCCAGCGGCCGCCGTCACATCCTCAAACGGGACTGGCCCCGAGCGGACAGTGCCGCCAACCGTGATGGGCCGTTTGTCCGCCCCAAGCACCGGCGGAAACACGCCACCGGTCGCCGACCCGGGCCCTGGAGCCGGCGACTGAGCGCCCTCCTGCGATTTCTGCGTGCGCTGCTCCAATGCGCTTTGACCGGACGACAGCATGGCAGCCACCAGGAACGCTGCCAACGGAACTGTAAGACGTACAAGCCTGAGAATCTTCATCGCACCAAGTCCGAGCCATCATACCTGCCGCCACGATGGCCTCCAGGGTTCGGACCTGGGAGCATTCCTCGAACGCGTCGATGAACAAGTCTGTCTTTCCTTCATTCCAAGGTCCACGTTGCATCTCCAGGTGAGGGCACGCTGCGGACTGGGGCCCAATGTGCGGGCTGAAGAAGCTGCTGAAAAAACTTTGCTTTCGGAAGGGCACCGCTTCAGCTGTGCCGTAAGTGTCCTGCTCTCAACGCGCGGCTTTAGCCGCCGAGGTCCGCTTCCAGACTTTTTTCAGCACCCTCTGAAGGCCTGCGCCAATTCTGCGCTCTACGTGCAGTGTTTTCGGCTCCTCGCGTAGATACCATCCTTGACATTGCCGGGCGGCAGCCGGACCATCGGACGCATACATGCTGGTGGAGCAAAGCCAGTGGAAAGGCTCCCTTGTCTCTTCTCCCCCGATCTCTCCAGCTAAGTTTCGCGCTTAGTCTGGCACTCGCCGCCGGCGTTGCGCGCGCCGACACACTCACCTACGACTTCACCTACTTGGGTTACGGCACCTTCACCGGGCATCCGGATTTTGGTTCCGGCTCCTTCTCCTACACCTACAAGCAGGGCGATCAGCTGGGTTCGCTCTCGGCATTCTCCTTCACCGACACGCTGTACTCGGGCAGTGAATCTTCGACCTTTACCTACGGCTTGAGCGACGTGCCCGTCCCCACGATCGTCCTGCTGCCCTCCGGACAGCTCGGATTGGCCCTCTTAAGCACCGTCTACAAGGTCGGGACCGATCCCAGCTTCGGCCCTGTGTATTTTCTTTATGATGCTCCCGTTTTCGATCCACTTCCGAGTCTCACAGCCGGCTCGGATGTGAGTGCGCTCAACTACTACGCTTCGATCTCAATGGGCAGCGGCACGATCACGCAACGCGTCGACGCGGCAGTGACGCCGGAACCCGGTACGCTCGGCCTGCTGGCCATGGGACTTCTGGGAACCATGCTCGCGATGCGGCGGAAGTCAGGAGAGCAAGCGCTGTAGCCGCCATTGGTCGGTACACCAGCCCTGAAACGCGTCAGGCCGGAATGCGGGCTGCAGGCCCGCGTTCTTCTTCCTTCCGTTGAACTGTGCGTCCCGGTCCACACATGCGCAAGCACTGCGCAGGCGTGGGCCGGATCGTCGGCTACCGCGCCGCTCCGGTCATCGTGTAATCACTTGGTACACCAAACAAAGCGGCGTTCGGTTCCGCCTGGTTGATCTGCGTCACGGTCATGGTCACGCTCCCGCTACGCGAATCATCATGCCGGGTCAGCAGGTTGAGGCGCAGCGCCTCTGCGTACCAGTATTCGTTGGTCACGACAACATCTCGCCCCGTGCCGCTCTGCGCGGCAGGCAGTACTTGAGTGACGCGTACGCCATGCGTCTGGAATCCTGCGATGGTGCGATTCCCCAGATCTTCCTGGCGCGTGAAATCGCTCCGCGGCGCGGATGCCGCCGTTGGAGAGGCAAAGTCGTCCGGAGTGTCCGTGGATGGGGGCCGGTTCAGGATCGTCATCTGGTACGTCTTCCGCAGTGGATAGAGGAACTCCGACATCCTGTTTTGCGGGTCGTAAAGATGGATCGAGGTCGCGGGTGGAAGTGCGTTCACGGCCATGGGCACGAACGGACGGAACTCGTTGTAGATGCGACCGGCCTTGTCCCGTGCAATCAGCCTTTGCGACCACACTTGGCTCGTGGTGCCGTCCGGCCGGATGTCCGTCCGCTCGACGCGAACCGTACCCGAAAACTGCGCGTTCGGGATGGGAGTCACAAAGATGCCGCCGCCGGCCTGCGCACCGGCCGCAGCCGCAGCCAGTACCGCTACCGACACCACGGCGCCAGAGCGGATGCCATTCAGAATCTGCGTGGACATACGACCCTCCGAGGCTTCATGGCTATCCAGTCTAACGCCGTTTCTGACACATGCGAGACGCGGGATTTGGAGAACCTTTGCGGGCTGAAGAGCCGAAAAAAGTTTTGCTTTCGGAAGAGCACCGCTTCAGCTGCGCCGTGCTTTCCGCGTGACATTCGCCGCCGAGGTCCGCTTTACGACTTTTTCAGCACCCTCTAAAGGCCCGCGTTACGCGCTTTGCCCGGTTTCCGAGCTCAAGCTTGTGCGGGGAAGGAATGGCGGAGAGTGAGGGATTCGAACCCCCGATAGACTTACGCCTATGTCTGATTTCGAGTCAGGTGCATTCAACCGGGCTCTGCCAACTCTCCGTT
>CAZZVI010000077.1:0-13283 GCA_964657335.1 uncultured Terriglobus sp.
TGTGGTCAAGGTGTGCATGTGTCACCACGATCTGTCGAAGCGTGAGCTGCTTTTGCGCCAGAAAGCCGAGGATCGCGGCAACATCTCCGCCTGGATCGACAACCGTCGCATCGGGAGTGTCATAGAGAATGCTGCAATTGCACTGCAGCGGACCGACGGGGAATGTCTCACGCTGCACAAACGCTCCTCGGAAAGCAAAAGGCGCAGGCAGGATGCCCGCGCCCGTACTGCCAAAGCAAAGAATCTACTTCTTCGCGGGCTGCTGCGTCTTGATGCCGGAGAGCACCGAGCGATCGCTGGTGCGTGACATCAGGATGGTGAGGCTGATCGATGTGATCATGAAGAGGACGGCCGACCAGGTTGTCAGGCGCGTAAGCAGGTTGGCCGCGCCGCGTGGACCGAAGGCGGTCTGTGATCCCTGGCCGCCGAAGGCGCCGGCAAGGTCAGCGCTCTTGCCTTGCTGCAGCAGGACGACTCCAATCAGAAACAGGCAAATCACAATGTGGAGAATGACAAGCAGAACGAGAAGAGCATTCATGAGAAGAGCGTGACCTTATGCGCGAAACAGCGCCATATCCGAGCCTCAGTGTACCATCCGCGCCAGTTGGGATGGTGCTGCAGCGGGCTGCGGATCAGCTATTCCTCGTCCGCCAGCCGCTGCTCGACAGCATGCTGCTTGCGGCTGACCTTCTCCCACGTCAACAGACCGAGGAAGATCAGGTTCGTGACAAGGTAGCGCTTCCACAGGCGGCGCGGCTCTTTGACCAGCCGGTAGGCCCACTCGCCTCCATGGCGGCGCAGGAAGTCAGGCGAACGCTGCGTGCGTCCGGCGAGCAGGTCGAAGGCCTGCCCAACCGCCAGGATCACCTTTCCAGGCAGCCGTTCGCGCATCTCCGCGATCCACTTTTCCTGCTTCGGGCAGCCCAGGCACACCCAGACGATCTGTGCACCGCTGTCCTCGATCATCCGGACGACAGCATCGTTCTCCTCGTCCGACAGCGGGCGGAAAGGCGGCGAAAAGACGCCGGCAACCTGAAGATCGCTGAAACGCCTTTGCAGGGCATCGGCAGTCTCCTGTGCCACGCCAGGCGCGCCTCCATAAAAGAAGTGCCGATGGCCAAGCTTGCCCGACTGCGAGCAGAATGTCTCCATGAAATCAGGACCGGAGACCTTCTCCACGCGCTCCCCGCATTGCTGCCGGGTCAGCCAGAATACGGGAAATCCATCTGGACAGTTCAAGTCCATCTCATGGAGAATCCGCTTGAAGGGAGCATGAAGCGAGGCTTCGACGACCATGTGCACGTTCGTAAACGTCACCAGCCGGGAGCGCGTCGGGTGCGCCACCCAGTGATTCACAAGGCCGACAACGTTATCCATGGTAGCAACGGCGATTGGAACGCCCAATACAGGAAATGTGTCCATACCAAACCCTATCTTTGGTAACCGACTATGTTTTCCTGAGTGTCAGCGACAATGGCAAAACTGGAGGGGCAGCTTTGGCAACTCAGGGACAACAATCTGGAAAAAGTGAAGTGGTACAGGGCACGTGCCGACGTTTCCCGCGGCTGAATGCGCTGATGATGACGCTATCACAGAACGGTTGCGCAGCAGAAGAACCAACGCTAGGCGCGTGTTGCGTTTAGCGACACGCGATTTGCATCTTGTGAATTTTGGGGGAAATGATATCGTTGCAGAAAGCAAAGCTTGGTAAGACTTAGGCCGTGTTGCCTTAAGAGTTCTCTCACTGAAGGCCCTCTCTCTGCTGCGGCAGGAGGCGTCCGAAGCCTCGCTCATCCCTGCTCCCTGCCCGTCCGTTCGGCACCGGAGCTTCTGACTTTTTGGTAACCAAACCTGTTACGAGGAACGTGAGTGCCCAGGAACTTTGGAATTGACTCGGTACGGCCCGCAACGGTTTTCCGGCGTGGAGGACGCTTACTTTGAAAAAGGCACTCATCACAGGCGTGACAGGGCAGGACGGCGCTTATCTGGCCCAGCTTTTGCTCGGCAAGGGCTACGAGGTTCACGGGATCAAGCGGCGGTCGTCGCTGTTCAACACGGCCCGCATCGACCACATCTACGAGGATCCGCACAACCCAGATCCAAAGTTCGTTCTGCATTATGGCGACATGACGGACTCGTCGTCCTTGATCCACATCATGGAGAAGGTGCAGCCGGACGAGGTCTACAACCTTGCCGCGCAAAGCCACGTGCAGGTTTCGTTCGAGGAGCCGGAATACACGGCGAACTCCGACGCGATCGGTGTGCTGCGCCTTCTGGAGGCGATCCGCATCCTGGGTCTGGCGAAGAAGACCCGGTTCTACCAGGCGTCGACGTCAGAGCTGTACGGGCTGGTGCAGGAGATTCCGCAGAAGGAGACCACGCCCTTCTATCCGCGCTCGCCCTATGCCGTGGCAAAGATGTACGGCTACTGGATCGTAGTGAACTACCGCGAAGCGTATGGCATGTACGCCTGCAACGGCATTCTGTTCAACCACGAGAGCCCGCTGCGCGGCGAAACGTTTGTGACCCGCAAGATCACCCGTGGGCTGGCGCGCATCAAGGTGGGTCTGCAGGACCAGTTGTTCATGGGCAACATCGACGCGAAGCGCGACTGGGGCCATGCCCGGGACTACGTGGAGATGCAATGGCGCATGCTGCAGTGCGACAAGCCGCAGGATTTCGTCATCGCGACCGGGCACCAGTACAGCGTGCGTGAGTTTATTCGGCGCTGCGCGGAGAAGCTGGACCTGGGCCTGACGTGGCAGGGCAGCGGCATCGACGAAAAGGCGCTCGACAAGGATGGCAAGGTGGTCGTCTCGATCGATCCACGCTACTTCCGCCCGACGGAAGTGGAGACGCTGCTGGGCGACCCGACCAAGGCACAGAAGGAACTCGGGTGGACTCCAACCACCACGTTTGAAGAGCTTGTGACGGAGATGGTGGAGTCGGACCTGAAGAGCGCACAGCGGGACGCGCTCGTTCGCAAGCATGGCTTCGACGCCTACAACGTTCGGGAGTCGTAATGGCGGACGCACCGTACATGCAGAAGCAGGATCCGATCTATATCGCGGGCCATCGCGGTCTGGTCGGATCGGCCATTCAGCGCGAACTGGAGCGGCTTGGATACACGAACATCCTCACGCGTTCCAGCAAGGATCTGGACCTGCGCGACGCGGATGAGGTGAAGGCGTTCTTCGCCGAAGCGAGGCCGAAGTTTGTCGTGCTTGCCGCGGCGAAGGTGGGCGGCATTCTTGCGAACAATACGTACCCGGCGGACTTCATCCGTGACAACCTCTTGATCCAGAACAGCGTGATTGATGCGTGCTATGCCAGCGGAGTCGATCGGCTGCTGTTCCTTGGGTCATCGTGCATCTACCCCAAGTTCGCTCCGCAACCGATGCCGGAGAGCTGTCTGCTGACGGGGCCGCTGGAACCCACCAACCGGCCGTACGCGCTTGCGAAGATCGCCGGCATCGAGATGTGCTGGAGCTACAACCGCCAGTACGGCACGCGCTACCTGGCTGCCATGCCGACGAATCTGTACGGGCCTGGAGACAACTTCGACGCGAAGAACTCTCACGTGCTGCCCGCTCTCATTCGAAAGACAGCAGAGGCGATCCATGGGGGCGCGAAGGAAGTTACGGTCTGGGGAACGGGTACGCCGAAGCGGGAGCTGCTCTATTCCGACGACCTGGCCGCGGCCTGCGTGGCGTTGCTGAACCTGAGCCAGGAGAAGTATGGCTCGCTGCTGGTGGAGGATGAGCCGCCGCTGATCAACATCGGGTCGGGCGAGGATGTCACCATTCGCGAGCTGGCCGAGACGGTGTGCCGGGTTCTCGGCTTCACCGGAGAGCTGACCTTCGACACCACCAAGCCCGATGGCACGCCTCGCAAGCTGATGGACGTTAGCCGCCTGCACCGGCTCGGCTGGCACCACACGACTTCGCTGCAAGAGGGTATCCGGAAGACCTGGGAAAGCGTGAAAGACACGCTCTTCCAGCCGTCTTCGGTGGGCTGATCTGATTCGCTGGTAAAGGCTGCACGAATGGAAGGACGACCGCACTATGGCATCGAATGCAAGCAGGCTGGCAGGCCCGCAGGCCTATTTTCCTGGGAGAGCCGCAGTTCCGGTCGTGCCGGATAGTGACTTGCATATCCGCAACCTGACGGACGTGGTGCGCCGCGGCAAAGGTGTCATTCTTCTCTGCACGCTGGCGGGCATCATCCTGGCTGGGCTGGTCTCGCTCCTGATGTCCAGGGTCTATGACGCATCGGCCATGATCGAGCTGACCACGTCGACTTCCAATGGTGATCCGCTGGGCGTGCAGGATCTCTCCGGCTACGGCGCCGAGCTGAGCCAGGGTGAGCAGATGAACAGCGACCTGCTGACCGAGTTGACCGTTATCACAAGCGACACGACGCTGCTCGCTGTGATGCAGCGGCTGCATTTAGCGGACACCAAGCCTTTCGCAATTGCCCAGGGTGCCTCAGCGGACAGCGACCGTGGCAGGGAACGCGGCCTGCCCCTGGAAAACGCACCACTTCACCGTGAACAGGCGCTGAAAGCGTTCCACGACAACCTGAAGGTGGAGGTCGTCAAGGGTACCCGGCTGATTTCCGTAACGTACCGAGACAAAGATCCGATGCGCGCGGCAGCGATCGCGAATGCCGTTGTGGACGCATCGATCGAGGCGTACACGAGCGCCCGTTTCGAAGCATCCACGCGTGCTTCCAAGTGGCTGACCGACCAGTTGGCGCGCCTGAAGCAGAGTGTTGAGGACAGCCAGGCAAAGGCCGATGCGTACCAGCAGCAGACGGGCGTTGCCGGTCTTGCCGTGGTGTCGCCGACCGCGGGCGCGCCGGGCATGTCCTCTGTCACCTTTAACAATCTTCCACTGGAGCGTCTGCTGGAGCTGAACCGCGACCTGACCGCCGCCGAAGTCGCGCGGACGGAAAAGGAAGCGATCTACCACATGACGCAGACACAGGATCCTGCGGTTGTGCTCGGCATTGGAACGACCGCTCTTTCCTCGGGATCCGTGCTCGCGCAGGGCAGCGCGGACCTGGTCCTGCTGCAGGATCTGCGGCAGAAGCAGGCCGTTGCAGACACACGGCTGGCGACCGCATCCAGCAAGTACGGCGCGAAGAATCCTGCAGTCACGGAGCTGCAGGTCGAGTTGACCTCGATCAAGGAACAGATCGGCGCGGAGCTGCGGCGCATCCAGGCGCGCAGCTTGAACGATCTGCAACTTGCGATCCGCACCGAAGACGGCCTTCGCCAGCAGGTCGCCGCGCAGCAGGCCGAGGTGGCAAAGACCGGCGACGTGGCAGCCAAGCTGGTGGTGCTGCAGGAGCAGGCACAGGCCGACCGGAACCTTTACCAGTCGCTTCATTCCAAGCTGGAGGAAGCAAACGTAGTCGCGGGCATCCGCGGCTCAAACATCAGCGTGATCGATGTCGCCCGCGTCAGCCTGACACCAGCTTCGCCAAAGGTGGTGAGGAACATTGCCGTCGGGTTTCTCAGCGGGCTGGTGCTTGGAACCGTTCTCGCCTTTGCCATGTCGTACCTGAGCGACTTCATTCACGACTCCAGCGAGATCGGCGCGATCGTGCCTGCGCCGGTCCTTGCCACCATCCCCGATTTCCGGGACTCGCGCGCGCGGCGCCTCTCTGCCTGGCGGCCGTGGAAGCGGAAGACCAGAAAGTCTGGTGGACCGGACGCTGTTGTCACGAGCAATTCGGGTTCCCGTGCAGGTGAGGCGTATCGCACCTTCCGGACCGCGCTGCTGCAGAGCGGCAACGGAACGCCTCCGCGTTCGCTGCTCTTCCTGAGCGGATCGGAGGGCGAGGGTCGCACTACGACGTGCATGAACACCGCCGCGGCGTTCGCGGCGCAGGGATACCGTGTCCTGGTGGTAAATGCCGACATGCGGGGTTCGGGGGAGAGCCGGTACGGCATTCCCGCAGGCGTGCCCGGTCTGAGTTCCTGCCTGACGGGGTCGGCCGCGGCCCGGGATGCGATCCGGCCGTTCCCGGATGTCCCGAACCTCTCCGTTCTGCCCTCGGGGCCACACATCGCTGACTCGGTGGAACTGTTGGGCGAATCCGGCTTCCACACGCTGCTGGTGGATCTGCTCAGCACGTTTGATTACGTCTTCCTCGACAGCCCGCCTGCGCTGACCACAGCAGACGCGCGCGTGATCGCGCAGTCGGTAGGAGGCTATGTGCTGGTCGTCCGTGCTGACCAGACGACGTCAAAAAGCTTGCGTAACCTGTCGGACTGGATGCGGGCGTCCAGCCGCCTGCCGTTAGGAGTTTGCCTGAACGCCGCAGAAGTCTAAGCCGAGTTCCATATGACCTCTCCAAGGAGTTTGCAGGATGAAAACCAACGCACCGGCACGGCTGTTTGTCTTTGGCCTGCCTTCCACCCTGGCATTGACTGCCGTGCTGCTGGGCATCGCTTCACCCCAGGCACGGGCGCAGCAGGAGACGCTGCCGCAACTGGACGGCAGCATCGAAGGAACGAGCCTTCGCCGCCGGCCTTCACTTCCGGCAGCGCCTTCGATTATGTCCGCGCCCGAGGATCTTACAAAGGCCGTGCTCGCGCCGGGCTACCTGCTGCAAATGGAGATCTACAACACGCCGGAGATGGACGCGACCCTGCGCGTGGATGCCAATGGCAAGGTCAGCGTGCCGTTGGTCGGCCCGGTCTCCATCGCGGGTGACACCTTGCTGCAGGCGCAGGACGCGATCGCCAAGGCACTCGTCGATGGCGAAATCCTGAAGGCTCCTCAAGTCACGCTGAACGTGGTGCAGTACGCCGCGGGGAGTGTGACGGTGCTGGGCGAAGTGATGACACCAGGCCGTATTCCGCTGCTGGCGCCGCGCACGCTTGCCGAGGTGCTGGCGGAGGCAGGTGGAGAGACATTCTCTGCCGGCGCTGAGATCGACCTGCAGCACACGGACGCAGCCGGGCAGGTGACCGAGCAGCACATCCACTACTCACCGACACAGTCTTCCAACCCGATCAACCAGGCCATCGTTCATCCGGGCGACACGGTGATCGTGCACCGCGCAGGCGTGGTGTACGTGCTGGGCGGCGTCACGCGGCCCGGGGCCTACCTGATGGTGGATGGCGGCAGCCTCAACCTGCTGGAAGCGATCTCGCTCGCCCAGGGAACCATGCTCCGCGCGTCGGTCGGCGAGGTCGAGATCCTTCGGGCCAACGGCGACGGCTACACCCGCATGCAAGTGCCGCTGAAAGATATGCAAAAGGGCAAGCTGAACCCGACACGCCTGCAGGTGAATGACATCGTCTATGTGCCCATCAGCGGCGTGAAGTCCGTGTTCATCGATGCCGGGGCGCTACTGGGAGCAGCGGCAACCGCCGGCATCTACGCGACGCGGTAGCTGTTCTTGACGGAGACCGCAGACATGCAGCAGACGTCCCACAAGAGGCTTTTCAGGTCGCTTCACTTTCGCATGGTGGAGGGATGGGGCAGCTACCGCCTGCGGTCGGCCGGTGTGTCCTCTGGTGCGGGAGCGAAGGTGGTAGGCGCGGCGATCGTCACACGTCATCCCGGCAGCGAGATACGCCTGGGGGATCGAGTGACGCTGATCTCGAAGAGCTTTGCAACGGCGCTGGGCGTTCACCATCCCGTCGTTCTGCGAACCCTTGCCGCGGGAGCCAAGATCGAGATCGGAAGCGGCACGGGCATCTCCGGCGGATCCATCTGTGCCGCGCGCCTTGTGACCATCGGCGAAGAGACTCGCCTGGGTGCGAACGTCACCATTGCGGATACCGACTTTCATTCGTTGCAGCCCGCGAATCGTGCCGGCCACAGCCACTCCTCGATCGGCGTTGCAGAGGTTCATATCGGCAGCCGGGTCTTGATCGGCACCAATTCTATTGTGCTGAAGGGTGTCAGCATCGGCGATAACTGCGTGATCGGCGCGGGCAGCGTCGTCACGAAGAGCATTCCCGCGAACTCCATTGCGGCGGGCAATCCATGCCGCGTTCTGCGCGAACTGACACCGGAAGAACTCACAGCAGAGCGCGATGCGTAAAGAACAAGATTTGTCTCAAGGTGCGGGAGATTGCGGATGAAACTCGGGTTCGCCACACCGATCTCACTGCGGTTGATGCAGGACCTTGTGGACGGCGGCGAGCACCTGCCCGTGGGCTATGAGTTTGCTCCTTCCGTAGATTGGGTGCGCCTGTTGCTCCGACGTGGGCACGAGTTGATCGTCTACACCGAGGCAAAGGACATCGATGAGCCGAAGATCTTCCGTGGAGACCGGCTGACCATTCGCATTGCACATCAGCGCGCGTCGGGCACGGGAAAGGACTTTGGGGCGATGGAGCGCGCCCAGCTGACGCGGATGATGGTGGACGATCGCTGCGATGTCATTCACGCGCACTGGACGTATGAGTTTGCACTGGCCGCCCTCGCTTCAAAGCTGCCGACACTCATCACGGTGCATGACCTGCCGTGGAACGTGCTGCGCTTCTTTCGCGACAAGTTTCGCGTTGCACGTGTGCTGATGGCCTACCAGGTGGCGTTGCGTGGCCGGTACTTCACTTCCGTGTCGGCCGACGCAGCTGCGCATTTTCATCACTACTTCGCGCCGTGGAGGACGATTGAGATTGTTCCCAACGGGCTGCCGGACGCGGTGTTCGACATTGCAGCGGAATACCCCGCCGAGCCGCGGGCCGACATTACGTTCGGTACGATCCTGCAGGGCTGGTCGGCTCGGAAGAACGCCTCTGCCGCACTGGAGGCATTTCACATGGTGCGTTCACAGCTTCGGGGCGCTACGCTGCGCATGTTCGGAACGGACTACGAACCGGGAGGCAGCGCCGAACGGTGGGCAGCTGAACGCGGGCTCGCGGACGGTGTGGTCTTTATCGGAAAGGTGCCCTACAGCGAGCTTTTGCCGCGTGTCAGCAACGAGATCGACGTCCTCGTTCATCCTTCGCTGGACGAGTCTTTCTCCATGGCCTCGCTCGAAGCGATGGCACTGAAGAAGCCGGTCATTGCCGGGAAAGACACGCCTGGCGTGCGGGAGGTGCTGGCGTATGGAGAGGCAGGCATCCTGCTCGATGTCACGAACCCGGATGCCATCTCCGCCGCAATGATGCGACTTGCGACCGAACCGGCACACCGGGCAGCGATCGCCTCGAGCGGCTACGAACATGCCAGCAGGACCTATCGCATGGAAGCGGCGTTTGCCCAGTACGAGAAGCTGTATGATCGCGTGCTTCGCGAGGCAGACCATGGCTAGCCACGCTTTCATGCCGCTGGAGCAGGAGAGCATCGCCCGCGCGGAGCGATCGCGGAGCCGAACTCTAAAGCTGTTCTTCTTGCTCGTGCTGTCCTCTGAGGCAAGCGCGTGGGTTCGCACGGCTGGCGGCAATGTCGGCTTGAAGGTGGGCAAGCAAGCGAGCGCATTTTCCAGCGGCAACGGCGATCCTGTTCTGCTGGCCTTGAACGTGCTTGTGATCCTGGTGACGCTGCTCATCACCTTTCCAAAGTTTCGAGTGATCAGCGGCATTCTGCTGGAGCAGCGGGCGCTGCTCGTGATCTACGCGTACTCCTTTGTTTCGGTCCTCTGGGCAGAGAATATCGGCAACAGCTTCCGCATCGCAGTCTACCTGCTTTTTGGATTGCTTCAGTTTACGTACATTGGCTGGTTCCTCGATGCGGACGAGCAGATTGAAACGGTCAGCCAGATCGTCACAGTCTTTGCGGCGCTTAGCATTGTCGGGCAGTTCCTGCTGCCGCCTGCGGGCGATCCGGCGCCGGGCTGGACCGGTATCTTTCCGTCGAAGAACTACCTCGGCAATGTGATGGCGATCGGTATTATCACGCTGCTGCTCGAGCGGAACAGATGGTCTACAACACGCGTTCTTCGGCTTGGTCTGTGCGTGGCAATCCTGTTTCTGTCGCAGTCCTTCACGGCAGTGCTGTGTACATTTGTCTGCGGGCTGGTGATCTTTTATCTTCGTCTGACCCGCCGGGAGAAGCTCTTGCTCGTGGGCACGGTGACGAGCCTTGGCCTGCTCGTTGGGGTGCTTGTGCCGAACGCCGTGGCGTTGCTCCTGGGTGCGTCCGGTAAGAACACCACCTTCACTGGCCGCGATGTCATCTGGGCCTTCGCGCTGAAGTACATCGCGCTGCGGCCGTTTTTCGGCTACGGCTATTACGGCTTCTGGATTTCGCAGCAGGATGCGGCACTGGAATATCTCGGATGGAACCCGAACCAGGCGCACAACGGATTTCTTGACCTGACTTTGAATGAGGGGCTGATCGGGCTTGGCATCCTGCTGGTCGTCTTCTATGTGGCTCTCCGTCGAGCCCTGCGGCAGATCCGCGAGGGCGATGCCACGGGTGCCGGCCGGTTCTCTCTTGTCATGCTCGTGTACCTGCTGATTCACAACGTGTCCGAGGCGGACTTTTACCAGCGTCCTGCATGGGTCGTGTTCCTGGTCGCGTTCATCGCTTCCGCGAAGGCTGACATGCCCGTTGTGTACGGGCCGGAGGATGATGTGCTGCCCGAGCCGGACGAGAGTCTGCTCGGCGAACCATCGCATCCGGCGCTGGTCTGACGTGCTGTATGCATCGCAAGAAGTCCGCTTGAAGGAGTCATAGATGAATCGAACACTGTCGCGCAGAGAGGCAGTTGAACTTGGCGTACTGGCTGCAGCCAGCTTGCTGCGCGGCGTTGCGCAGCCTGGGACTGGTGGTAAGCGCGACCTGCTGAAGACTCCGGTGAAGGTGCCATCGGACTTTGTCGGCATTCATTTTCATCACTGGCCGCAGGGCGATCCTCTTTCACCCGCGCCGACGTACGGCTACGGTACTGTTCGCTCGCATGATTACGGCATCGCATGGAACAACATCGAGACAGCGCCGGGTAAGTTCAACTGGGACCGCACCGACGGATGGGTGCAGCAGCACGCTTCGGCCGGGAAGACGCTGATCTACACCGTGTATGGCACGCCCGCGTGGGCCTCATCGCGACCCGCCGTGAAGGATGCGTATGGGAACATGGGCGCGGGTGCGCCTCCTGCGGACCTGTCCGTGCTTGGCAGTTTTGTTTCCGCACTCGTTTCGCGTTACAACGCGAAGGGCGCGCGCAAGATCCAGTTCATCGAGATATGGAACGAGCCGCACTTCCTTGAGAACGATCGCGGTTTCTGGTGGGGAACTGCCGCTCAGCTCGCTGAGTTGGGCCGCACGGTTGCGACCGCGGCGAAGGCGAGCGATCCGGGCATCAAGGTGCTCTCGCCCGCGTTTGATGGCCTGCCGCAAGGGCACATGACGTTTGCCACGACGGGCATCCCGGCGGGTCTGCGGCAGTATCTCGGAACGCATGACGCCATGGGCGCACCGCCTTCGCGGTGGTTCGATGCCATGGCCATTCACACTTACGACGCGGACATCCTCGATCCCACCCACGGTCTGGAAGGCACGCTGCTGCAGGTACGGGAGACGCTGAGCCACTTCAACCTGAACGTGCCGATCTACACCACAGAGACGGGCTACTCCGAAAAGGCGCCCTTCAACACCATGCCCGTGGAACAGCAGGCCAGCCTGTTGCGCAGGCAGTCGGCGGTACAGGCTGCGCTCGGTGTCAGGGCGGTTTGTTTCTATTCGCACGATGACCAGTTTTGCGGCAACCCGTCGAAGCACCCTGAACTTTCCGCCGCGATCAACGACGTACACACGCATCTCGCCGGTGCGACGTTGCGGCAGGTGAGCGTTCTGCCCTCCGGCCAGATCAGCGTGGTCTCCGGTGCGGGTGCCTTTACCTGGTAAACGACGAAGCGAGCCCTGTGTTTTTGAGGAAGAGATGAGCCTGCTGTCCGATCCATCATCGAAGACCCGCATCGCGATCCTGATGACGTGCTTCAATCGCCGTGCCATGACGCTCGCGGGGCTGGCGAGCCTGCGGCAGCAGACCGGCCTCGAAGACTGCGACGTCACGGTCTACCTGGTCGACGACGGCAGCAAGGATGGCACGGCCGATGCGGTGGCAGAGCAGTTTCCCGCGGTGCACCTGCTGCGCGGCGATGGCTCGCTCTTCTGGAATGGCGGCATGCGCAGGGCCTTCGCCGAAGCCATGGCGGTCGGCTACGACGGCTATCTGTGGTTCAACGATGACACGGTGCTGGCGCCGGATGCGATCCATCGACTGCTTGCGACGGCGCGTGCATGGGAGCGGGAGCGAGGCCCTGCAATCGTCGTGGGCAGCGTACAGGACGCGCGCACCGGCGCGCACACGTATGGCGGGTTCACCATGCAGCGGCATGGCCTGTCCATGAGCCTGCAGCCCATTCTGCCTGATGAGCAGAAGCCGATCCCATGCGACTCCATGAACGGCAACTTCGTGCTGATTCCAAGCGAAATCGTTGCCGTGCTTGGCAATCTGGAAGAGCGCTTTCGTCACCAGATCGGTGATGTGGATTATGGCCTGCGCGCGCGTGCCGCGGGATTGGGTGTGGTGCTTGCGCCGGACTATTTCGGCTACTGCTCAAACAACACCAGCCGAGGCACATGGCGCGACCGCAGCATTCCGTTCAGGCAGCGGTGGAAGAACCTGATGTCGCCGAAGGGCGCTCCGGTGCGCGAGTGGCTGCTGTACACGCGTCGGCACTACGGTTGGCGGTGGCCGCTGTACTTCGCATCGCCCTATGCCAAGACCATCCTGACCAGTCTGCTGCCGCGACGGGGCAACTCCGCTGCGCGCTAACGAAAGGACGACGCATTGCCAATAGAACGCGACACGGGCCATGCGCCGCGGGTTCTCTATCTGCCGAATGAAGCCGTGCTTGGCGGCGAGAACCGGCAGGTTGGCGGACGCACCGCCTTTGGCGAAATGGAGAGGGACGGCACCATCGGCCCGCTCTGCATCTACAGCTTTCTTGGCGAGTACTACGCGCGCGGCAGGGACGTGGACGCTTCGCACCGCGAACTGCTCGAGCGCGTTCGCGCCTTTCAGCCGGACATCGTCTTCTGGTCGCACCCGGACGATTATCCGGTCAGCGACGCCCTGATCCAGGGCATACGAAGTTGCGGCAGCAATCCGCTGCTGGTCTATCACGAGGGCGATCCGTTCGATCGCTTTTACAAGACGCTGCGTGATCCGCAGCGGACGCTCTATCGCCACTCCGACGTGTTCTTCACGGTGGGGCTTGGCGAAGGCCGGCGGCTGTTTGAGCGCATCCGCCCGCACCGGCATCTGTATCACTCCCCGACGTACACCGAGCGTGACCGGTT
>CAZZVI010000078.1:0-13271 GCA_964657335.1 uncultured Terriglobus sp.
CACCAGCTTTGGGGTGGAGTCGCAGTACAGTGCGCTGCGCCCTGACGAATCGCCGCAGCTGAGCGTCCATATCCGCAGCGGTGCCGGAGCCACGCCCGCTGGTAGCGTAAGCGCGCAGTTGCTGCGGGGCAGTTCCGTGCTGGAGCAGGCCACGATCGCGCTTTCGGCCAGGCAGGCAGACGCTCCTCTGCCGTTCCACAAACCCCTTCCGGCTGGCGTCTACACCGTGCGCGCTGCGTGGACTCCAGCCGGTGCGGCTGTGCCGCAGGAAGCCACGGAGAACGGCTTCGTCGTGGAAGATCTCGCGGCTCTGCAGACGGGCGATGCGCTGGGCGTGCGAGGCGACTTCCTGCAACTCGGCGGCAAGCCGCTCCTGCCTGTCGGCACCAACTACTTCACAACGGAGGAGAACGGCTGGGACTTTTCCGGTCCGCGCAACGCAGCCATCTGGGAGCAGGACTTTGCGGACATGGAACGGCACGGCGTCAGCTTTGTCCGCACCGGCGTCTGGATGAATCCCGCCAAGTTCGTGGAAACCGCGACCGGCGCAGCCAATGAGCGCTTTCTCCGAAATCTTGAGGCGTACCTTGCGGCGGCCCACAGGCACAACATCGCGGTGAACTTCACGTTCTTCGCGTTCTCACCCACAGTGACGGAAGCGAGGCCGGAGTCGGCCCAGCAGCCGCCTCCCAATCCCTACCTCGACCACCGAGCCGTGTCGGCGGAGCAGGCCTATGTCGCGTCCGTTGCGGCCCGTTTCGGCAAGGTGCCGTGGCTCAGCTATGACCTCATTAATGAACCATCGTTCTCGAACCCGCGGCTGGTCTTTCATGGCAACATACCGAACAACGATCCTGCCGAGCGCGACGCCTGGCACGGCTGGCTGCAGCACCGCTACGGTACGCTGCAAGCGCTCGCCGAGGCATGGCGCACGACGCCCGAGCAGCTCGGAGATTGGTCTGCGACCGCGCTGCCGGCGCAGGGCGACCTGGCCTACGGGCGGTATGGGAACGACCGGCAGGTTCGAGCCTTCGATTACAACCTGTTCGCGCAAGACATGTTCTCCGGTTGGGTGCGTGGGATGGTTCAGACCATACGGGACACGGGCAGCACGCAGTTAGTCAACGTGGGCCAGGACGAAGGTGGTGTGACCAACCGCGTCTTGAACCAGTTCTACGCAACTGCAGGCGTGTCATTTACAACGAATCACACCTATTGGCAGGACGACTCGCTCTTATGGGATTCCGTGGCGGCCAAACGCCCGGGCCTGCCGAATATCACGGGCGAGACGGGCTACCAACCCGCGTGGGACCCGGATGGGACATGGCGATTTGACGAACTGACAGGTCTGCCGCTGGAAGAGCGCAAGCTAGTGCTGGGATTTGCCGCCGGCTCCTCCGGCGCCATGCAATGGGACTGGGCGCGCGAGGTTGATTTCGGCATGCAGCGCAGCGATGGCTCTGCCAAGCTGTGGGAGGGCATGCTAAAGGAACTGGGCGAGTTCGCGCAGGGTGCGGTTCCGTTCGCGACAGCGATGCAACTGCCGCAGGTTGCCATCGTTCTGCCCCAGTCCCTGCAGCTTTCCACGCACAACAGTCAATCGATCCAGGCGCAGCAGGCCGCAGTCCGCGTGCTGTTCGGGCACAACCGCGTCGAGGCGTATGCCGTGGGTGAATACCAGACAGATACGCTGGGAACGCCGAAGCTCATTCTTCTGCCGTCTTCCTACGCGCTGAGTGCGAAGGCCTGGCAGGACATCGAGGCACGCGTCCGGGCAGGCGCCGTGCTGCTGGCGTCCGGCCCGTTCGGCGCCGACGAACATCTGCACGCGACTCCGCGCGAGGCCGGTGTCGGCATACCCGCGACGCTCGCAGGATTGCAGCTTCGCGAAGACATGCTGCACACCACCTTCGGTGACCTGCCGCTCAGCTACGGCAGCAGCCTGGCGATCACGATCCTCGACCGCGACCGCCTTTCCAGCGGAAAGGATTATTTGGAATTGCCTTTGGGCAAGGGACGCATCGTGTACAGCGCGCTTCCACTCGAATTGAACAGCAACGACGCGACCACGGCAAAGGTCTATGCGCGCGCGCTCGAACTGGCGGGAGTCGAGCGGACGTACAGGACGACCATCACGAACCCGGGTATCCTCATCTCTCCAACCCGCCTGCCCCACGCAACGATGTACGCCATCACGTCCGAGACCGAACAGTGCACTCTGTCGTTCACCGATGTGCGAAGCGGGAAGACATTCTCCGGCACGTTGCCGGCCGGGCGCTCGGCCCTGTTACTGATCGATGAGAAGGGCAGGATCGCGGCGAGTTATCACTGGCAGTGACTGCCGGCTCCTCCTAACAGATCATGCCGAACCTTGGCCAGTCTCAACAGCTCGCCGGTACTTCACCTGGAATAGCAAGGACTGAGAAGTGGATCGAATGAAGCAGACGCCCTACGTTTCCGGCACTCCCCGTTTGCTGCTCACTGTTGCAGCCATTGTCTACACGGCGTTCACTCCTATGCAGCGCCAGGCGCACGGGCAGGCTTCGCCACCCGCAGTTCCCGCAGTGGTGGAAGAGCGCATCGTCGGACCGTATGACGTGCATGTGCTGCAGGGAGGTCCGGGGCTGACGAAAGCCGTTCCCGCTACCAGCCGGGCGCTCACGGCGGAAGGGCGGTACACGCTATCCGCGTGGGTTCAGATGTCCGACGTTGTGCCGCCGTCCACGCTTGTCGCCGGTGTAGGCGATCCGCTTGCGGAGGACTCCCGCTACCTGGGGCTGCGCGATCGCAAACCAATGTTGCGCCTCGGAGAAGGGAGAGAGCTGGTCGCAAGCAAGCCGCTCCCACCTGCCGGCTGGCACCTGCTCGCGGCTGTCTCTGATGGATCGCGTGTCAGCTTGTACGCCGACGGTCTCGAGGTCGCGAGTGGCACGGCGACGCTCGCGCGAGTCAAGCCGGAGCTCATCATCGCACCCGCGGAACTGCCCTCCCGCGACGGCTTGCTTCACTTCGGCGGCCTGGTTGCGCAGGTAACCTTTGCGCCGGCTGCGGCTTCGCCGGAGGCACTCCGCCGCGCTGCTACAAGCGTGCCGGCTGTAGACTCGCTGCGCCTCGAAGAAGCATCGCAGCCGTGGCCGGTGCAGACGCGCGCACAGGCCGGATACCTTGCCCCGCAAGATCCCGCTCTGATGCCGGAGAGCCGTGCACCACTCGGCAAGCCGCTGGCAAAGCCTCTGCCGCCGCTCGCAGCGTCTGCGCTGACGAAGTCCGGCGAGCACGACTGGGTAGTTTCGAGCAACTGGATGCTGGCCGCTGCGCCGAAGGTGGCAATGAATGGCGCCACACTTTCCTCGAAGCCTGTCGATACGCGAGAGTGGATGCGGGCAACCGTCCCTGGCACGGTGCTGACGACCATGATCGACCGTGGCGTTTACCCTGACTCGGATTTCGGGCTGAACAACCTGGCGATTCCAGAATCACTGAACCGGCAGAACTACTGGTACCGGGTGGAGTTCGAGACGCCCGCAGCAGCCGTTCACAAGCGCTCTTCACTGGTCTTCAACGGCATCAACTACGCCGCGGAGGTCTGGCTCAACGGGCATGACCTCGGATCGATCAAAGGCGCATTCATCCGCGGCAACTTTGACGTGACGCCGTTTCTTGCGGTCAGCGGCAGAAACATTCTTGCAATCAGCATCCAGCCTCCGCCGCATCCCGGTATCCCGCAGGAGCAGTCCGTGAAGGGTGGTCCCGGAGAAAACGGTGGAGCGATGGCACTGGATGGCCCCACCTTCGTCGCCACCGAAGGATGGGATTGGATCCCCGCCATTCGCGATCGCAACTCCGGTATCTGGCAGGACGTCGTGCTGCACGTGGCGGACACGCTGCGCCTGGGAGACGCGCAGGTGATCACACACCTTCCGCTGCCGGACATCACCTCTGCCGACGTCGAGATCAGCGTGCCCGTCATCAACCCCTCCGCAGAACCCGTTAGCGCCACACTCCATGCGCAGTTCGATGGCGTAGATGTCAGGAAAGCCATCAGCATCCCGCCAGGCCATACTCTGGTCAAGCTCACCCGTGCGGAGTTTCCCCAACTGCATGTCGATCACCCTCGCCTGTGGTGGCCGAACGGATACGGCAGGCCCGACCTGTACCACCTGAAGCTGTCAATCGAGATGGGCACACAGATTTCTGATGAGACCGCCCTCACGTTCGGCATCCGTGAGATCACCTATGACCTGAGCCTCTTTGACACGGAGGGCCGGTTGAAGCGCGTGGAAGTATCGCCCACCGAAGCACACGCGCACATGGAGCAGGTGGTAGACGTACGCCATGAAGCCATGCGGACTCGCGAGGCGGAGTTTGCATCGGCAACGCTGACCCCAGCCGGTGAACACTCGTCCGCCGTGCGACCGGTCACGGACGAACCGGGCCTGACCGACCTGGTGCTGAAGGTGAATGGTGTGCGCATTGCTGCACGCGGCGGTAACTGGGGCATGGACGATTCCCGCAAGCGCGTGAGTCGCGAGCATCTCGAGCCGTTCTTCCGTCTGCACCAGGAAGCCAACGTCAACATGATCCGCAACTGGGTGGGTCAGGACACGGAAGAGACATTCTTCCAGCTTGCCGATGAATACGGCATGATGGTGTGGAATGACTTCTGGGCGTCCACGCAGAACTACAACGTGGAACCGCAGGATGTGCCGCTGTTCCTCCAGAACGCGCGTGACGTCGTGGCGCGCTTCCGGAATCATCCATCGATCGTGATGTGGTGCGGCCGCAACGAAGGTGTTCCTCAGCCGATTCTGAATGAAGGCTTGATCCGCGTGCTGGACGAAGAAGACGGCACACGCTACTACTCGCCTGGATCGAACCGCATCAATCTGCGCAACAGCGGTCCTTACTTTTACCAGAGTCCCGAAACGTACTACACAAAATGGGACCGGGGCTTCTCGGTCGAGCTTGGCATCCCTTCGCCGTCCACGCTGGAGTCGCTGGAAGCGCAGATGGCGCCGGCCGACCAGTGGCCGATCGGCGACGCATGGGCATATCACGACTGGCACCAGTCCGGGAACGGCAAGGTCGAGCCATTTATGCAGGCCCTTGAGACGGCATTCGGCGCGGCGACCGATCTGAAGGACTTCGAGCGCAAGGCGCAGATGTTGAGCTACACGGAGCATCGTGCGATCTTCGAGGGCTTCACCCAGCACCTGTGGCAGCCGAACAGCGGACGCCTGCTCTGGATGACCCAGCCTGCATGGCCGAGCAACATGTGGCAGATCTTCAACTCGGACTATGACACGGGTGGCTCGTTCTACGGCGTCAAGAAGGCGTGCGAGCCATTGCATGTGCAGCTTGACCTGTCCGACTTCACCGTGGCGGTCGTGAACACCACGCGCGCTGACGGCGGCGCGGTGAAGGTGCATGCGACGGTCTACTCGCTCGACAACCAGACATTGCTGACGCGCGATGCCGACGTCGCTCTATCGGCGAACAGTACGCGCGGCGCATTTCAGCTCGTGCTCGCGCCGCTGTTCGCACAGCATGGTGTGCTGCTGGTCGATCTGGAGATGAGGTCCGCAGAAGGCAAACTCCTCTCGGAAAACGTCTACTGGCTCGCGGGGGAGGAAAAGGAATACCGCCGCATGAACGCAATGGCTCCGGTAAAGCTGCGCACGTCCACCGCGCGGCGCACCGATGGCGGCGAGGTTGTCGTCGAGTTGACGCTGACCAATGAAAGCACCACGGCGGCGCTGGCCACGAAGGCAGTGCTGCTGGAAGCAAAGACCGGACGTCGTATCCTGCCCGCGTACTTCAGTGACAACTACATCAGCATTCTGCCCGGGCAAGCACGTACGATCACGGTTCGCTATCCTGGCGCCCTCGGGAGCGGAGCGCCCCGCATCGATCTACGAGGCTGGAATGTGGCGCAAACCAGTGTCGCTGTTCAGGCAGCCTCTGACTGACGCCTTCTGATACCGTTTTGCAGGGATGGATGGCATGAGCAGGGCGAATAAAAACCGGAAGGGCCGGCCTGCGTTCTATGGTTTGCTGGCTCAGCTTCAGACCGCTGCGATCGCTGTTGCGGCTCATTTCGGCACGGTTCTGTATGCGCAGAATTGTCCTGCGCCAGAGCGCGCTCCCGCAGGATCACCGCGTCATGCGCTCTCCTCCGCGGACTATGGCACGCTGGGGAACACCTATCAGAGTGAGGGCAAGTCCGACTGCGCGGTAGCTGCGTATCAGAAGGGCATCGCACTCGATCTCACGTCGGCCCCACTGCATTACTCCCTTGGTATCAGCCTGTACACGCTGGGTCAGCGGCAGGCGGCGGTTGCCGCGCTGGAACAGTCCGTAGCCCTGGATCCGCTATTGGCGCAGCCCCACCTGGCGCTCGGTGTGATTGCTCATGACAGCGGCCGCACGGGAGAAGCAATGGGGCAATGGGAGCAGGCGCTGGCGGCGGATCCGGACCTGGTCGTTGCCGTGGATTGGCTTGCGAAAGCGCGTATCGAGGCTGGGCAGCCCGCCATGGCGGTTGAACTTCTGCGCAACGCTCCGCATACCGAAGACCTCACCCTGGACCTGATCGCGGCCGACAGCAAGACCGGACTGTTCGACGAAGCCATTGCGTGTGCTCGCGAACGCATGGCAGAGCATCCTGAATGGGTGAACGTGCCGGATGCGCTGGCGACCGTGCTGGCGCAGCGCAATCGTTATGAGGAGGCGCTCGCCGTGCTGCGCAGCGCGATGGCTGCGCACCCGCAGGACGCAGCCACTTCGCTGCTCTACCTGAAGGTGCTCACGCTCACGGGCGACACAGCAGCGGCGGCACCGCTGGCCACGGCGTTGCTGAAGGCAAAGCCAAATGACTTCGACGCGCACTACCTGAATGGCTTGATCGAACGACAGGGAGGGAACTATGCCGCGGCACGCAATGATCTGCAAGCCGCCGTTGCTCTCGATCCACGGCACTACGACAGCCGGTACAACCTGGGTCTTGTGTTGAACAAGCTGCAGCTGCCGGCGGCGGCGCAGGTGGAACTACTCCAGGCCGCAGCGCTCTCGCCGCAGGCACCCGAGCCGCACTTTCAACTGGCAGCAGCGGCACGCGCATTGAAGCAAACGGCGGCCATCCAGGTAGAGCTGGCGGCGTTTCAACGCCTTACCGCGGAAAAGGCCAGGGCGGACCGGGCATCCACTTTCTCTTCAGAGGCTGCGCAAAAGCTCAATGAGGGCGACGCGGCCGCAGCGGTCTCCGCGTACCGCCAGGCGGTTGAAGAACAGCCCGAAAATGCGACGACCTGGCTGCGTCTGGCCACGGCTCTCGACCGCGCTGGTGATCCCGCCGGCGAACAAGCCGCGCTGCAGCAGGCCCTAGCGCATCGGCCGCACTTTGCCGCTGCGCTCAACCAGCTTGGCTACCTCGCTGCACATGCGGGGAACAGCCGCGCGGCAGAGAGTTACTTTCGCGAAGCGATCGCTGCTGAGCCGCAGTTTGCCGAGGCGGAAAGCAACCTGGGATCTCTGCTGGCGGACGAGGGAAAAGACGCGGAAGCCGAACAGCACTTCCGCGCGGCTCTTCAGGCGAACCCTCGCTACGTGGATGCGTGGATCAATCTTGCGGCGACGCTCGCCAGCGCCTCCCACTTCGATCAGGCACGCAACTCCATCACGATGGCGCTACGCATTGACCCGCGGAACGTTGACGCAGCCCGCATGCTGCGAGCACTGCCACCACAGAGGGCTGCCACGCAATGAAGGGTAAGCGCGCCGCAGTGCAGGGAACCAGCCGGCGAGAGTTCCTGGCTGCAGCCGCGGCCGTCCTCGGCGCAGGACCCCTCCGTGGCCTCGCTCCTGCGGCTTTCTCCACCTTTACCGACGTTGCGCAGCAGGCCGGCTTACGCGCGCCAATGATCTACGGGGAGTCCGACACCTGGAAGTTCATCTTCGAGTCTGTTGGCGGGGGCTGCGCGTTCATTGACTATGACAATGACGGCTGGATGGATCTGTTCATCCTGGGCGGCACGCTGCTTGCCGGCGATCCATCGGGCGCAACGAACCGGCTGTACCACAACAACCGTGACGGCACCTTTCGCGACGTCACGGAACGCTCGGGTCTGCATCACGCGGGATGGGCTTCCGGCGTGTGCGTTGGTGATTACAACAACGACGGATTCGATGACATCTTCTGTACCTACTATGGTCAGAACAAGCTCTATCGCAACAACGGTAACGGGACCTTTACGGATGTCACTGGACCGGCAGGTCTGCTGGACTCCCGGTTGCGTTTCGGGTCTGGCTGCAGCTTCATCGACTACAACCGCGACGGGCATCTGGATCTGTTCTTGGCGAACTACGTTGAGTTTGATGCGGAGCACCCTCCTGTCCCGAGCGTCGACAAGACCACCTGCAGCTTTGAGGGCATCGCCGTTTCCTGTGGTCCGCGCGGCATGAAAGGCGGGCGCCACTCGCTGTACCGCAATAACGGCGACGGCACCTTCTCTGATGTCAGCGTGGCGGCAGGCATTGCGAAATACAACGGCTCATACGGCCTCACGGCGGTCACCGCCGATCTTGATGGGGATGGCTGGCCTGACATCTTTGTCGCATGTGACTCCACCCCGAGTCTTCTGTTCATGAACAACCATGACGGCACCTTTCGCGAAGAAGCGCTGGAGCGCGGAGTCGCTGTGAGCGGCGAAGGCAAGGAACAGGCCGGCATGGGAGTTGGCCTCGGCGATCTGAATTTCAGCGGTAACACCAGCATGTTGGTGACACATTTTCAGCGCGAAGCGACTGGTGTATATCTCAACTCAGGGAAAGCGCAATTTGACGATGTGACGGAGCATTCGCGGCTTGATGCGGAGTCGCGCTACGTCTCCTGGGGCATTGCCGTGTCCGACTTCGACAACGACGGCCTGCTGGACGCTTTCTGGACCACAGGAAATGTTTACCCCGAAGTCGAGCGCCGGTATGCGCAGTTTCCCTTCAAGGGGCCATTCGTGCTGTTCCGTAACCGCGGCGACGCGGTGTTCGAACGCATGGGCACAGAGGCCGGCACAGTGTTCGCGCAAAGGCATGTCAGCCGCGGGTTGGCCGTAGGCGACTTCGACAATGATGGCGATCTCGACCTGCTAGTTATGAACGTCAATGAGCCTCCGTCACTTTTGCGCAACGACGCGCCTGCCGGCAATCACTGGGTGAAAGTGAAACTTGTTGGCACAGAGTCGAATCGCAGCGCCATCGGCAGCCGGGTACTGGTGCATTTCGGTGGGAAAGTGCAGGTGCAGGACCTGCTCAGCCAGCAGAGTTACCTGTCCTGCAATGATCCGCGGCTGCACTTCGGTCTCGGGCGAGCAACATCGGCTGAAGTCGAAATCTATTGGCCGAATGGCAGGCACGAACGCCACACCAACATCGTCGTCGATCAGCTGCTTACTTTCAAGGAAGGATCCGGCATTATCCCGAACCGTAGGTGACCTTGCGGGCGCACTCCTCAGGCAGTTTGGTGATGTTCCCATAGTTTGGGGATTGCTGTCGGAGACAGGAACATAGACAAGACTGGAACGCCGCATCCGAGCCAACCGTTCCATTTCCGAGAAACGGCGTTATTGGAAACTGCTCCGGCATGAACGCTTCCCGAACTCACAGGTTGAATACCCCCCTGTTCCCAGAGACATGCGTGTGTAGGCGAACGAAAGGGCGTCTTCCGGGACTGACGTGAGTAACCGAATGCGGTGGTCGAGCGTACCTCTGATATTCCGAGGGAAAGCGATGAACGCAGGCACGACACAGCAGTACTCGCGGTGGATCGGGGTTTCATTTCTCGTTTCGATCGTGGCAGGCGGGTGGGGAGTCCTACGTTCGTCGTCGATCTCCTGTGCTGCCCGGTAGCAATGCTAATAAACCACCGCAGCCGGCCCTACAGAGCTTCCCACGTACGGGATCTGGTGCTGCAGCGACCATGCGGCTGGGAGCAGGTTGTTGATCGTCGTTGCCCAGAACAGGTTCGTGTCGCCGGCGATGCCCTTCCAGCACATAAACAGAACGTTCTGGTATACCGCCAGGCTCGGCCCGTGTGACGTTCCGAACCTGCCCGTCGGCACCACCCTAGCCCACGAGTCTGTAGCCTCGTAGTAGGTCGTCGTGTAGATTCCCGTGTCTCCCGTACCGCCCTTGAAGCAGAGCACCGGCACACCGTGAAATAAAGTGATGGCTGGCTGGATGGTCGAAGCCGCACCGGGGATGGGCTTGTTGCCGGCCCAGTGCACGCCGTCCGTTAAGGTGGCGTAGTACAGGTTGTCGTTGCTTCCCTCGCCCCGCCACACCATCAACAGCCTGCCGTTGTAGTTGACCAACGCCGGCGTCGACCCCGACTGGATCGCCGCTCCCGTACCGGGCAGCAACGTCAGGTACTGGTTCCCCCACGAGTTTTGCGCCTGGTTGTACTGCGCCGACCAGATCCGCGTGTCGCTGCCGGTGCCGTTCCACACCATCAGCGCGCCCGGCCCCCAGTTCGCCAGCGCCGGTCCCCACGAACTCGCCGTCCCCGGGACAAAGTTCCACGCTGGCATATTGGGCCAGCTCTGGCAAGAGGTGAATCCAAGGTAATCCGTATGTTGCCCCCACTCGGTCAGGTCACTGGCGGCTGCGAACAGGATGCGGTCGCTCATCGCCAGCAGAGCCGGCTTGCTCGTCGTTGGGCAGCCCTTGAATACCTGCTGCGGCTGATCGAAGACCATGTTCGCCGGCACCATGCTGGTCCGCGTGCCATAGCCGTTCGGATCGCTGCTGTCGGTTCCGCCCCACATCAGGTAAAGATCAGCCATTACGCCCTTCCCATCCGCTGGCCGCGTCGCGAACGCAACTCCGCTGCCAGACGGCGCTAAGTTCTTTCAGAAACTTGTCAAGAGAAAACCTAGCATCGACGAAGCCCGGCGTCACCATCTTTCCGGCCCATACGAGGCACTGACGCGACACTGCGCCGCGATGTCACTGGCCTCGTTCTCGGAACCTAGGGCGACCGCTTAGGCTAAAGCTACACCGCCGCTTTTCGAAAGCATCTTCTTGAAGAAGCGGGTGAGTCCGGCCGGCAGCTCGCACGGTTGCCCTTGGCTGCCGTTCGTTTGCATCCATACACCTGAGTTGGCTGAAGCCTGAACGCGTCTGCTGGGGTGTCACGATCTGCGCCCGGAACTACGCCTGTCTCCCCACGCAGAGATGGCAACAACTAAGAATTTGCTTGCAGTTTGGCACGACCGAGCGCATCTTGTTCGAGACAGAGGAAAACACATGGCAAATCTTTACCTTGTTTGGCCCGGCATAGGAGATTTCCCAAATCTTTTCGGGTTGCGCTGCTCCACATCGTTGCCGAACTGGGAACAACCGCAGGTCAATCTCGAGTCGAGTGGGACGCCTTTCATCAACACGAGAGCTTCCATGGTGCCCCTGGCTGATCGCATCCTCATTGTGGGCGGCCGAGTCACCGAGAAGTTCAACAACTCTGAACACGAGGTCGGGACGGGCTGTTGCCAAGCCTGGCCAAACATGTCACTGATCAATGGTGGAAACATTCCTGGAGCCGGAACGGAATGGTCTGCCGGACTGGCGGTCTGGGGCACAGGCGCACTCGCGGTCTGGAATGGAATTGGATCGGACACGCGGCTCTGGTGCAGTCAATACAACCGGGTGCAAAATGTCTGGTCGTCCCAGTTCGTGACGCAACTCGCCGGAACCGGGAAGCCGATCCAATCGGGTTCGGCACCGGCTTTGGTTGCGCACGGAGGACTGCTCTTGATGGTCTGGCGTGGAGAAGGAAGCAACGACAACCTTTACTACGTAACCTCGCAGGACGGACGAACATGGAGAGGCAATGAAATCATTGCCGGTGCCAGTTCGTCGATTCAACCAGCCCTGGCAATCTTCAATGGCGCGCCGGTCTTGTGCTTCAAGGGCGGGGGCAGCGATGGGGGTATTTACTCAACCACATGTAACCTGCACTCAGATTCCTGGGCTCCCATTTGTGCCGACAGGTCCCTTCGGAACATCCCACGGTCCCACCCTGGCCGTGTATGAAGGAAAGCTGTTCATGGCCTGGAAGGGCATCAACAACGATACGGATCTGTATTGGTCGGTCACCAGCAACAACCTGGATCGCAACTCCTGGTCGGGACAGGCCAACATCAGCAATGTAGGCAGCCAGTATGGTCCAACCGCTGTTGTGTACTAATTTTGGCAAAGTCTTAGCACTTTTGCATTCACTGGTTATGAACAACCTAGAAGTTTCCCGCAGATCTTTGGGGTTGCTGTCGAGGGCTGCCTTAATGCTTAGTTGCGCACCAAGCCCCCAATGGCAGCAGCGTATTTCCCCGGAACTGATCAGCGCTGGTGTGGATACTCAGTGATCCAGTGGACGCCGCGGTTCATAGAGGGTAGCCGCCCGGGGGCTGACGAGGCTGAGGCTCAGCCTGGAGGCGGTGAGCGCCTCAGCCCCGACGGGGACTAAGGTAAGGTGGCCGGGGTCAGGCGTGATGGCCTCAAACGTGATGGTGGAGTTGTCAGGACGATTGAACTGGACCGTGTATTTCGCCGGGTCCGTCTTTGTTTTGAAGTAGGACAGAGTGCCGAGATCGTCGCGGAAAGCAGTACGAACATTAGAGTCGATGTCGAGCTCGGTGAAGGGCCGTGATCGGCTGACAGTACGGCATGCGGCAACAGATTCCCGTTCGCGCTCACCAGCGTTGCGGAGTCGACGCGCCACACGCCACGCAGCGGGCCGGGCGCCACGCGGGCGGCATGCGTGGTCCGCCACGACTGCATGGCTTCGTAGGCGCCTCCGCCCAGAGCCAGCAGCGTAAAGCCGACTTCGATGCCTACCGTCGTTCTGCGAAACCACGGACGGCTCGCCGGCGGCACCCATATGCCGGTAGGCGCGGCGGGCTTGTGCAGCCAGAAGAACCGGATCAACTGGCCGGCGTCGGGAAGCGTTACAAACAACGCAAGCAGAAGCGGTTGCACGGAATAAGGTTTCACTGGAACGTCGAAGCATAAGTTGTAGAGCACCACATTCGTGACGACGAACGCGGTCGTAAGGGCTCCAAAAAGCGCAGTGCGCCGGAACAGCAGAAGGACGCCTCCCATCAGCTCCGCCGTGCCGCAGAGTATCTCGTACACCGGGTTCATGCCGATGAAGGCCCACAATACAGCCATCGAAGGCTGTCAAGTAAACGTCACACTAACGAAACGACAAAGAGCCCAGCTCGACC
>CAZZVI010000079.1:0-13186 GCA_964657335.1 uncultured Terriglobus sp.
TCGTCATCCTGAGCGGAGCGCAGCGGAGTCGAAGGACCTGCTTTCTGCTCGCGCTGGCGCTTCGCTTCGCGTTCCGCCAACTCCTCTTTCGTCCACTTGTACGACGGGACCGGTTTGTCCCAGGCTTCGCTCGAATCAACCCACCTTGGATTGTCCCGGTCGATGAGTGCGATCTTCTTCTCACGGCGCCAACCTTTCAACTGCTTTTCCCGGAGGATCGCTCCTGTGGGTCCAGCGCAGCGCTCGAAGTAAACGAGCCGAGTGCATCGGTAATCGTTACTAAAGCCCTCAAACGTTCCAGCCTTGTGTTCCGCGATGCGCGCCTGCAGGCGATTCGTCATGCCGATGTAGATCGTGCGGCTGCGGCTCGCCACGATGTAGACGTAGCTTTCGTAGGTGCGCATGGCGAGCAGTGTAGCCGCTCCGAAGGAAAGCAGGTCCTTCGACTCCGCCGCTTCGCGGCTGCGCTCAGGATGACGAGGTTTAGGGTTGCCCATCCGCAACCAGACACGCCGTTGAAGTTGATACACTCGCTCCACTCAGAGGATTGCTCATGTCATCGACCAGCACGCACCCGCCTGCCTTCCGCCCGTTCGTTCCCGCGCACGAGACGCGGCCCGAGATGACCTTCAGGGCCATCCTCATCGGCGCGCTCTTCGGCATCCTGTTTGGCGCGGTGACGGTGTATGTGGGCCTGAAGGCCGGTCTGACGGTAGCCGCATCGATCCCCATCTCGGTGCTTTCCATCTCGATCCTGCGCGTGCTGGGCAAGTCTTCGATTCTTGAGAACAACATCGTCCAGACCACCGGCAACGCGGGCCAGTCGATCGCCAGCGGCGTCATCTTTACACTGCCGGCGCTCATCTTCCTTGGCTTTGACCTGGAGTACGCGCGCATCTTCGCGCTGGCGCTCTTCGGTGGATGGATCGGCGTGCTCTTCATGATCCCTCTTCGGAGGCAGTTGATCGTGGAGGAGCACGGCACGCTGCTGTATCCCGAAGGCACCGCCTGCGCCGACGTGCTGATGGCCGGGGAACGCGGCGGATCGTTCGCCTCGCGCATCTTCCTCGGGCTTGGCCTGGGTTCGCTGTACACGCTCTTCCAGAACGACAACCTGCTTGGCCTTTGGCCGGGCACGCCGAAGAAAGACTTCGATCTGGGACCGCAGCACCTGCTGAAGGGCGGCTCCATACGTGCCGATGCCACGCCGGAGTATCTCGGCGTTGGCTACATCATCGGCATCCGCATCTCGGGCGTGATGCTGGCGGGCGGCGTCTTCTCCTGGCTGGTACTGATGCCGGCGATCTACTTCTTCGGATCGCACCTGGCGCACCCGTTGTACCCCGGCACCGTACCCATCAGCGCGATGAGTCCGAGCGATCTTTGGCGCACGTACATCCGTCCCATGGGCGCGGGCGCCGTCGCCGCCGCGGGCTGCCTGACGCTGCTGCGCACGCTGCCCACCATCGTCAGCGCGCTGACCGGATCGCTGCGCGCCAAGAAGAACGCCGCAACCACTACGGGCGATACGACGGACAAGGTCGCGCGCACCTCGCATGATCTGCCGAACAGCTTTGTCTACGGCGGATCGGTGCTGCTGGTCGCCATCATGTGGGCCTTTCTCGAGTGGAAGCCGGTCCCCGGCGCTCAGGTGGGTGCGCTTGCCAATCTCGCCGCGGCGCTGCTGATCGTTGTCTTCGGATTCCTCTTCGTCACGGTCAGCGCGCGCATCGTCGGCATCGTCGGCTCGTCGGCCAGCCCGGTCAGCGGCATGACCATCGCGACGCTCATGGCGACGGCGGCAATCTTCCTCGTGAAGGGCTGGACGGCGCCTGCCTTCGGAGCGCTGGCCATCACCATCGGCGGCGTGGTCTGCATTGCCGCATCGAATGCGGGCGACACCGCGCAGGACCTGAAGACCGGTTACATCATCGGCGCGACGCCGTGGAAGACGCAGCTTGCCGTGATGATCGGCGTGGTGGTTTCCACCTTCGTCATCGGCCTGACGCTCAGCGGCATGAACAAGGCGCTGGAGAGCTTTCATCGCCTGCCGACGCCGATCGCAATCGACACAAAGGCGCTGCCGGAGGGCCTGCAGGACACCGGACGCTTCCCGCGCCCGCGCCTCAGCCTGCCCGACCCGGCCGACAGCTCCAAGCGCATCGACATCAACAACGCGATGAACTATGAGCTGATCAATGCCATCGGCTCGCCCACGCTGGAAGACGGCAAGTACCTGCTGAACCGCTCCACCGGGCTGCTCGAGATCCAGTGGGTGCAAGGTATCGGCAGCGAAAAGGCCGCGGCCCCGCAGGGCCGGCTGATGGCGACGGTCATCAACGGCATCCTGTCGCGCAAGCTGCCGTGGTCGCTCGTGCTGTTGGGCGTGGCGCTGGTGCTGGCGGTGGAGCTCGCGGGTGTCCGCTCGCTCACGCTGGCCGTTGGCGCGTACCTCTCCATCGCGACCACGCTTGCCATCTTTGCCGGCGGGTTGATCCGTTGGATGGTGGACTCTGCCGTCGCCAAGGCTCGCGCGCGTGATGCTGCTCTACGACAGGCAGAGGTGATTGCCGCTCGCGTTGCGGCAGCATCGCCCGCCGGCACGGAAGTTGTTGTGACGTACGATGCGGCCGGTGTGCCGATCACGCCCACCCTGACGGCGGATGAGCAAGAGGCTGCCCTGACGAACAACGAAGCGCTCACCGACCTGGACAACGACGAGGTCAGTCCCGGATCGCTCTTCGCCAGCGGCCTGATCGCGGCGGGCGGCATCATGGGACTGATGGGCGTGGGCGTGCGCCTGATCGAAGGCGTCAGCGAGCAGCGCGGCGGCAACTGGATGCTGCCCCGCTTCAGCAGCCACAACCCGCTCTACCACGACCCGGTCAGCGTGCTGATGTTCGCTCTGCTGGCCTTTTCGCTGTACTACTTTGCAAGAAAGCCGCTGGAGATTAAATGATGACCTGTACTCGAAAGTTCGCTGTTCCCGTCGTGATGTGTTTGTTGCTTGCCGCCGGCTCGTCGCAGGCACGTGCAGATGAGGCTTCAAAGCGCGTGAAGATCAAGGAGATGTTCGCCATCATTCACCTGCAAGACACTATCAACCAGATGTCCAATCCCGAGCGGATGCGGAGTATGGTGCAGGCAATCGCACCGGGCATCGCGAAGCAGACGCCGGAACAGCAGAAGAACTTGGACGATCTGATGCTCCGCGTGAGTCAGTTCCTGCGGGAGACGCTGGACTGGCAGACCATGGAGCCGCAGTACGTGGACCTGTATGCCACGACTTACACCGAAGAAGATATCGACGGCTTGCTGGCCTTCTATCGGTCGCCAACAGGGCAGGCCATGGTAGCCAAGCAGCCGGAGATCCTGGCGAAGTCTCAGGCGATTGCCCAGACACGAATGCAGGCGGCAATGCCGAAACTGATGCAGTTGATCCTTCAAGCCTCCGCCGCACAGCAGCAGAAGTCGTCTTCGCCGCCACAGCCGTGAAGAAAGGCCTGTTCATCTACGGCACGCTGCACCCGGACCGCGCTCCCGATGAAATCCGGGGTGCGGTTGAGCGACTCAGGCTGATCGGACCTGGCACAATCCTCGGCGAGCTGCACGATCTGGGCGAGTATCCCGCTTTAGCGCCTGGAGGCAAACGGGAGCGTGTTTTCGGCACTCTTTTCGCGCTTCCAGACGAAACTGAGACGCTTCAAACGCTGGATGCATACGAGGGATTCAACCCTCGGGAACCGGAGACGAGTCTCTTCCGCCGTCGCGAGCGGACCATTACCCTGCCGGACGGACGAAAAGAACGTCACTGGGTCTATGTCTACAACCGCGAACTGCCTCCCGCGGGTTAGTCTCACAAGGAGGGTGGTGAACGAACGTTGAGCCAGACAAGCGATCTTTTTCGCCGGACAACCAGCATCTTCACGACGCATCCCGTGCTCTGGCTGCCGCTGGTGGTTGCCGACGTGCTGCGGTCCCTCGTGCAGTGGCTGAGCCGGCCGGTCACGCGCGCGGCGCTACTGGCTTCCGCGCCGCGGTCAGTGCTGGGAGGCGGCATCGCCGGCATGCCGAGCCCTGGCAAGGTGGCTCTGATCGCCACCGGCATCGGCTTCGCCGTGACGGCGTTAAGCCTGCTGTTCTACCTGTACGCGCTGGGGGTGGTGGCGCGGGCGATCGATGCCGATGCACGCACCGGCATTCGCAAACCCGTGTTGCACACCGGCACGCCGGACGGCCTGTGGCCTGCATGGCTGCGCATCTGCGGTCTAGCGCTGGTGTATGTACTGTGGTCCGGAACGCTGGTTTCTGCGGTGCTGATTCCCCGTGCCCTGCGCGCCGGCCTGAAGCCTGCCTCGCTGCAATGGCTGGTGGCTGCCGTGGTGCTGCCGCTGGTCGTGGCGCTGCTGTATCTCAGCATCGGCACGCTTCGCGCGTTCGTACTGCGCGTGCAGGAGCAGCCGCCGACGCGACGCGGCGAGCCGCTGCCGTACTTCCTCCTGCTTGCGGCTACGGTGGTGTGCGGCACGCTGGTATCTTTTGCGATCGCCTACCTGACACGCCGCAGCTCGACTCCCGCTATCGCAAACAACAACGTGTTCTTTCTGCTGCAGGTGCTGGCCTCGGTGATCACGGCTTTCCCCTACGCCTATGCGATGACGGGCTTGTCCCTGTCTCCGCAGGAGCCGGAATAGCCTACTTGCCTGCAGGGCCGAGCACCAGGTCGACGTAGCGGTCGACGGTGTCCTCAAGGCGGTGAGCGGTGACGACATGCTCGTAGCCCGCTTCGCCCATGCTTCGACGCAGCGCCAGATCGCCTGCAAGCTCGATGAGCCGTTCCGCCATGGCCTGCGCGTCGCCCGGCGCGAACAGGAAGCCGGTCAGACCGTCGCGCACCAGCTCCGGCAGGCCGCCGATGCGGCTGGCCACCACCGGCAGGCCGAACGACATGGCTTCCAGCACGGCGAGGGGACACGCCTCCTGCCAGAGCGATGGCTGGCAGTACACGTCGGACGCCTCAAAGATGCCCTGTGACGTTGGGTTCGAGATAACACCGGTAAAGATCACGCGGTCTGCAATGCCCAGCGCAGCCGCACGCTCACGATACGCGGGAAGATGGGGACCGTCGCCCACCAACAGGAAGTACGCTCGCGGAACGGCGGAGATCGTCGATGCCGCCGCGTCCAGCAGCGTGAGCACACCCTTGACCGGCACCATCCAGCAGAGCTGGGTAAAGACCACTGCATCCGCCGAGATGCCGAGCCGCTCGCGCAGCGCCCGGCCGCGTTCCGGTGATGGCGTCTGCACCTCGACGCCGTTGGTCAGCACCACGTTCGGAGCCGTGCTGACGCCAAGCGCGGTCCCGGTGGCGCGGGTGAACTCTGCGACGGAGACAATCAGCGTGAGCGGCGCGGTCAAGGCCCGGCCGACGGTGCGCTTGGGCAGCGAGAGTGGACGGGCGACGAACTCCGGCGCGCGGGACGAGTGGTCGTAGAAAGAAATCTCGCGGCAGCCCGACAGGCGCGCAAGCCAGGGGAACGTCCGCATGATGCCGTTGAAGGCATAGATAAATCTCTTCGGCCTGTGGGCCCGGAGCACGCGCCAGAGCGCCCGGCTGGCGCCAAAGCCAAGATCACCCTGGTTCGCGACCTGCTCAATCGTGCAGAAGGCAAAGTCGACCGAGGCGCGAAACTCATCGCCGACGGGTCCATCGAAGCAGAGGACGGTGTCCCATCCCGCGCTGTCCATGCGCAGAACGAAGAGTCGCAAGAACTTCTCCATGCCGCCGATCTTCACCGGCGCCAGGCCCAGAACGAACACGGCACAGGGTCTCTGGATGGATGGCATCGCGTCCTGTAAGGCACAAAGATGAGAGCGGTCGCGACGTTGACGCGTGGCCACCCTGGCCGGGAATTTGACCGGCAGAGCAAGCATATCGTGAAGCTCCGCGCGAAGCCGGTGGGAATGCAGCAAGGGGATGCTCTGAGAGCATCCCCTTTTGGTACATGCCCGCAAGCGTCAGGCGTTTCCCGTTTTAGATCTGCGGCGTAGGCGCATCGCGGCCGGCATCGTCGCCAGTCCGGTCAGCAGGAGCACAAACGTGCCCGGCTCCGGCACAGGAGAGGGAGTGATCGGCGTCACGGGAACAATCGGCGTGGAGGGCAGGCCGCCATTTGTCGGTCCGCCACCGTTGGTCGGCTGCGTGGGCTGGGTCGGCGGAGTGCCATTGTCAACCGGCGGCGTGAAGATCGGTGGTGTCCCGTTGCCGGTCAATTCCGCGACCGTGTCACTGTCCGGCATGTCTGTCGGAGGAATCATGACGTCTTCCAAGCCGGTCGGCACAAAGGCGACTGGCAGAACCTCGTCCGGCAAATCTTCCCCGCACAATACCTTGAAGCGCTTCAGCATCTCTGCCGGGGAAAGCTTGGGCGGCCGCACGCGGCCGGGAACCGTGCTGGCACGCTGCAGGTGAGGATGGGGGATGACCAGGTGATGCGCTGCCTTGACGACATGCTTTTTACCGAGCACCGCATTACGCGACAGACCCTGCTGATATTCCTTGATCCACCGGGCACAATCCGGGCTGGCAGCCGCAAGCGTCTTTGCGCCCCCAACACTGGCGGCGAGAAGCAGGCACGAGCAAGCTACGGTACGAACTCTCATCAGAAGGTTACCTTGGGGGACAGTCGGTAAACAGGCTCGGGTGCGAGGCTCAGGATACCGCCTCGGGAGTCATTCGGCAATTTCATTATCCGTCCCGCCTGACGATCCATGGTTAGTATACGTCTCCATCGGGCCGCCGGATGCGCGATCCTTTAAGCGTTTCTGACGCTTCAACCACCTTATCGGCTGCGCCAAACCTTGCAATTGACCTTAATCAAGGCATGCTGCCCTATCTTCAGTCGAAGATTTCCTTTGGATGTGCCGTTTGCCATTGAAGCGCTCCGCAGCGATGCCGAAGAGATGAGAAGAACTTAACCCTGGAGCTACTTCCATGCGCCCTCACCGTACCCTCCCCCTCTTTTTCCTCGGCCTCGCCACCGCCGCACTCGCCCAGACGCACTTCTGCATCGCCGGCGACCTGGACCATCTGAACGCGACGGAGGTTACCGCCTGCAAGGCAAAGATGACCAATGTGCGTGACGCGGTGAAACGGCGGGGCGCGCCAGCCGGATGGCACTTCGTTGTGGTTTGCGACGAGACCGGGTGGACCGACTATGCCCGGTTTATCGCCTCCGGCCAGCCGGCGCTGCATAATGCTGCCTTTCACACAGACCCGGCCCAGCACTGGACCTTCGTCCGGGGCAGCCGCATGGACGCCGGCAGCACGGACGCAGCCGACACGCTGCTTGCGGTGGCGCTGAAGGGCGTCGCAACGCCGAAGGTCGCGCCAATGCCGAACCCGAAGCGCGTCCTGACCCAGCCAACCCTCTCCATCGCAAGCGTCGAACCGCCCACGCTGCCGTAGCCGGCGGGCATTGGCTCCATGCTCCGGCGTCACGCGAGACACCCCGCCCGGGATACGGACCGGACGTCAACCTGTCTTTTCAGAGGCCTGAAGGCCTCCGCTCGCTCCGTTTATTCCTTCGAGACAGCCTGGTCCATGCTCAGTCCGGGCAGCGTCACTGCCTTCCAGTCGCCCTTGATCATGCCGGCACGGATCTCCGCGGGAGTTTTGCCGAGACGGGTCTGCTGATACGCAAATGCCGCCTCGCTCATGCAGACGGAGCATGTCGCTCCGTGGCTGTCCTGAAAGCAGGAATAAAGACTCTTATGGCCGAGTGCGCGGCTGCACCAGCAGAAGCAGGGCTGCTGGTAGATGACGGCAGGTACAGCATCCGCCATCTGGTAGGCCACCGTCTGGTAATGGTGAGTAAAGTAGATGCCCGTGCGCTGACTTTCCGGCAGCAGCGGCGGCAGCTTGCCTTTCGGCGGCGTGCTGTGGAAGGCGGGGATGCCCATGTCTGGCGGCAACCATTGTGCCGAAGCCACAACAGTGAGCAGACCCAGCAGCAACAGACCGCCGACTCGCCTTCCCGTCAATGTGCGCCGCTGCGGCACAGGGCGATCCATGACTCCATGGTAAACCCGCACGTGCTTCCTGAGGTGATATCCCGGCAAGCAGCGTGAAGAAGTGCTTTGCAATAATGACGAGATATGAGCACGGTTGCGGTCATCATTCCTGCGTACAACCGCGAGGACTACATCCGCGAAGCTCTGGATAGCGTGCTGCGGCAGACCCGCCCCGCGGACGAGGTGATCGTAGTCGACGACGGTTCGAGCGACCGCACGGCAGAGGTGGCCGAATCCTACGCGGGCGTGACCGTGCTTCGGCAGAAGAACGGCGGCGCCTCCGCCGCACGGAATCATGCCCTCGGCGTCGCGACGTCGGAGTGGGTTGCCTTTCTCGACTCGGACGACGTTTGGCGACTCGACAAGCTTGAAAAGCAGATTGCCGCCCTGGCAGCAACGCCCGGTTATGATGCCTGCACCTGCAACGCGATCGCGCTGCGCGGCCCGGGCGACCCGGAAGACTTCGGACCTCCGCCTTTGCGCCTGCCTCCCTCGGACGAGATTGCGCCTGGCCTGCGCGGCAGCCTGCGCGTGCCTCCCGGTACGGTTGTGGTAAGGCGGGACCTGGTGCGGCAGGTGGGCGGCTTCGATAACGACGCAAAGCCCTGCGAAGACTGGGACCTGTGGCTGCGGCTGGTCGCGGCGGGTTGCCGCTTCCTGCTGGTGCCGGAAGATCTGCTGCTGATCCGGGTGCACGAATCCAACATCAGTAATCAATCTTTCCGGATGCTGGAGGCGGAACTGCGTGCATGGGACCGGCACATCGGCCCGGGCTACCCACCGGCACTGCGGCCCTTGCGCCGACTGGGGGCGAAGAGCCACTTTCTCGGCCGTGTCGCCCTCTCAGAGCGCGAGCAGAACCGACCGCATCTCGGCATCATGGCGAAGTCGCTGCTGCTATCGCCGTTAGGCGATTGGTCAAGGCACAAGGTCTTCGCGCACATGGTGCTACGACATGTGGGCCTGCTCCCTGCAAAGTGACCATTGTCTGCGTCTCGATGGCACCTGAGAAAGGCGCTGTAGCCCGGGCGAAAGATTCGTACCCCAGGACTTTGCCCCGGGGCTATGGAAGCGCGGGCATTCAGCCCGCAAGGTCATTCCAGCCGAAGAACGTGGTGCTTGCCCGGTCCGCTGACAGTTGAGCTTCGACTCCTGAGGACTGATTCCACACAGACCCACTGCTACTAACCTTTTCCGATTTGCCCGGTCTACTACGTTGTAGTTCGATCTTCTGACTCCGGAGTCAGCGCACCATGGGTTCACAGGCATTGGGTGAGGCGGTAAGCGGCAGCGTGTTTGGCGCATCTGGCGCATTTGGGCCGGGCGTGGTCGCGGTAGAATCGCCGCAGGTGTCGAAGGCAGCGGCAACTCGGACCGGACGCGCGGCACTGACGCCGGCGCAGATGGAAGCACGCGCCCAGCAGCGGCTTGAGGATGACGAACTCATCCGGCAGGCGCAGCGTGGGGAACGCGGCGCTTTCGACCAGCTGGTGCGCCGGTATGACGGCGCTGTGCTCCGCCTGGCGCTGCACATGCTGGGCAACGAGCAGGACGCGCAGGACGTACACCAGGAGGCCTTTTTGAAGGCCTACCGGCACCTGTCGAACTTCCGCTTTGAGTGCTCGTTCTACACATGGCTGTACCGCATTGTGACGAACCTGTGCCTCGACGCGCTGCGCCGCCGCAAGAGCCGCCGCGAAGATCCTTCGACCGTCACGGATTCCAGTGGCGACACGATTGACCTGATGGCGAACCTGAGCGACGACCGGTCCGGCGCGAATCCTGAGCTGGAGCTGCGCCGCAAACACTTGAACGACCGCATTCAAAGCGCTCTGGGACTGTTAACACCGCGCGAACGCATGGTCTTCGAACTGAAGCACTATCAGGGATTGAAGCTGCGCACCATCGGCGAGATGCTGCAGACCACGGAAGAGACAGCAAAGAACACGCTCTTCCGCGCGACGCGCAAGCTTCGGGCAAACCTGGCAGACGCGTAGCTCCTCAGCTTGGTGGCCTTTCGCTTTAAGCCTCTAGCCTTTATCTTTTATTTTTGCTTTTTTCGATAAGCAGGTGAGGATTTCGGGTGGACCCGAGTCTAGTAGACAGGTAGTGAAGCTGCAGCCGGTTAGGAAAGAGCTACCAGCAAAAAGCAGCAGAAAAATGATGGCGGGCAACGACCCTCCTGAGCGGTACGCAACAACTTTTTGGAAGCCAGACAAGGAATACGCGTCATGAAGTGCGAAGAAGCGATCGAACATCTCGTCCTGCAGGCCTATGACGACCTCTCCGTTGAGGGACAGGCCGAGTTGGAACTCCACCTGCACGGGTGCCAGGCGTGCGAAGAAGAGCGTCAGGCCATGAATGCCTTTCGCATGGAAATGGCAGAAGAATCCGTTCCCGAGATTTCCCCGAACCTGCTCACTGCCTCCCGCATGCGTCTGGACACCGCGCTGGATGAAGCCAGCGAAAGCACGCTGGGCATGCGGCTTCGCGCGGCCCTGCTGGGCGTCTGGCAGCATCTGTATGCCGCTCCTGCGCTGGCCACGCTGCTGGTTGGAACGGGCTTTCTGAGCGGCAGCCTTCTGACCCGCTACCAGGCGGCGCACGCTCCGGCGCCGCAGCCTCCGATCATCGTGTCGCACGATACGGAGGGCACCATCGCCAGTGTGAACGGCATTGTGCGGACCTCTGATCCGAACGTCGTCCAGGTCAGCTACGACCGCACGGTGCCGACCACCTTTACCGGCCGCATCGACGAGCCGCAGTTGCGTCAACTGCTGATGCTGGCCGCAGGGAGCGGCACGGATAACGGCGTCCGCGCGCAAAGCGTGGATCTGCTGGTGGCTGAATGCAAGGCCGGCCGATGCGAGCACGGCAAGGCCGGCGACACCGACTTTCGTGATGCGCTGCTCGTGCGGCTTCGCTATGACAAGAGCCCCGCGGTCCGCCTGCGTGCGCTCGAAGGTCTGCAGCCCTACATCGGCGAAGACCAGAAGGTTCGCGATGCCGTGCTGGAAAGCCTGATGGTCGATAAGAGCGCCGAGGTCCGCACCCACGCGATCGCGATGCTCGAGCCGGTCGAAGGCGACAGCAGCGTGCGTCGGGTGTTGCATACTGTTTCCACGCAGGATGACAATCCATACATCCGCAATGCCTCCATGCAGGCGCTGGGGAACGTCGATGGCATCCAGTAAATCACTTGGGATCGCGATCGCTGCCGTCGTGTTGTCGGTGGCACAGGTACACGTCCAGGCGCAGACCCGCGTGAATCTGCGTTGGGTCACCCCGGAAATGCTCTCGGCGGCGGCCGGTCCCGGTAACGGCCACTCCCAGGGCGCTGGCTACCTGGGCATCATGGTTCGCGACGTGACCGACGCCGAGATGAGCACGCTGCACCTCAAGAGCGTGCACGGCGCTGAAGTGACCATGGTCGATCATGACGGCCCCGCCGGCAAGGCAGGGCTGCGCGCGCATGACGTGATCCTCAGCGTGAACGGCGCCATCGTCGACGATGAAGATGGCCTGCACCGCATCCTGCACGATCTGCAGCCGGGCCGCACCGTGAGCCTGAACGTCTGCCGCGACGGCGCGGAGCAGACCGTAAACGCCACCATGGCCAACCGCGCGGAGTTGGAGAAGCAGGCCTGGGAACAGCACTGGGTCGTCCCTGAACCAGCATCCGAGGATATGGTTGCATCTTCCGCTCCGGCTGCATCCAGCCGCGGCGGCTTCGGTCATGGATTCATGTCAGGCCACCTGCTTGCCCTGTCACCCGCGTATACCGGGGCAACGGTCGATGCCATGGGAGCGCAACTCGCGGGCTTCTTCGGCGTGAAGGACGGCAAGGGTTTGCTAGTGCACGAGGTCGATCCCAACAGCCCCGCAGCGATCGCAGGCCTGCAGGCGGGCGATGTCGTCACGAAGATGAATGGCGGACACGTCGCCAGCAAGTCCGACTGGAGCCGCGCTCTGCGCGACAGCAAAGGCCACCCCGTAAGCCTGACCGTGGTACGCGACCGGCATGAGCAGACGCTGACCATGGTGCCCGACGCAAAGCATCGCAGCGCGGTCGAGCCACCGCAGCCGCCGACCGAAGACCGCGGCTGGATGACCATGCTGCTGCGCTGAACCGTCTGATTTGTTCTGAAGAGAAGCAAAAGGTGGGTGCCCCATGTCTCGCTTTCGGACATGGGATTTCGTGTTCTCCGTCATTCTTTGAGGCGGCTGAAGGCCCACATCTCAGAAGCGAGATGTGGGGCACCCATGGACGCGCCTCTATACTGTGACCACGGATGGACAATTTAGAGCCGCTTCGGCCCAACCTGGACGACTACCTGCTGGACAGCGCCTACGACGAGATGTTCGCGGCACCGGAACAGCTGCGCGGCCACTATGAAGTGCTGATGGAGCAGTTCTCCGCACTGCCCCGCGCCGAGGTTGAGCGCCGCAAGCAGGCAGCCGACCTCTCCTTCCTAAACCAAGGCATCACCTTCACCGTCTACGGACGCGAAGAAGGCACGGAAAAGATCTTTCCCTACGATCTGCTGCCGCGCATGATCACGGCGAGCGAATGGGCCATCGTGGAAAAAGGGCTGACCCAGCGCATTACCGCACTCAATCTCTTCCTGAAAGACATTTACACCGAGGGCCGCATTCTCTCTGACGGCGTTGTGCCGCGCGAGATCGTCTACAGCTGCAAGCAGTTTCGCCGGCACATGATCGGCCTGCAGGTGCCGCGCAATGTGTACATTGCAGTCGTCGGCACGGACCTGATCCGGCTTGAGAACGGCGAGTTCGTCGTTCTGGAGGACAACCTGCGCGTACCCAGCGGCGTGAGCTACATGCTGACGAATCGCCGCGTCATGAAGCGCATCTTCCCGCAGATGTTTCGCCGGTACAACGTGCGTCCCATCGAGCAGTACACGCAATTGCTGCTGGGCACACTGCGGTCGCTCGCACCCGAAGGCCGGCCAGAGCCGAATATCGTCCTGCTGTCGCCCGGCGTCTTCAACTCCGCGTACTACGAGCACGCCTACCTCGCGCGGCAGATGGGCATCGAGCTGGTCGAAGGCCGCGATCTGGTCACGCACGACAACGTCGTCTACATGCGCAC
>CAZZVI010000080.1:0-9006 GCA_964657335.1 uncultured Terriglobus sp.
CCTATCTCGCGGCCTACGGCTGGGCGCTGAAGCAGCCGGGCGCGACCGATGCCAGCGACCTGCAGCACAAGCGCGCTGAAACGGCCGTCGAGATGGCCCGCTACTACGAAGATGCGCGGCGTCTCGCGTTCCTGCTGACGGACTGGTCCAAGGGCCTGAAGGGCCGCAGACGTCGCTTTGTTGTGACCAGCGGTGGCGGACCTGGCATCATGGAAGCGGCGAATCGCGGCGCGTTTGAAGCGGGCGGCAAGACCATCGGTCTGAACATTGCGCTGCCGTTTGAGCAGCGGCCGAATCCGTACATCACGCCCGCGCTGAACTTCCAGTTCCACTATTTCTTCATGCGCAAGTTCTGGTTCGCGTATCTCGCAAAGGCGCTTGTCGTCTTTCCCGGCGGCTTCGGCACGCTGGACGAGATGTTCGAACTGCTGACGCTGGCGCAGACGCACAAGATGGCGAAGGAGATGACGATCATCATCTACGGTTCGGACTACTGGAAGGGCGTTCTCAACCTCGACCTGCTGGCCGCGAAAGGCGCGATCGCCACCAGGGACAAGGACCTGTTCCGTTTTGCTGACACGCCCGAAGCGGCCTTTGCGCTGCTGCGCGAAGGCCTGGAGAAGCACTGCCCTGAATGTCCGTCAGACGAGCAGGTACCTGAAGAGCCGGCTCGCAACGCTCAAGAGGAGCTCGGCCCCGATATCAGCGCCACGCTTGGTTAGGCTGGCCGGTGTGGACGTCCTTACGCACGAAGGTGATTGCTCTGCTCGGCGCCTGGGTACGACGCTGCCTCTGCCATCCCATGGCGATGCGGAAAGCGCGCCACCAGACACGATGCGCGGGATGCCGCTTCATGTCGCGCCGGATGTCGTGAAAGACATGACGCGTTGCGGAAATGCGGTTTCCCTCCACGTTCGCATAGATCGTGAAGAGAAACAGAAAAATTGCGACACCGCAGAACATTGATCCGACGAAGGTCATACCTGGAGACATAGCGACACCGCGTGTTGAACTATGTAACTAGGACCTGGGCGGAAATCATGCTGCTTTGAGCTGGCAAGTAACTGTCGCTGCCATCCCGTGTTCCTTCTATTAAAGGGCAGGATTGGCCGCCGCGCCACAGCTCTGCGCCTAAATTTTCACTAATCATCGATTTCGATATTACCCGTGATATCTCGGTTAGTTAAAACTAACTAATATCTGCTATCTGTTCCTCCATTCCTGCCGATAAGTGACCCGGCGAACTGCAACAGCAGTCGCGGCACCAGCAGCAGATCACGCGTGAAAGACCTGCCTTCTCCTGTGACGAAGGCGCCGCGGCTCATGGCGAACCAGTTGAATCCTGTTGCGAACGCGGTGAAGACGAACGACGCCAGCAGGCTGGCACGAAGGCGCGGTGTTCCCATCGCGTGGTGCACGGCAGCTTGCGCCGCCAACATAAGGAGTGGGATCGCCAGCCAGACGACAGCCGCGGTTGCCGCGCGTGGAACGGCATGGCGAAGCCTCTGCGTCACGGCTCCGGCAAGGCCTGCGGCGATGGTCGCGTAGACGAGTTCCACCAGCATCGCCTTACCGGCGCGCGCACGGCCTGCGTGCAGGTTCGTCAGGAAGAACAGCGCGCCGCGCAGCATCGCGGAGAACAACCCCGCCTTCCAGTTCCAGTCGCGCAGCAGCGTGAGCGGGTGCCGCAGCATTGCGTGCAGCACGTTGCGAAGTGGAACAGGTTGCGTTCCGTCGGTCATGCGCGCACAGTCTCTCACGGCGTCTGGTAGTTTGCTGCCATGGGAGACTACGTCGAGCGGAGCGGCCCTGCATGAGCAACGCTCCACGTGTGGCCTTCTTTCCTGACTCGTTCCACGAGGTCAACGGGGTCGCGCACACCGCTCGGAACTTCCAGGCGTATGCGGCGCGGCATGGGCTGCCGTTCCTTTGCGTGCGGGCGGCGCTGCCCGGCATGCGTGGGCGACCTGTCCTGGCAAATGATGGTCCGGTCACCACGCTGGAGCTGCCACGCAGCCGCGCGGCAATTCGCATGGAAAAGGACCTCAGCTTCGATCCGCTTTTTCTGCGGTACGCAGGTGTGATCGAGCGCACCCTGCGCGACTTCAGGCCGGACGTGATTCACATGACCGGCCCGAGCGAACTCGGTATCTTTGCGGCTTACTTTGCGTGGAAGCTCGGCGTTCCGCTGGCTGCGAGCTGGCACACGAACGTGCACGAATATGCTGCACGGCGCGCCGCGTGGCTCAGCCGGATCCTACCTGCCGCGGGAAGGTGGATCGAGGCCGGCACACTTGCCGCGACCACTCGTTTTTATCGGCTAGCGAAGGTTCTATATGCACCCAACGAAGATCTGTGCGACCTGCTGCGTGGCAGGACGGGCCGACCATGCAACGTGATGCGCCGCGGCGTCGATACCGACTTGTTTACACCCGCAAGGCGTACGCGCTCCAACGATGACGGCACGATTGTGCTTGGCTACGTGGGAAGGCTTTCTGTCGAAAAGAATGTCATCACGCTGCCGGCGATCGAGCGCGCCCTGCAGGCGGGAGACATAAGCAACGCCTGCTTCCTGATCGTAGGCCACGGAGACGAAGAAGCCACCCTGCGGGCGAATCTGTCGCAGGCGTACTTCATGGGCGTGCAGCGTGGCGAAGCGCTGGCGCAGAGCTATGCCGACATGGACCTGTTCGTGTTTCCATCGGAGACCGACACCTTCGGCAACGTGGTGCTTGAGGCGCTCGCCAGCGGCGTTCCCGCGGCTGTCACAACGGGAGGTGGCCCCAAGTTCATCGTGCGCGACGGCGTTACAGGCGTGGTGCGGCCCGCGGCGCAACTGCCGGAAGCGATCTGCGATCTGGTGAGCGACGAATCAAGCCTGCATGCGATGGGGCAGGCTGCGCGCGCGTATGCGTTGACGTGCAGCTGGGATGCGATCTTCGACGATGTCTACGCAGGCTACTCCGGCCTGCACATCGCCTGATCTGCGAGCTTCGTTTTCAGTTGACAGCCCACGTGCCAGGGAATATGTTTCGACCCGGCCAGGAAGCGCTCGCTATTCGGTCGCGAAAACACCACGAACCCATCAACAACTGCTTAGGAGAGCCATGCCACGTCAAATCTTTGGGACGGTTCAGTTAGCGCTGACCGCCGTCGTTGTCTGCGCCGGTGCGTCTGCCCTGCACGCGCAAACTTCGCTCGGCCAGATTGCAGGCAACGTCACGGACGCGTCGGGCGCAGCGGTGCCCGGTGCGACCATCACCATCACCAATGTTGGGACACAAGCGGTCAAGACTGCCGTCTCTGACGCCAGTGGGTTCTTCGTTCAGACCAATCTTCCGATCGGCGACTACTCCGTCGAGATCTCGAAGCCAGGGTTTCGCGGTGAGAAGCGGACCGGGCTTTCCATCACGGCGGATGCTCACGTTTCGGCAGACTTTCAACTGGCTGTGGGAACGACCAACGAATCGGTCACTGTCACCGCCGCTCCCGGCGAAACGCTGAATACGACGAGCGGCGAACTCGCCCACGTGATCGACACCAAGCAGGTCGAGAACCTGCCCCTGAACGGGCGTAACTACATCCAGCTGATCACGCTGATCCCAGGGTCGGTCGTGACCAACCCGGATATCTTCTCCGTAACGACGAGCCTCGCCTCGACCAATCAGGCCAGCAACGGGAACCGGGCCGACTCTTCCAACCTGACGGTGGACGGCGCTTACAACCAGGCCTCTGGCAGCAACGGCAGCCTGGTGAATAACGTCGGGCCGGACTTCATCCAGGAAGTTAAGATCGCAACCTCGAACTTTTCCGCGGAGTACGGCCGGACTTCCGGCCCTGCCTTCAACATCGTGACCAAGGGCGGAACGAACGGGTTTCACGGCACGGTGTTCGAGTCTCTGCGAAACAACCTCTTCGATGCGACGCCCTTCTATTCCACCTTCAAGACGCACCTCGTCTATAACGACTTCGGATATGCCGTCGGCGGACCCATCAAGCACGACAGGTTGTTCTTCTTCGTGGGGGAGGAGTTCAAGCGTCTGCGGCAACAGCAGAACCCGACGACCCTGACGGTGCCGAGCACGGCCATGCTGGGAGGCAACTTCGCAGGCCTGACGTCCGGCGGCAAGCCGCTGCAACTCGTCTTTCCGGGCACCTCCACGCCGATCCCGGGCAACAACATCGCGCCATTCATCACCCCGGACGGCAAGGCGATCGCGAACGTGTACAGCACGTTCTCAAAGACTGGTGCCTTCACCGACTCTCCGGCGGGGGCTGCCACGCTGCCCAGCAACAACCTCATCGTGACGCCTTCCAACCCGCTGAACTTTCGCGAAGATATCGTTCGGCTTGACTACAAGATCAACGAGAAGAACTCGATCTTCGGCCGCTGGATCAGCGATCACAACAGCTTGATCGATCCATTCGGCACCTTTTCGAGCGGCGGCCTGCCTACGGTCCCCACGACGCGAAATCGACCAGGGCAGAGCTATCTTGTGTCGGAGACCTGGAATGCGCGGCCCAACATCATCAACCAGGCTACGTTTAATTTCAGCTTTGTATCGCAGCACATCCCTCCGTACGGCGATAACTGGGAGCGCTCTACATTCGGCTTCCAGTACAACAAGTTGTTTCCGGGCGCAGGCGAGTATCCCAACGGGATTCCGTCCGTTGCGATTACCGGGTTCAGCGGTTTCTCCGGACCTTACTTTTCTCTGTTCTCGCCGACCACGGACATCCAGGCGGGTGACACCGTTTCCATTGTCGAAGGCAATCATCTGATTAAGTTCGGTGGTATCTACATCCGCAACCGTGTCGATCAGAATGGCCGCCCGAATTACAACGGCAGTGTCAACTTCACCACGAGCGGCAACGTAAACTCCAGCGGCCTTGCCATTGCCGATGCCCTCCTCGGGCAGTTCAGCAGTTATACGGAAGCAAATGCCGACCCGACTGGACACTTCCGATTCAGCCAGCCTGAAGTGTTCGTACAGGACACATGGAAGGCAGCGCGGCAGCTGAGTTTTGAGTTCGGCGTTCGCTGGCAGGACCTGATACCGATGTATACCCAGGCCAACAATTACGGTAACTTCGATCCCAACTATTATGTGCCGGGCAATGCGATCACAGTCACCACGGCCGGCAAGGTGGTCCCGGGCTCTGGCAATCCGTTTAACGGGCTGATTCGTACGGCGGCGCCCATCCCGTCTGACCAGACCTCCCGCGTTCCCAACATCAACACGGCCGCTTACGCACAGATTCCCGCAGTTGCGCCGCGCGGGCTGTATAACATGCACGGCGCGTTCGGCCCGCGTATCGGATTCGCCTACGCGCCGACGGAGAAGATCTCCGTCCGCGGCGGGTTTGGCACCTTCTTCTACCGTTCCGAGGGCAACGTTGGTTTCAGCCAGGTCAACCTGCAGCCATTCCTGCAGAACGTCGAGTTTGATCTTGCAAACCTGAGTAACATCAGCGCCGGCACGCCGAATAACACAGGCCTGCAGGGCGGCATTACCGCCATCGATCCTAACCTGAAGAACCCTTACGTCGAACAGTACAGCCTGGGTGTTCAACAGGAATTGCCGATGGGAATGCTCATGGAAACAACCTATGTCGGCAATGTGGGCCATCACCTGTTGCGACAGCCGAACATCAACTACCCGGATCTGCCGTCCGTCGCGGCGAACCCTTCTTACAGTACGAATTACTTCAACCCTTACCGGGGTTTCACCAGCATTGCGCAGAATCGCAGTGATTCCAACACCAACTACAACGCCTTGCAGGTGTACCTTACCAAGCGCAAAGGCCAGCTCAATTACACGGTCAGCTATACCTACGCGAAGGCCCTCGGAGACTCGTCCAGCAACGGCAGCGACTTGGCGAACTGGAAGAGCCTTTCCTATAACTATGGCGAGCTCGGTATCGATCGTCGCCATGCCTTTGTAGGTACCGTCGTCTGGCAGCTGCCCGAGTTTCGCGGCAACGCGCTTCTGCACCAGACGATTGGCGGCTTCCAGATCGTGACCGTCGCGCGTGTCCAAAGCGGACCTTACCAGACCATTGGCGGGAACACCGCGACCGGAGGCCGCAGGGCGGATTACCTGGGTGGCAACATGTATCTCAAGGACAACCGGTTCACGCTCGCCTCGCACCAGGCGCAGTGGCTCAACCCGGCGGCCTTCGCGGCTGCACCGGCGGGACGCTTCGGCAACTCGGGCGTGGGAACGGTCATTCTCCCCGGCCTGGAGCAGGGCGATGTCACCGTCTCAAAATCCTTCTCTTTCAAGGAGCTTCTTCGATTGAAGGTGCAGGCGGATGCCTTTAACGTGCTGAACAAGACAAACTATTCGGGGTTAGACGCTACCGTAACCGACAGCGCATTCGGTCGGTTGAATGGAGCGTATCCTCCACGGCAAATGCAGCTCGGCGCCAAGTTGATTTTCTAGGCGTTTGCTGAGGTCCGGCATGGGCGCTCCTTTGGGCGCCCATGCCTTTTTCTGAAGCACAGCGTCTGCATGCGGACCAGCAGGTTGTCTGACTTCAACGTGGAGAATGCTCGTGCGCTGCAAGCCGGACTCCTGCTCAGGGACGGCGTCCGGCGTGTGTGGTGCGCGTTGCGGTGCCGGCTCTTTGAGTCAAGGCAGTGCGTATGCGCGTGCCGCCTTCATCCTGCGTGAGCAACGATTCGCCGAAGATGGGGACGACGCCGCGGTTCCAGCGCTCGAGGCCGCTTGCATCCGTGATGTCGATCGCGAGAGTCTTTGCAGAAGCATTCGCAGCAGCCGCCTCATCGGCCGAGAGAAGATGCAGCGTGACTGGATCCCGGTCGGCTTGTCTTGCCGCGGCCTCAGGTGCCGTATGCGCCATCAGGATGCGTTCGCCGGGAAAGCGCGCCATCGCAGACCGCACACCGCGCAGCACGGACAGATCGCCTGCGCTGACGTTGTCCACACGGAAGCCGGCGATGCCGCGGCTCAGCCAGAAGCGCACCTCCGCATCGCCCGCGGACAGCCGCGCAACCGGCATCGTGACCAGCACATGCACGCGCCGTGCGGAGGCTTCGCGCAGCAACGCGTCCAAATCATCCTGTGTGCCAAAGCGATCACTGAAGGGCAGCGGAGCACCGATGGCAGGCTGCAGGTCCGGCAGGATCATGCTGTCCACGCCGGCCTCGGCCATCAAATCGAGCATGTGCGCGGCGTCGGCAAAGGTGGTGTCCGCGCCCAGGCGGAGGAAGCTCGCATGCTTCCACCAGGCCTGAGCGGAGATGCCGTTGCCGCGCCAGCCCGGATGGGCGAGTGTCTGCGCTGTTACTGGCAGGGAGCTAAGCAATGCAAGAAGGCAGAGGCTTGTAGAGCGATGAATCATAGCAACACCTTAGACGCATGCGCCCCAATGCGAAAATAGAAGCATGCTGCACCTTGCCGATGGAGCCAAGCGCTTCGGACACAAACTGCTGTTTGAAGGCGCCAACTGGCTGATCACGCCGGATGAGCGCACCGGCCTCGTCGGCGGCAACGGCACGGGCAAGAGCACGCTGCTGAAGGTGCTTGCGGGCATCGAGCAACTGGACGGCGGACAACTCAATCGCAGCAAGGGGCTGACCATCGGCTACCTGCCGCAGGACGGCCTGGTGATGCGCGGCAAGACCGTCTTCGAGGAGTGCCTGTCGGTCTTTCACGAAGCGCTGGCGATGGACAAGGAGATGGACACGCTCAGCGATCAGCTTGCGCACTTTGCGCCGGACAGTGCGGAGTATGCGGTGGTTGCGGACCGCTTCAGCCTGGTAAGCGACACGCTGCAGCAGCACGATCTCTACAACCTGGATGCGCAGGTGGGGGCGGTGCTCGGCGGGCTCGGCTTCAGCAAGGACGACTGGGCCCGGCAGACCGATGAGTTCAGTGGCGGATGGCAGATGCGCATTGCGCTGGCCAAGCTGCTGCTTGAGAAGCCATCGCTGCTGCTGCTGGACGAGCCGACGAACCACCTTGATCTCGAAACGCGCAACTGGCTGGAGGATTACCTGCGCAGCTATCCGCGCGCGTTCATCCTCATCTCGCACGATCGCTACTTCCTCGATGTGACGGTCAGCAAGATCGTCGAGGTGTGGAACAAGCGCGTGTGGTTTTACACGGGCGGCTACGAGAAATACGTCAAGCAGAAGACCGAACGGCGCGAACAGCTTGCAAAGGACTACACGAGCCAGCGCGACCGCATCGAGCAGCTTGAGGCCTTCATCAATCGCTTTCGCTACCAGGCCACCAAGGCCAAGCAGGTGCAGAGCCGCATCAAGGAACTCGACAAGATCGAGCGCATCGAAGTGCCGGAAGATGAGGAGACGATCCATTTCACCTTCCCGCAGCCGCCTGCGAGCGGACGTCTGGTGTGCGAGGTCAGCGGCCTTGCCAAACGGTACGAGCCGAAGCAGATCCTGAAGAACGTAAACTTCACCATCGAGCGTGGTGACCGCATCGCGCTGGTGGGCCCGAACGGCGCGGGCAAATCGACGCTGATCCGCATGCTGTCGCAGATGGAAGATCCGACCGAAGGCGCTGTCCGCTACGGCCACAATGTGCTGGCCGACTATTTCGCGCAGGACCAGTACAAAGTGCTCGATCCAAACGCAAAGATGCTGGAAGACATCAGCAGCGCGGCGCCGAAGATTCCGACGACTGAGCTGCGCAACCTGCTCGGCGCATTCCTCTTCGCGGGCGATGATGTGTTCAAGACACTTGGCGTGTTGAGCGGCGGCGAGCGCAATCGTTATGCGCTGGCACGCATGCTGGTGAGTCCTGCGAATTTCATCCTGCTGGACGAGCCGACGAACCACCTCGACCTGCGCGCGAAGGATGTGCTGCTCGAAGCGATCCGCGGCTTCACCGGGACGGTGCTGTTCGTGTCGCACGATCGCTACTTTATCGACGGCCTGGCAACGCGCGTCTTCGAGTGCGAGCACGGCGGCGTGCAGGTGTTTCCCGGCAACTACGAGGACTACCTGTGGCGCAA
>CAZZVI010000080.1:9106-13130 GCA_964657335.1 uncultured Terriglobus sp.
CACTGCGTCGGGAGCACGAAGCGCTGATGGCCGAGTGGGAAGAGCTTTCCACGCAGCTTGAGGACCAGGGCGCGCTGGTTTAGCGTGGCCTTTGCTCTCTACGCTTGTCATGCCACTCTCTTTTGTCATCCCTGCTTTCTACGCTTGTCATCCCGTAGTGAAACGGAGGGATCTGCTTGTGAGGCAGCCCATCGGAACGGTCTCGTCGGGCACGGATTCGAACGTGTTCGCGCTCCCGCGCGAAGGGATGCAGTTCCATCGGGCTCTAGAAAAAGCAGACGTCAGCGAACACACATGCAGATCCCTCCGCTTTGCTACGGGATGACAACGCCCAAGGGTGACGGGATGACAACGTCCAAGGGTGACGGGATGACAACCAGGAAGAGCGTTGCGGACCAGTCACACGCCTCGGTCGCGTATCTTAGTGGACACGAGGAGAGCCGATGCCCGAAGAGATCACACCGCAAGCCATCCCCATCGCCACGCAAGGCGAACCCACGTGGTACCCGCCGCCGCAGGATGATAACGAGATGCACCGGTCAGAGCCTTCGGGCGTGCATCGCGTCTTCTATGGGCAGGACGGACTGCGGGCTGGTTGGTCCATGCTCCTGTTTCTTCTGATCTTCGCCGCTCTGTCCGGTGCACTGGTCGGCGCAATGCTCGTCGTGGGGCTGGTTCACCGCGCACTGCCGGGGGCGCAGCACATTGAAGGCCCGGTGAAGACGACCCTGTTGATCGACGGTGCTCAGTTCGCTGCCGCGGCGCTGGCTGCCCTCGTGATGTCACTCGTCGAGAAGCGCAAATTCGCCCGGTACGGTCTGGGACCGTTGCGCCAACGAGCGGGGCAGTTTCTGTACGGGCTGATCGTCGGCTTCGCCACTCTCTCCCTGCTGATTGGCCTGCTGTGGAAGCTGCACCTGCTCGTATTCGGCGGCTTTCTGGTGCATGGTGCGCCCATCCTGAAGTGGGGCTGCCTGTGGGCGCTTGCGTTCCTGTTTGTCGGGCTGTTCGAGGAGTACTTCACGCGCGGCTACTTGCAGTTCACGCTGGCGCGCGGCGTTGCGGGTGTCAGCGGCAGGCTGGGGATGAGTGAGCGCGTGCGCAGATTCGTGGGTTTCTGGATTGCTGCTTTGTTCTTTTCCTTTATCTTCGGATTCGGGCACAAGAACAATCCGGGTGAGTCGCCGGTTGGCATTGTTGCGGCAGGCCTCATCGGATTGGTGTTTGCCTTCAGCCTGTGGCGCACGGGGTCTTTGTGGTGGGCTGTGGGCTGGCACGCGTCGTGGGACTGGGCGGAGTCGTTCTTCTATGGCACAGCGGACAGCGGCGGAGTTTCGCAGCACCGCCTGTTGGCCACGCACCCGCAGGGGCCGGTGCTACAAAGTGGCGGACTGACCGGGCCGGAGGGCAGCGTGTACGTGCTCCTGATGATTCTGCTGACGGCGCTGCTCATCGCATTCACGCTGAAGCCGCAACCCGGCTCGCCCGCGGCGGAATTTGCGACGCAGCAGTAGCGAAGTACCGAAAGATGGGTGGCCCATGTCTCGCTTCTGAGACATGGGAGTGCGTTCCATCGAGACTCCTTGAAGGATACGCATCCACATCTAAGAACGAGATGTGGAGCACTCACCTTTGGTGTAGCTATCGTCTAGTTCCGATAATCCCGGTAGTGAATCAGCTCGGAGATGCCGATCCATAGATCGAGTACACCCAGGCCGCTGATGAGGCCGCGCACGGGCCCTTTCATGAGGATCGCGTGTACCGCGGGATGGCGCAGCAGCAACGCGTTGCGATCCCACTCGTCCCTTAAGAACCACGGCAGCACTGCGATGAGCAGACCCAGGTACAGGCAGAAGATCACCAGCACGCCCAGCGACAACCGCTGCAGCCACACGGGCGCGGGCGCCGCATGCGTGCTGCCTACCTGCGCCGGGTTCAATGATCCGGCAGGAGGCACATTAGGTTCTTCATGCTTTGCCATGGCGGGCGCGGCGAGCGGAAGCTGGGGCGGTACAGACATCTGTTCCTAACGCTAACAGAGCGCGCTCACGGTGGGCGCGCCCTGCTGTGTGTACTGCGGTAAACGAAGCGCTATGCTTCGACGGTCTGCTGGCTGCGGCGCGGGCGGCGGTTGGCCTGCAGCACCTTCTTGCGCATGCGCAGCGACTTCGGCGTGACTTCGACCAGTTCGTCGTCGGCGATGAACTCGATGCACTGCTCCAGCGTGAGCTGTTTGAACGGCACCAGGCGAAGGGCTTCATCGGCAGACGACGCACGCATGTTGGTCAGCTTCTTTTCACGGACGCAGTTCACGTCCAGGTCATTGTCGCGACTGTTTTCGCCGACGATCATGCCCTCGTACACTTCGACACCATCGCCAAGGAACAGGACGCCACGCTCCTGGATGCCGTTGAGCGCGTAGGTCGTGGTGACGCCGGTGCGGTCGCTGATGAGCGCGCCCGTGGGGCGCTGCGGAATCTCGCCCTGGTAGGCGATGTAGCCGTCGAAGAGCGTGTTCATCACGATGGTGCCGCGCGTCTCGGTGAGCATTTCGGAGCGCAGACCGATCAGGCCTCGCGAAGGCACCTTGAACTCCATGCGAACTCGGCCCGAGCCGTGCATCTTGATCATTTCGCCCTTGCGCGGTCCAAGCTTCTGGATCACGGTGCCGGCGAACTCTTCGGGCACGTCGATGGTGACGTACTCGACCGGCTCCATCAGCTTGCCGTCGATGCGTTTGGTGACGATCTCCGGTCGTCCGACGGTCAGTTCGAACGACTCGCGGCGCATCATTTCGATCAGCACAGCCAGCTGCAGTTCGCCGCGGCCGAGGACCTTGAAGGTGTCGGGCGAGTCGGTATCCTCAACGCGAATCGACACGTTGGTCTGCAGTTCCTTGTCGAGACGCTCGCGCAGGTTGCGGCTGGTGACGTAGGAGCCTTCGCGGCCGGCGAACGGCGAGTTGTTCACCGAGAACTGGATGGCAATGGTCGGCTCGTCAATGACGATCTGCGGCAGTGGCGAGGGGTTCTCAAGGCCGGTGATGGTCTCGCCGATGGTCAGGCCGGAAACACCTGCGACGGCGATGATGTCGCCCACCGTGGTGGTCTCGATGTCGGTGCGTTTCAGGCCGCTGAAGCTGAACAGCTTGGTGATCTTCACCGGCATCAGCGATCCATCGAGCTTCGCGATGTTCACGGTGTCGCCGGTGTTGAGCGTGCCGTTGAAGACGCGCGCAATGCCCAGGCGACCCAGATAGTCGGAGTAGTCCAGGTTCGTGACGAGGATCTGCAGCGGACCGTCCGCATCGCCCTTTGCAGGAGCGATGGCACTGGTGATTGTCTCGAAGAGCGGCTGCAGACTGGTGCCTGGGACCGCCATGTCGAGCGTCGCGGTGCCCGCCTTGCCGTTGGTGTAGACCACGGGGAAGTCCAGCAGGCTCTCATCGGCATCGAGGTCGATGAACAGGTCATACACCTCGTTCAGCACCTCCTGCACACGGGCGTCAGGCCGGTCGATCTTGTTGATCACAAGGATCGGTGTCAGCTTCGCTTCCAGCGCCTTTGACAGCACATAGCGCGTCTGCGGCAGCGGGCCTTCTGACGCATCCACCAGCAGAACCACGCCGTCGACCATCTTCAGAGCGCGCTCCACCTCGCCGCCGAAGTCGGCGTGGCCGGGTGTGTCGACGATGTTGATCTTTTCGTCACCGAAGATGACGGCGGTGTTCTTGGCAAGAATGGTGATGCCGCGCTCACGCTCGAGGTCGTTCGAGTCCATGACGCGCTCGGCGACGGCTTCGTTGGCGCGGAAGGTGCCGCTCTGCCGAAGCATGGCATCGACCAGGGTGGTCTTGCCGTGATCGACGTGCGCGATGATGGCGATGTTGCGAATGACTGAACTCAAAACTTTGTGTTCCTTCGGTGTTCGCGTGAGGGCGAACGAATCTTGCACGCACACGCGCGCTCATCCAAGAGCAGGCAGCGTGGGCTGACAGAGGGAGGCGCACAGGCAAGCTTCCGTA
>CAZZVI010000081.1:0-11252 GCA_964657335.1 uncultured Terriglobus sp.
GCGAAGTCGTCGATGTGCTTCGACGGAATGCGCAGGCCGTAGCCTAGAAAGACCAACGGTGCGCTGACCGGCGCACTGCCATCGACATGCGGAGACAGGGTGATCTCGCGGCCCAGTGCGAAGGTGGTTGTGCCCGAGGCGTTCTTCAGGCCGATGCTGGACTTCGCCGTGTCCACGGTCGTCGGCACAAGCGCGACTGGCTGCTGGTAGCCCTGTGTGCCGGCCGGTTTCAGGCCGATGGCCTTGAACTGCTCCTCCACGTACGCGACAGCCTTGTCGTAACCCGGCGTTCCGGCGCGGCGGCCCTCCAGCTTGTCGTCCGCGAGGAACTGCACATGCGACCACCAGGCTGCAGCAGGCGCCGTCCAGTCAGTGCGCTCCGGGACGGGCGTGATCTGTGCAACAGCAGGCGGAACGAAGAACGCCAGTGCGAGTGCTGTAAGGACGAGGCTCGAAGTGCGAAGCATCTCTTGAATCTCCTGTGGGATCTTCAATCGATGGTAACGCCGTTTTGCGGGCGGTTCTTTGCAGATGTCGCGTTCTGGACGGCTGCCTGCGACATACCTGCGCGCCCATGAAGCATCACATTTAGGAAAGCCCCTGAGTGCTTTTCCCGATGGCCGGGAGTCGCACGTGTTTGAGCTTCACCAGAAAAGTTGATGAGTATTCCATTTTGAGTTCCTTTTCATTTCCCCCGGAAGTGTCAGAGACATCGCTCGTGGACGAACGGCCAATGGTTGTCAGCGGTTCGGCACCACGCTGCCCGCCTCAGCATAAGCTGGAACGAAGCTGGGCCAGGTTCACCTGCGCCGACCGTCGATTTGGTCTGCCGGAGTGGATGGCGCTCGTTCTGTACGCTGGTCTGGTCGCGTGGCTCACCGTACATCACGAACCCTGGCCCGATGAGGCGCAGGCCTGGCTCATTGCGCGGGACAGTTCGTTTCTCAAAATGCTGCGGCAGGTGCACTACGAGGGAAGTCCCGCATTGTGGCATGTGTTGTTGTGGATCGAGGTCCGCCTCCATGTCACCTATGCGGGCATGCACTGGGTAAGCAGCGCGCTGGGTCTTGCTTCGGCATGGCTGTTACTGCGCTATAGCCCCTTTCCGCGATGGGCAAAGCTGATGCTGCCGTTTGGTGCGTTTCTGCTGTTCCACGCGCCGGTGATCGCGCGGAGTTACGGCCTTTCCATCCTGCTGATGCTGGCGCTGGCAGCGCTGTATCGCTCCAATCGAGCGAACCTGCTCGCGGCCTGCCTGTGCTGCGGCCTGCTGGCGAACACTTCGCTTTATGGATTTGCAGCTGCCGTAGGCTTTGCCGTGCTCGTGCTCGGGAGGGCATTTCGTCGGAGCCAGAAGTCTTCTGTCGCGGGCCTGTTGATCGTGTGCGGGTTCATGGCCGTTGCGGTACAGCAAACGATTCCGGCGCCGGACGCCGCGTTCAGCTTCGCAACACAACTGAACAAGAGCCCAGTGATCCGACGGACGTTCGCGGCGCTGACGGGTATTCCGGTAAACGAGGATGCCATCCGGATAAAGAAGCGGAAAGATGATGCAGGGAAGGCCGAAGCCTTGCAGGTTGCCGCCGCAGAGCTGAAGGCTGGAAAGGTCTCCGAAACGCCGAAGCTTGAGCCGACCGGTCTGCGCGCGGAGTCTGTTCGGCGCACCAAGATGATGGCACATGCAGCCATCTTCATCGTGTCCTCATTCCCGGCGCTGGCAGCGCTGTTTTATATCGCATTGGCGGGCTGGCTGGTAGCCCATCGCAGGTTGCGCGTAATCCTGCCTTTTGCCCTGATGCTTATGGCAGGCGCTGTTCTCAACTACACCGAACATCACGTCCTGATGCTTTGGGGTGCGTTGGTTGCGGTGCTTTGGATGGCATGGCCCGGACAGCCGGCAAGGCTGCGCTGGATCGACGCGGCGTTCTGCGTTCTGCTGTTTGCGGTGGCGGTGGAGCAGGCCGGCTGGTCCGTGAACGCTTCCAGGCAGGATGTTTACGGAACATTCGATCCGAGCATGCAAGTTGCCGTCTTTCTGCAGAACAATGCCGCGGGACACAGCATTGATACGGTTACCTACTACGAAGTTGGTAGTCAGCCGTATTTGCCGGGCAATCCGTACCGCAATGTTGCGACAACCTATTGGCCGTGGACGATCGACAAAGAACCCGCGGACGATCTGCGGGGCCTGGTTCGAGGACGACCTGACATGATCGTCGCGTCCACCAATGTTTATGGAACGGCAGTTCTGGGCAATGTGCTGCGCACACACATTGCTTTCCGTCAGCCTTTTTATGCAGACAAGGTAGTGACGAGGCTCCAGGCGCTCGGCTACCGGGAGACGCACCGTTTCTGTGGACGTCAGCCCATGCATTTTGGCTACGCCGAAGAGAACTGCATCCTCGTTCTTGAGCCTGGCACTCAACCGCTGCCCGATCCTGACAGCATTCCACCCCTGCCTTGATCGCGGACCCTCCCAGTTACTCTGAGTGCGGAAACGTCTCTTTTCGACGCGAGTACTGGCGGCCGTAACTTTCACCTCGCACGACAGGACAACGTATGGCTCACTATCTTGTTACGGGATCATCCGGATTTTTTGGCGGCGTTCTGAAGCGCCGGCTGCTGCGCGAAGGACACTCCGTTGTGAATGTCGATCTGGAGCGTGACGAAGATGCTCCGCTGCCGAACCTGAGCGCGATTCAAGGCGACCTGCGTGATCGGGGTTTGATGGAGCAGGTCTTCCGCGCGCATAAGTTCGATGCCATCGTTCACTGCGCTGCACAGCTCGCGCATGGCATGAAGCTGGACGAGGACCTGCTTTGGACCAGCAATGTCGATGCGACCCGCCTTCTGGCTGAGCTTGCTGTAGAACACGGGGTTCAGCCCTTCATCTTTATCTCCAGTAACTGTCTCTGGGCTGCGAACATGGGCCACGCGGTGCATGAGGAGACCGATGTGCCTGCGCCGGTCGAGGTCTACGGGCGGTCAAAGCTGGAAGGCGAGAAGGTGCTCCGTGAGTTCTTTGACCGGCTGAACGTGGTCATCTTTCGCGTGCCCACCATCATGGATGAGGGGCGGCTGGGCTTGCTCGCCATCCTGTATGAATTCATCGACGACAACAAGACGGTGTGGGTGGTCGGCGATGGGCTGAATCAATATCAGTTCATCTATGCCGACGACCTTTGCACCGCGTGCATTCTGGGCACGACCTACGGCAAGAGCGGCCTCTTCCATCTTGGTTCGGATGATGTGAAGGGCATGCGGCCTGTGTACGAATCGGTCATTCGCGAAAGCGGCAGCAGGAGCAGGGTGCGTTCGCTGCCGAAGGGGCCGACCATCGCTGCCATGATGCTGGCGCACAAACTGCGCGTGTCGCCGCTGGGCCCGTATCACTACAAGATGATCGCGGAGAGCTTCGTCTTCGACACAAACAAGGCGAAGCAGGAGCTTGGATGGAAGCCCACGCTGACGAACGAGGCGATGTTGCTGCGCGCGTATGGCTTCTATAAGAAGAACCGGCAGGAGATCGCATCGCGCACGGATGTGTCCGCACATCGGAGGGCTGCGGACATGGGGATCATTCGCTTGTTGAAGTGGATTTCTTGAGGGGCTCATCCAGGTCGAGGTCTGTCACTCCGCAGCGTTCCAGGCGGGGATCTGCATTCTGACCCACCAACGTCTGTCATCCCGCAGCGCAGCGGAGGGATCTGTATGTGTGTTCGTCCACCCAGTCGATCTCAGAGGGCAAGGACATTCACCTGTAGCGCTCCGCGCGACCGGCCCTGCTTCGGCGCCCGCTGCAGTGATATTGGCGCGCCACCAAAAATGCAGATTCTTCCGCTGCGCTGCGGGATGACAAACAATGAAGTAATGCGATGACAAGCCGTATGGGTACGAACCGTGCCCGCTACTTCTTCCCGAACACGTCCCCCATCCGCCGGATCATCGCGCCTACGCCGCGCAGCTTTTCTTCAATGTGTTCGTAGCCGCGGTCGATGTGGTAGACACGGTCGAGGATGGTCTCTCCATCCGCGATCAGAGCGGCGAGAACCAGCGATGCCGATGCGCGCAGGTCGCTGCACATGACCGCCGCGCCCTGTAGCGGCGTGCGTCCGCGAACGGTCGCGGTGCGGCCTTCCACGCGGATGTTTGCGCCCATGCGGACGAGCTCGCTCACGTGCATGAAGCGGTTCTCGAAGATGTTCTCCGAAACGTTCGACGTGCCTTCGGCCTGCGTAGCCAGCGCCATGAACTGCGCCTGCATGTCGGTCGGGAAACCTGGGTATTCGACGGTGGAAACGTCCGCGGCCTTCAGGCTGCCGCCGCCTTCGCTGCGTACGCGGATGTTGTCCTTGCCCACATCGAGCCGCACGCCGCACTCTTCCAGCTTGGCGATGACGGCTGCGAGGTGCGCTGGGTTGCAGCAATCGACGTTCAGGTCGCCGCCGCTGATGGCGCCTGCGATCAGGAACGTTCCGGCTTCGATGCGGTCGGGGTTGATGCGGTGGCGCACGCCATGCAGCCTGTCGACACCCTGCACCCTGATGGTGGATGTGCCCGCGCCTTCAATCTTCGCGCCCATGCCGACGAGCATGGCGGCAAGATCGGTGACCTCCGGCTCCTGCGCGCAGTTCTCCATCAGGGTTTCGCCCTCGGCGAGGACGGCAGCCATCAGCAGGTCTTCCGTGCCGGTGACGGTGATCTTGTCGAAGAGGATGTGCGCGCCCTTCAGCCGTTCGGTGCGAGCCTCGATGTAGCCGTGCTCCTGCGTGATGTTTGCTCCCATCATCTCCAGGCCCTTGAGGTGCAGGTCGATAGGCCTGCCGCCGATGGCGCATCCGCCAGGCACCGCGACGCGGGCCATGCCGGTGCGGGCGACGAGCGGGCCCAGCACGAGCGACGAAGCCCGCATGGTCTTGACGATCTCGTACTTCGCCTCGGGGTCGCTGAGCACGGCGCACTGGATGGTGGTGCGGTGCTGCGCGCGGCCGTAGCCCAGCTCGACATGCGCGCCCATGGCTTCCAGCAACTTGCGCTCGGTCTCGATGTCGCGGACCTGCGGAATGTTTTCGAGCACGACCTCGTCCGCTGTGAGGATGGCCGCGGCCATGCAGGGGAGTGCCGAGTTTTTTGCGCCGGAAACCTTGATGGTGCCGAGAAGGGGATTGCCCCCGCGGACGACGAACTTATCCATCGGTCCAGTTTACGGAAGCGCGCGGTGGAAGGAGTGTACCGAGGCAGGTACCGGCAGAGGCAAGGGCGAACCAGACAGGTTTGTCATCCCACCGAGAAGCGGAGGGATCTGCTCCTCGGGTCAGCTTGCCCAGAGGTTCGTCTGTGGCAAACAGGCCAACAAGCAGGTCCCTCCACTTCGCTACGGGATGACAATACTTCGGCAATGTAGGCGCGACGAGATAAAGGGTTGACGGTGCCGCTACACCCCAGCGGGTGCGGCCGCCGGCTTTGCGTGATTGTGCCGCATGGCTCTCATCTGCTTCATCTGGTCCGGCGTCAGAACGTTGCTCAGCTGCATGCGCTCGGTCTGGTGAATGGTCTTCATCTGTTGCTTACGCTGTGCGTCGGTCAGCGAAGTGTCCGCGCGCAGTGCCTGCACCTTCTGTTGGCGATCGGCCAGGATCGGCTCGAGCTTCGCCGTCTGGTCGGGCGACAGGCCGAGTTGCTGGCTCATCCGCATGGCTGCCTTGTGCGGATTGGGTGCGTGGCGCTGCACCTGCGCGGGCGCAGCGGGGTCGGGCGCGGTCATCTGCGCGAAAGCGGCGGACGAACTGACAACGAGGGCGAGTGCGGCGAAGGATAAGAAGCGTTTCATTTCGGAACTCCTTGTAGGCGGCTCGATCTGCTGTGCCGCGCTGCATGCATAGACCCTCAGTTATACGAAGGTTGTCCGCAACTTTTATGAGCCGGCGCGTTGCCGCGGCGGCACGGCAGGATATGCTACGGCAAAGTCTTTCCTGTTGATTTTCAGGCTGCTGAAGGAACCAACGACGGATGAACCGGTTGTTCCCAAAGACGTTCTTCGCGCAACTGGTCCTCAGCACCGTCGTCGTGCAGACGCTGTTCCTCGGCCTCTTCATCACCTACATCGTCGTATCGCAGCGGACGCTGGCGGCGCAGCGGACGCGGGTGCGCATGCTGCAACAGTTGGAGAAGCTTTCCAAGGCCATCGAGAAGCCGATGGACCGGGGAGACACTGCATCGGTCCATGATGTGCTCGACATCTCTGAGATCGCGCCGACAATCCAGGGAGCGCGGCTGACCGACCTCGCCGGCCATACCCTCGCGATGAGCCAGAACGGGCGCAGCGGAGGCCTTGATCCCTTCGAACAGGCAGTTCTGGCCTCGGCGGCGCGGCAGCGCCAGATTGTTCCCATCAAGAATGGGCAGCTCGAGGGCGTTGCAGCCGTTCTGCGCGATGGGAAACCGGTGGGCCTGCTCTGGCTTGAGCCGAATCCGGCCGTCACCCTGAATACGGCGAACACCATCGTGCGCATCGCGCTCACCTACGGCGGCTTCGCCCTGCTCGCCAACCTGCTGCCGATCTTCCTGATCACGCAGACGATGACGCGGCCGCTGCGGCGCCTGACGGAGGCAACGCAGCGCGTCATCCGGAGGCCCGGGCCGGGACTGGACTTTCCGTTGCCGATCACTTCGAGCAATGAGGCGGGGACGCTGACGAAGCGTTTCAATACCATGGTCGGCGAGCTGGAAGAGCAACGCAGCGGCCTGCTTGAGACGCTGGCGCTGCTGGACTCCATGCTCGGCAACGCGCCTATCGGGCTTGGCTTCTTCGATCGCGATCTGCGGCATGTACGCCTGAACGGCACGCTGGCCGAGATGTACGGTCTGCCGGCCGGGGGGCCACTGGGACTGCGTGCGACGGAGCTTTACCCCGGCAGCCTGGCCGATGAACTGGAAGCGCATGTCGCCGCCGTCTTTGAGACCGGCCGGCCCGCTCGCGACGTGGAGCTTTCCGGTCCCATGCCGAAGGAGCATGGCGCGAAGCGGACCTGGTCGATGCAGTTCTACCCCGTGCAGCCGAAGAACGATGCGATTCGCTGGGTGGGCGTGATCGTGGTGGACATCACCGACCGGCTGCGGGCCGAAGAGACGCTGCGCAAGACGGAGAAGCTGGCCGCGGCCGGCCGTCTGGCGGCCAGCGTCGCGCACGAAATCAACAACCCGCTCGAGTCTGTCACCAACCTGCTGTACCTGCTGCAGATCCATCAGCCCATGGAGAAGACGGCGCTGGAGTATGTGTCCATCGCGCAGGCAGAGCTGGCCCGGGTGGCGCACATCACGCAGCAGACCCTGCGGTTCTACCGGCAGACGGCGTCGCGCAGCGATACCAACATCCCGGAGGTGTTGCTGTCGATCCTGCAGCTCTACGGCATGCGGATCAGCGCTGCGCGCATCCGGGTGGAGCAGAAATTTCGCGGCGTGCCGCACCTGCTTTGTTACAGCGGCGAGCTGCGGCAGTTGTTCGCTAACCTGATCGTGAATGCGGTCGATGCGATGCCGGGCGGCGGATGTCTCTCCCTGCGCGTGCGCCGCGGTTCCGGCGTGGCCGTCGGAGCCGTATGGTGCGACGGCGTCCACGTGACCGTTGCGGATAACGGCACGGGCATGTCCCCGGAGACGCAAGCCAAGATCTGGGAAGCCTTTTTCACGACAAAGCAGGCGACCGGCACCGGCCTGGGCCTGTGGGTGAGCGAAGAAATCGTGCGGAAGCACGGAGGCACGGTGCGCGTCCGCAGCCGCCAGGGCGAACGAAGCGGAACTTGTTTTCGGATCTTCCTGCCGGATGTGTCTGAAGCCGTGCCTGCCGAGGCGCAGTTGGAATCCGCTGCTGTGTAACGCGAACCGTAAGCGCCGAAGGTGCGACCTGATCTTAGCCTGAGCCGAAGGCTCAGATGATCGGCTTACAGCTTGAGCGGGGCGTTCTCGATGGCGCGGCGGACGTTGCCATCAGACTGCTGCAGGCGGCGCACTGCTTCCATCTTGTCGACGCTGGCCTTCAGCATGACGACCGCGATGGGGATGGACTTGCCCGCGGATTTGATGGTGCGGATGGCCTGATCGCGGTCGACGCCGGTCACGCGCATGAGCACGTTGATGCCGCGCTCCACCAGCTTCTCGTTCTTCATGTGCACGTTGACCATCAGGTTGTCGTACACGTAGCCCAGCCGCGTCATGGCACCCGTGGTGATCATGTTGGTGATCATCTTCTGCGCGCTGGACGCCTTCAGGCGGGTGGATCCGCTGATGACCTCCGGTCCGACTTCAGCCACGATGCAGATGCTTGCCGCATCGGCCAAGCGGGTGTCGCGGTTGCAGGTGATGGCAGCGGTTTGCGCGCCGCGCAGGCGGGCGTACTCGACCGCGCCGACGACGTAGGGCGTGCGGCCTGAGGCGGAGATGCCGATGACGATGTCCTGCCGGGTCGGCCGCCGCTTGGCGATGTCGCGCTGCCCCATCTCCGGCGAATCTTCGTTGACATCGGCGGCGCTGGCCAGCGCCTTCGGGCCGCCGCACATGATGTACTGCACCTGAGCCGGCTGGGTAGAGAAGGTCGCCGGGCACTCCGCTGAGTCGAGCGCCGCGATACGGCCCGACGATCCTGCGCCGACGTAGATCAGGCGTCCGCCATCGCGCAGGCAGCGGGCGACCACGTCGATGGTCTCGGCAATTTCCGGCAGCGCCTTCTTGACGGCCGCGGCCACCTTCGCGTCTTCCGCGTTGATGATGCGCGCGATCTCGAGCGACGACTTTGTATCGAAGCCTTCGGAGGCTTCGTTCTGCCGCTCCGTGGCCAGGGAGTGGATGCTCTTCGATTCACGAGGAGCCGGGTTGTGGGTTTGCTCTTCCGTCATCAATGCAGGCATGGAATCTTCGTCCCTTCGCCAACTGCCATTCTATTCCAACGGACTTACGATGCCGAGACTGTACGCCGGGATATCCAGCGACTCCGCGGTCGCATACGCGACGTTAACTCCTTGAGCCATTGCATGGACGCGGCGCGTTTCATGCGCCATCGAGCTATGTGCCCTTGCGGAGGTGCGGCTCGTCTCACTACAGTGGTGAGTACCCAAGTGATCGATAAAGAACAGAACGAACAGCGCACGACGCCGGCGCGGCAGGCATCGCTGACGTGGTTTGGCGACGTGCTGGCGGTGATCGTGGCCATTGTCGTCATCCTTCTTATCTATCCGCCGGTGCGTGTCGAAGGAACCAGCATGGTTCCCATGCTGCAGGACCAGGACAGGCTCTTCATCAACAAGCTGGCGTACCACGTTGGCGACATCCACCGGCGCGACGTGGTGGTCTTCCGCTATCCGCGCGACACAACCAAGAGCTACATCAAGCGCGTCATCGCTTTGCCGGGAGATCGAATCCGCATCGAGCATGGGCGCGTGTACGTGAACGACCAGTTGCTGGCCGAGCCGTACGTGCCCGCCCGCTACACCGATGAACGCTCGCAGCCGGAGATGACCATACCGCGCGGCGACTATTTCGTGATGGGCGATCACCGCTCTATCTCAAGCGACAGCCGCGACTTTGGCCCAGTGGATCGTGAGCTGATCTATGGCAAGGCGAGCTTCGTCTACTGGCCCTTCGACCAGGCCGGCGTGGTGCACTGAGACGGCTGTCCCAATCGGAGGCATCCAAGCAGATACCTTCCGTTCCACACAACACTTTGGGCACAACACGTGTCTGACAGGAAACAGGGCAAGTTCCTGAGGAGATGTTTTGTGAGCAAAGTCACTCGCAGTCTGCTGTTCATGATGACCTTATTCGTGGTGGGCGCCGCTGTTGCACCGCTTTCCGCAAGCGCCCAGCATCATCGCCGCTACCATCATCGGCATCATCATCCCCGCCGCTAGGAACGAACCAGCCTCGGCTTAACGGAAGAGTCCCGCCGCATGGCGGGCTCTTGCTTTTTGCAGTGTGCTATCGGGTTTTCACGATGGCCGCGAGCGACTTCGCGTCGAGGCTCGCTCCGCCGACTAGCAGGCCGTCGATGTTCGATTCCGCCATCAACGTGGCGCAGTTGTCTGGCTTCACCGATCCGCCATATAGAATGCGCGTGGCGTCTGCGATGGCATCGCCGAAGACGGACCGAAGCTCATCGCGAATAATGCCATGTGCCTCGTTCGCAACATCGGGCGTTGCGGTCGAACCCGTTCCGATGGCCCACACCGGCTCGTATGCAATCACCAGCGTGCCGGTCGCGCTGGCGGGCAGGTTCGAGAGCGCCGCTCCCATCTGCGCGAGCAATGTGTCCTTGGTATAGCCATCCTGCCGGTCTGCGGCCATCTCGCCCAGGCAAAGAACGGGCACAAGTCCATGCGCGATCGCGGCTTTCAGCTTCAGGTTCACCTGCTCGTACGTTTCGTTCGCGTAGAGCCGCCGTTCCGAGTGGCCCAGCAGGACGTGCGTCGTGCCGATGCTGGTCAGCATGGTGGGCGACGTCTGGCCGGTGTAAGGACCCTCGTTGCGCCAGTGCATGGTTTGCGCGCCCGCTCGCACGTTGGTTCCTGACACGCGATCATTGACGGTCGACAGCGAGGTGGCCGTGGGGAAGATGATGATCTCATCGGGGTCGTGTCCTTCGACCAGCGGCAGGAACTCGTCAAGAAAGGCCAGCGCGTCCTTCGGGTTCTTGTACATCTTCCAGTTGCCGGCAATGATCGGTCTACGCATTGGTTCGCATTCTCCTTACGCCGCGGGCGCAGACCATGCAGTTCGCACCCACCCTCGCGAAACTAAGGTGCGATTCCACCTGCGGTCAAGTCCTACTTCTGGGTAAGCGCTGCCACGCCGGGCAGTGTCTTGCCTTCGAGGAACTCAAGCGACGCGCCGCCGCCCGTTGAGATGTGCGTGATGCGGTCTGTCACCTCGGCCATGTGCGCGGCTGAGACGGAGTCGCCGCCGCCGATGATGCTGGTGGCGTCCGCGTTGTCAGCGACGGCGTGCGCGATCGCCATCGTGCCCCTGGCAAACGCGGGCATCTCGAAGACACCCATCGGCCCGTTCCAGACGATGGTGCGCGCCTGCTTGGTTTCATTGGCGAAAAGTTCGATTGACTTGGGACCGATGTCGAGCGCCATCCACTCGGCAGGGAAGTCACCGGTGCCGTCGAACAGCTCGGTCTTCGCGTCCCCGGCGAACTTGTCGGCGAGCACGTGATCGACGGGCAGCAGGAAGCGCACGCCCCTTTCTTCAGCCTTCTT
>CAZZVI010000081.1:11352-13000 GCA_964657335.1 uncultured Terriglobus sp.
AAGCGCAGGTTTTCGAGCAGCAGCGCCTGTCCGTGCTCAAGGTTCTGTACAAGCTCTTCGGCGATGTTTCCGACGCAATCGGGCGAGAAGGCCACGTTCCGCGATGCGCCGAGGTCGGCGTCGAGCAGGGTACGCAGACGATCCACCACGGGCCGCAGGCTCATGCTCTCAACGCGCTCGCCCTTCGGCCGGCCGAGATGCGCGGCCAGGATCACCTTTGCCTTCGCCCGCAGCGCAAACTCGATGGTCGGCAGCGTCTCGCGGATGCGCGTGTCGTCGAGGATCTCCCCGCCATCCTTCGAAAGCGGAACGTTGAAGTCGACGCGGATAAAGACGCGCTTGCCATGCAGATCGAGGTCGCGGATTGAGAGTGTTGCCATGCTGGATAGTTTACTGACAACCGCTTCAGGACCGGCTAAGCACTACGGGTACAGCGCCGGAAGGTCGCGACTACCATGCACGATTCGCTCAAACCGGACGACGTCGCCGTCGATCCAGAACAAGGCGACGTAGCGGCCGATGACTGCAAGACGCGCGTCTTCGCCAATGTCTGGCCGCAGCTGGTAAAGCAATGGATGCTGCGCAATCCGAAGGAACTCGGAACGCAGATGTCTCACTGTGGCGACCGCCCGCGTGGGGTCATCCCGGGCGATCCAATCGGCAATCTCTTCCAGATCGCACCTGATCTTTGCAGCCAGTGCGTGCCGCATTACCGGCCCGCACCTGCCGCGATTGCCATGGCCTGGTACTTGCGCTCCAACTCGTCGAAGACCTCGTCAGGGTCAAGGCCGGGACTCTTATCTGCGCGAGCCTCCTGCCAGAGTTTGCGAAGCTCGGCGATGCCGTTCTGCTCAAGGTCGCGCTTCCGTTGCCAGTCACGCAGTGCGTCGCGCACGACCTCGCTGGAGGTGGCATAATCGCCATTCTGGATGGCCTCGCGCATAGACGCCACCATCTCCGGAGGAAGGGCGATCGTAATCTTTTCAACTGAAGTCGGCATAGTGAGACCCTGGTATGACTTGTTCATACTCAATTTACCACCAGCATAGCCTGACTTAGCCAACAGAAAGGGCATGGCGAGTGCCATGCCCTTTCTAAGAACGAATCGAAATCAGCCGGCGTTTGGATGAACGACGCGATAGCTGGCGCCACCGTTGGACCACACCAGCAGCAGCACACCCTTGCCGTTCGGCACGGAGCGGATGCTGCTGACCACCTGGTCCGCGGACGGCGTGGGCTTGCGGTTGACTTCGAGGATCACGTCGCCAGGCTGCAGGCCTGCATCCTCTGCCGGACTGCCGGGACGTACCTGCGCGATGGCTGCGCCGTTGACGTTTGCGGGGATGTTCATCTGTTGCCGCACATCGGGCGTCAGATCGCTCATCGCCAGGCCCAGCTTGCCGCCGTTCTGCGCGGAGCCGCCGTTGCCCTCGTCGTTCGACGCGACCTCGGTGTCCTTTTTGTACTCGCCGAGCGTGATGTTCAGCGTCTGCGGCGCGCCGTTGCGAAGAATGCCGAGCGTGACGTGCGTGCCGGGTGTGAGCTGCGCGACGTCAAGCTGCAAGGCTCCGCTGTTCTCGACTGTATGGTTGTTCAGGCTGACGATGACGTCTCCGCTCTTCAGGCCGCCGTTCGCCGCGGGTGCGCC
>CAZZVI010000082.1:0-2724 GCA_964657335.1 uncultured Terriglobus sp.
TTCCAATCCAGACGATCCGCGACGAGGGTTTGTGGTAGCGATCGACGGCCCGGCAGGCGCGGGCAAGAGCACGGTCGCGGCGCACCTGGCCCGGTGCTTCGGTCTGTTGAATCTCGAGACCGGCGCAATGTATCGCGCGCTCGCGCTGAAGGCTCTGCGCACGGGAACGGCTGTCGACGACGGCGCTGCGGTGCTTGCACTCACGTCCTCGACCCACATCAAGCTGGAGTCGAGTGACAGCAGCAATCGCGTGCTGCTCGATGGCGAAGCTGTCACGGGGGATCTGCGCACGCCTGAAGTGACGGCTGCGGCGTCGCATGTGTCGGTGCACGGTGCAGTGCGTGAGTGGATGGTGCGGGCGCAGCGGTCGATGGGCCTGGCTTCGCCTTCCGGCGTGGTGATGGAAGGTCGAGACATCGGCACCGTGGTCTTCCCGGACGCGGCGGTGAAAGTTTTTCTGGATGCTTCAGTGGAAGCGCGCGGCGACCGGCGCTTTGCGCAGCAGCCCACGGGCGAGTCGCGCGACGCCGTTCTCAACGAGATGCGTGACCGCGACAGCCGCGATCGCACGCGCGAACAGAGTCCGCTCAAGCCGGCGGAAGACGCTGTGCTGCTGGACACGACGGGTCTTTCTCTGCAGCAGGTGCTGGAGAAGACCGAGGCGCTTGTCCGGGAGCGGCTGCAGGTTCAGGACGCGCCTTGCATTCGGTGAAGGGTATCGGAAAGCAGTGGGCCTAAGAGGGTGCAGGAAAGGCGATTTGTGATCGTCCAAGCTGCGCATAACGCGGGCCTTCAGCCCGCGGCGTCATGTCGACGGTATACCTGGGGCTGCGCCCCAGGCTATTACAGCGCGGGCCTTCAGCCCGCACATGCCTCATGCCCTGCTACGCGGCCCTTCAGCGTCCGGTGTAGAAATGCATTCCTACCAGAGGGAAAAGGCCATTTATCACGCGGCCTTCAGAGCCCGGCCTAAAGTGCGTTCCTGTCAAAGGCCAAAGGCCATTCCCCACGCGGTCCTTCGGCGCCCGGAGTTGAAATGCGTTCCTGTCAGAGGACCATAAGGTCTCTGCTTTCTCCGTCGCGCAACGCGAAGCGCTGCCGGGCGGGCCTTCCAACGAGCGGCTCTCGCTTAGAGCTTTGCGCCAGTTGTGCTAGTCTGTGCGCATCGTTTGAGACAAGTTGGTACTCACTGCCCTCCCAGGTGGTCGCACCCTTGTCTGCGGCGGCAGATTGACACAAGAGGCGGACACTTATGGAGCAGGGCACGGTGAAGTGGTTCAACGACGCAAAGGGATTTGGATTTGTGAGCCGCGAAAATGGCGAGGATGTCTTCGTGCATTATTCGGCCATCAACGCGAACGGCTTCAAGAGCCTGCAGGAGGGCCAGCAGGTACAGTTCAACGTGATCAAGGGACCGAAAGGGTGGCAGGCTTCCGACGTGCAGCCGCTGTAGAGCCCTTCAACTGGGACTGCAAAAAAGAAGGGCAGCTCTCGAAGAGAGCTGCCCTCGCTTGTATAACAGGCCGGTGTTAGCTGATGCTGCCGGTGAGACCATTGGGAAAGAAGAGGCCCGATGTGGCGCCTACGGCTCCGTACACGATGTTCAGCACCTGCTGTGGCGTGCGCTTAAAGCCAATGAAGTTGTTGTAGAACGGGGACGTTGTCTGTCCCTGGTCCATGATGCGCGAGGCCGTACCGCCGGTTCCGTTGAGTGGCACCGCAAAGGGCGTTATACCGAAGTCGTCCTGACCCGAAGTGGTTGCTGTAGGTGCCAGTCCAACTGTGCCGTCCAGCGTGGCGCGCACGTTCGAGATGGCCGTGGTTAGACCCGTTGCCTTACCCACCAGCGCCGTGTCCGCGCTGCCGACTGTGACGAGACCCGCATCGAACAGCGCCAGCGTGGTACGAACCAGACCCGCGTGATACGCCTCGACCGCATGAATGCCGGCAGCCGGCGTCAGGTAGTCGGGTGTCGTGGAGTTCTGACCCTTGCTGGTGATGAAGAGCGCGCCGCCGTGGTACGCGGTGACACCCACATCCTCGAAGATGTACGCGCCCAGCAGGAACATCAGGTCCGTGGTGAACGGGTCAAACGTGGGCACACCGATCAGGCTGCCCAGCGTGGTGAAGCTGGACTGCAGGTTGATGTTTGGCTGCGCAACGGCGTTGGCAGAAGTAAGTGCGGTTTGCAGGAAAGTCACATGCTTACGCTCTTCCAAGGCAGTTTCTAGCGCGTATGCCGCGATGGAAGGATTGGTGAAGGTAGTCTTTGCACCAGCGCGGAAGGTGACCGAACCGCTGTTGGCCGGCAGTGTAATGGCGCTGCCCAGCTTCGACTTATCGGCGGTCACGCCCTCAGTTGCAATCGTGTAGAAGTTGGCTTCCAGGTATTCAAGGTTGAGCGCGAAGTTCAGGACTTGCGCGTCGGTTGGCACGGCTGGAACGGCCGCAGCTGCTTCTTTGGTGCCGCTCACAAGGGCGGTCGCGGCCAGTGCGCCGGCGCCCATCAACAGGGAACGGCGGCTGGCGATGATGGAATCGAGTTTCTGTGTTTCGAGCGTTGCCATGGGTCTCTCTCTCCGGTCGGCTTCTGAACTTGGTGTCTTAGGTGGTGGGCGTCTTGATGGTGCCGTTCAAGCCGCTCGGAAAGAAACCGCCGGAAGCGGTGTACGTGCCGGGGAGCGTGCCGTAGGCGATGTGCAGTACCTGGTCCGTGGTGCGGGC
>CAZZVI010000082.1:2824-12996 GCA_964657335.1 uncultured Terriglobus sp.
GCGCTGACGCCGACTTCCTCGAAGGTAAGCGCGCCGATGAAGAAGCTATAGTCGCTCGCGAACGGATTGAAGGTACCAAGGCCTCCAAGGTTTGCCACGGTGTTGAACGCGTCGGTGTAGTCCAGCGCGGGCGCGGCAACGGGCGTGCCGCCGAGCGCTGTGATGGTGGCCCGGATCGCGCGCACGTGCTGCAGTTCGGTTTGTGCAAGCTCAAAGGCAAGCTGTTGAAAGAAGCCGTTGGAGAAGGTGACCTTTGTCGTCGAAGGCACGGTGACCGTTGCTCCGCCGCCGTCAGCGGCCGCCAGACCGGACCCGGTTGCCGCGCGCAGATAGAACTCCGCCTCGAGGTACTCCAGGTTCAAAGCAAAGTTCAGGATGTCCGTGTCACCGATCGTCGGCGCTGTGGGCGCGGTCGGCGTTGTGGAGGTAACGGCGGCGCTGCCGCAGCCAACGAGTGTGGCTGCCGTCGCGGCTCCTGCGCCGGCAAGAAAGCCTCGCCGCGATAGACCGAGTGATGCGAACTTATTCAACGTCTCTTGCACTGTGTTCTCCCTTAAGCGAGCCAGGTACTGATGTGTATACGAAGGCCGACCGATGCCGGATTGGAGCCAACTTGTTTGCCATTCATGTGGCGCGAATTGACCCCAACGCGTCGTAGGAGCCGGGAACGGGCGGCAGAGGTTGCAGTCTTCTGCCGTCCGCGCAGTTCAAAACGGGAACGAAGAAGCGCCATTGCAACGGGATGAAGTAAGAGGGTGTTTGTATTCAGTTGCAGGAGAACTGGGTGTACAGGTAGCTCGTGGAAGTGGTCTCGCTGGTAATGCCGAAGGAGACGAAGCTGTTGCTGCCGAGCGTTCCCGGGCCGGTGCAGGTTGTGGCACTGTTCGCTCTCACCGTGCAGGTGCCGGCCGCGGTGACGGCCATGTTGCCGGGAACTCCGGTGTGGATTTCAAACCTGGCGTCTGTCGCCGAGGAGTTGTAGACCGTAACGGTGCTGAGCTTGCAGGCCGCCGGCAAATAGGCGAGCACGTTGAACGCATCCGCCGCGCTGTGGCCGTCGACCAGCGGACTGTAGACCTGCAAACCAGCGTTCATCGGAGCCACCGTATGCACCGTCGTAAAAACGCCTCCACCCGGGCCGCTGCTGCCTGTGCCTGCCGCGCCCTGTGGGATGACGAAGTCCAGCAGAACGGCGGTTGGCGTTCCCGAGTTGGTCACCGAGGCGCTCGTGCCGGGCGCACCCGTGGTGGTGCTGTTGACGGTGATGGTGGGTGTCGCTCCCGTCGGCCCGGTCTGGCCGGTGGCACCGGCTGGTCCGGTACCGCCCTGCGCCGCAAGCAGAGCCCACGCGGCCACGCTGCCGGCGACGCCGGTTGGCGGTACGCCCGTGCTGGACGTTCGCGCGATGTAGGACGCGTTCGCGTAGGTGACCGCATCGTTTGTGCTGTACGGGAACGATGCGTTCCACGTGCCCTGATACGTGAGCCCGGCGGGCCCGGTGAGGCCGGCCGGTCCGCGCGGCAGGGTGAAGTTGAGCACGGCGGCGTTCTGCGTTCCACTGTTGGTGACTTCGGCAGTACTGCCCGTGGTGACGGTGCCGATCGCAACCGATGCTGGACCGGGATCGCCCTGCGCGACGAGCAGCTTCCATTCTCCGGTGTTGTTGGCTACCGAAACCACCGGGTCAGAGAGGTTGGTGTCGATCTGCGAGACGTAGGACGAACCGCTCCGGTAGACGGCATCGTTCTTCGCGTAGCCGTTGCCGGAGACCCATGTGCCCTGGAAGGTCAGGCCCGGCACACCGGCTGCTCCGGTGGCGCCCTGCGGCAAGGTGAAGTTGAACGTGGCAGCCGTTGCCGTGCCGACGTTCTGCACGGACGCCGCGCTGCCGGGCGCTCCGGTGGTGACCGAGCCGATGTTCACCGTGGCGGCAGCGCCATCGTTGCCTCGCGCTCCGGGAGCGCCGTTTGCACCGTTGGCGCCCGCGGCTCCTGCTGCGGCCAGCAGCGACCACTGCGTGGCGGCGCCAGGCGTGTTGCCGCTGTTGGTGTCTGCCAAGGAGACGTAGCTTGCGCCGCCGTAAGCGACCGCATCGCCGATGCTGTACCCGGCCTGCGGACTGTAGGTGCCGCGCCAGGTCAGACCGGCCGGCCCGGTCGCTCCCTGCGGTCCCGTCTGCCCTGCCGCTCCCGCGGGTCCCGTCTGGCCTGTGAGTCCCTGTGGGCCTGGCGCTCCGGTCGAACCCTGCTGCGCGAGCAACGACCATGCAGGCGAGATGCCCGGCGGATTGCCGTTCACGGCCGCGGTCGCGATGTACGCCGAGCCGTTGTAGAAGACGGCGTCGCCGATGGCATAGGTGGTCGTTCCGAGCCATGCGCCGCGAAAGCTGACGGGTGGCCCCTGCGGCCCGGCTGGACCGATTGCACCCTGCGTACCCGCCGGCCCCTGCGGTCCGCTCACGCCCTGGGCGCCCTGCGGCCCGGCTGGACCCGACGCACCGGGAGCGGCAATCTGCTGCCACCATGCCGGTGAGGCATCCGGAGTGTTGCCGTAGTTCGCGGCCTGCAGCGAGATCCAGGTGCCTCCGCCGTAGCTGGCAGCATCGTGCAGCGCGTAGTTCGTCGTGCTGGAGTAGACGCCCTGATACAGCAAGCCTGGAGAGCCTGCAGGCCCAGTTGCGCCGGTGTCTCCGGTGTCGCCTTTGGGACCGGGCGCGCCGGTGTCTCCTTTCAAGCCCTGAACGCCCTGCGGACCTTGCAGTCCCTGTGGACCGATGCCGCCCTGAGCGGCCAGCAGCGTCCAGTCCGCGGCTGATGCGTCCGGCGTGTTGCCGTGGTTCGTGCTATGCAGCGACAGCCAGCTCTGGTTCTGCCATGTGACTGCATCATTCGTGGCGTAGTTCGTGGACGAGTCATAGGCGCCCTGCCACGTCAGGCCGACCGGCCCGGGGATCCCCTGCGGCCCCGCCGGACCGGTGTCACCCTGCACGCCCTGCGCTCCGTCCCGCCCGGCGGCACCCTGCGGCCCTGGCGATCCCTGTGGCCCGGTTGGACCCTGCGGACCTGCAGATCCTACCTGCCCGGCAGGCCCCTGCGGTCCAACGGGACCCTGCGGGCCGATTGCGCCGGTGTCGCCGGTCAGGCCGCGCGTGGTGAGCGGGCCCCAGTCGAGCGGTGACGCGTCGGGCGTGTTGCCGTAATTGGCGTCGTGCAGAGAAGACCATGAGCCTCCCTGCCAAAGCACCACGTCGCCCGATGAGTAGTTTGCCGTGGAGGCATAGGGGCCCTGGTAGGTGAATCCCGGCGGCCCTGTCGCGCCGGTTGCGCCTCGATCGCCCTGCGGTCCGGTTGCGCCGGTGTAGCCGCGCTCACCCTGTGGTCCGGTAGCTCCGGTATCGCCTTTGGGACCCTGCGGGCCGGTAACGCCGACCGCCGCGGGAACGAGGACGCTCCAGTACCCTGGCGTTCCTGAATCAGGTGTGATGCCGCTGTTGTTGTCGCGCAAAGATACCCAGGCTGCGTTGGCCCAGCTGACGACGTGGTTCGTCGCGTAGTTCGCCGTGGAGGCGTACGCCCCGTCGAACAGCAGGCCATTGATGACTGTCATGATGGTCGCCGGGTTGTTCGACGCAGGCACCAGCAGGGCCCAGTCGGCGGGTGAGCTGTCGGGCGCGTGGCCGCTGTTGCCGTCGTGGAGCGAGACCCACGCGGCGCTCTGCCACGACACCACGGCATTTGCCGAGTAGTTGGTCGTCGACGCGTAGGCGCCCTGGTACAGCACGGGAGCCGGCACCACCAGCGCCCAATACGTAGAGATCGTTTGCGGCGCGTGGTTGATGTTGCTGTTCTGCAACGACACCCATACCGCGTTCTGAAAGGTGACCACCTGGTTGACGCTGTAAGCCGCTGCGGAACTGTACGCATTGGCGTACAGCAGGCCGCTGCCGGACGTGCCCGTACCGCTTCCCGCAGATGCAGCGGGAACAAGGACGCTCCAAGTGCTGCCCGTGCTTGAGGGTGTGTTGTTGTAGTTGCTGTCCTGCAGCGACACCCACGCTGCGTTGGCGTAGCTGACGACGTTGTTTTTGGCGTAGCTCGTGCCGCTGCTGTACGTGCCTTCGAACTGCAGACCCGACCCGGTGCCGGGATCTCCCTTGTCACCCTTTGGGCCTTGCGGACCCTGCGGTCCCGTGTTGCCTTGCTGTCCCTGAGGTCCCGCGAGGCCCTGCGCTCCCGTAGCGCCGGTGTCACCTTTCGGCCCCTGCGGGCCGACCGGCCCAATGGGACCGGCAGCCCCGCTGCTCAGCGCAACGTCGAGCTGTGCCGGGTGGGCGGTGGTGTCGTTCTCCTTGCTGTCGAAGACCGCGTCTGCCGTGGACGCGGTCAGCGCCAGGCCGAAGTTGTTCGCGGGTGTCGTGAGCCAGGCCTGCACCAGCGAGGTGACATCGACCGTGACGTACTGGCCTTCATCCGTGACCGGAAAGACCTCGACTGCGTTGCCGGTGACGGGCAGTGTCTGCGCGGTGACGGCGTTCTCGTTCCACGCTGCTCCCACGGGTGAGACGGTGATCACGCCGGGCGTATTGACCCGATTGACGAACAGCCGAAGCGTCGCCCTGGTCACGTCCGCGGCGTTGGCGGCCGCGGGCAGCGTGCCCAGGTCGAAGCGCAGCAGCGTTGTACCCGTGCTGCTGACATACAGGTTGCTGAGCGTGCCGTAGTTCGTCGCGGGATGCGCGCTGGTCACGGCTGTGTCTGCCGTCAGCGTGCCGGTTTGTGCCGCAATGGGAAGGCCGGCCGCAAGCAGACCTATTGCCGCTATCGCCAACGGGCGTATTCGTCGCCGACACTTCAGGCAGAGAGCAAACGGGACCGGCATAACGCGTGCAGCAACTCGTCATGACAGCAGACCATGTGGGTCATGGTGTGCGCCGCCGCTTCGAATCGTGGCAGTGCGCGAAATCCCAACCCGTTGGGAGAGCCTTCATTGTAAGGGCTTTTGATACCACGGGCGATATCTCACCTTGAGGTTGTCACCACAATTTCCGTGAAACTCCACGGAGAGTGTTCAGTATGATTCCGGCATGCCCCTGCCTGCTGTGTTGACGCGCGGCCTGACCCGCCGCTTCGGAGACGTGGATGCCGTCCACGACGTGAACCTGTCCGTTGAGCCGGGGCGATTTTTCGGCTTCCTGGGGCCGAACGGCGCGGGCAAGTCCACCACGATCAAGATGCTGACCGGGCTGCTTGCGCCGACATCCGGTTCCGTGGAAATCGCCGGTCTGAACATGGCGACGCATTCGCTGCAGGCAAAGCAGGTCATCGGTGTGGTGCCGGAAGGCATGGCCCTGATGGGCAGGCTCACGGGTTTTGAATACCTGCGTTTTGTAGCGCGGATGTACGGTCTGCCGCGTGCCATGGCAGAGGAACGTGCCGACGAACTGCTCGGCCTGATGGACCTGCAGAACGACCCGAAGAAGCTGGTGACGGACTACTCGCACGGCATGCAGCGAAAGCTGGCGCTGGCCGCGGCGGTCATCCACACGCCGCGCATCCTGTTCCTGGATGAGCCGTTCGAGGGCGTGGATGCCATCGCCGCCGGCACGCTGAAGGCCATGCTGCTGCGCATGACGGAGCGCGGCGTCACTATCTTCCTGACCACGCACGTGCTGGAGATTGTTGAGGCGCTGTGCTCGCACGTCGCCATCATCGATAAGGGCTCGCTGGTCGCGCAGGGCTCGCTCGAAGAGCTGCGCGCGGGTGTCGCTCATGACAGCGACGAGCGGTTTGCCGGCGAGCGGCTGACGCTGGAGCAGATCTTTCTGCGCATCGTCGGCGGCGGACGCGCCGAGACGAAGGAGCTGTCATGGCTGGCGTAACGGCGGTCCCGGCAGATGTCGCCGTTCCGCGCGAACGTGACCAGATCGCCGCGCTGCTTGAGATGCGCTGGCGCATCTTCAAGCGAAACATGCGGCACAACGACGCGAAGATCTCTTTCGTGCTGTACGTGGTGGGCCGGTTCTTTGTGTTCGCGTTCGCGATCGGCGTGGGAGGCAGCTGCGGTGCGGTCTCGTACTGGGGCTATCTTCACCGTCCGGCATTGCTGCTTACCTTGTTCACGATCGTGCTGATGGGTTGGCAGAGCTTCTCACTGGTGCGCGGCACCGTGCCAAACGGGGTCGAGGTCGAGCTGCATCGCTTCCCGTTGCGGCTGCGCACCTACATCGTGCTTTGGCTATCGGCGGGTGCGCTCGAGGGATTGACCATCATCGGTGCATGGGCCTGCCTTGGCATCTTCATCGGGCTGGCTGTGGCAGGTGCAGGCCTGGCGGTCCCGGCGCTGGTCGCGTTCCTGTTCTTTGCCATCAACCTGTTTCTGTCGCGTGTGCTTTATCTGTGGCTCGGCCGGTTGCTGGCGAAGCGCCGTACGCGCGAGCTTGTGCTGATCGTCTGCTCTCTGGTCGGTCTGCTGCCGCGATTGCTGCAGACGATGAGCAAGCAGGTTCTGGCCGTGCTTCATCGCCTGCCTATACCGCCACAGGTCTACTTCGTGCTCCACTGGGCACCGCCTTACCTCGCCGTTCACACGCTGCTGCGCGGCAGTGACGCCCCGGTCCGTGCGCTGGGTCTGCTGCTGTGGGCCGTGGCTCCGGCGGCGGCGCTTACCGTCGGTCTGAGACGTGCCTTCAGAGGAGAGAACGTGCAGGAGTTCGCTGCCGCGTCTGCGCCTACGCGTCTGACGGCGCGCCGCATCAAGGCGGAGCGCGGCAACTCGATCGAGCGACCCGCGCTGCTGATCGCGCAGATGGAGTGGGCACGCCTGCGGCATAGCGGCGCTGCCATGTACCAGGTAATCGCTCCGCTGCTGCTGGTGCTGCTGATCGGCGTGCGCATGGCGGCAACCAGGCAGGGCAGCTGGGTGTTGCCAATGGCGGCGGCGTACATCGGTTTGACGCTGCGCTGCGGGAACTCCTTCGGAGCCGATGGGGCAGGAGCGCAGTTGTGGCTCTTGATCCCGCTGCCGCTGCGCACGGTGCTCGAGGGCAAGAACCTGTTTGCAGCTCTTCTTTATGCGGCGCAACTCGCAGCCGCAGCGGTGCTTGTGCATGCCATCAGCCGCAGGTTTCAATGGGCTCCCATCCTGTTCACCGTGTGCTGGGCGACGTGCTACGTGGCGGTCTGCTTTGCGGCGTGCAATCTGCGGTCATTGCGTTCGCCGACCCGCACGGTAGAGACCGCGGCATCCATGCGACAGCGGGGTGTGCAGCGGGGTGGAGGCTGGCAGATGCTGGCAGTGATCGGCGGCATGGTGCTGCTGGGCCTGATCCTGGTGAGCGGAGCTCTGTACCTGCGTCACCCGATGCTCGCGCCTGCGGTGATGCTGCCGCTTGCGGTTGCCGCCGTTCTGTTCTACCGCCACAGCCTGCAGAACCCGGCCTTCCACGGCGATATTCTCGCCGCGGAAAAGCTGCTGACGGAAGTCTCGCGATCGACGGCGTAGCTTCCCTGCATCACCGGCGGATCAACGTGCATGTACGCGCGAGCGCATCGTTCTGGCAGCAACGGCATACAGCAGCGGCCCAAGCGCCGCCACGCCCAGCGCAAAGAGCGAAGCCGGGATGCGGCCCACATGCTCATCCCGCGCTGCGAACAAGGCGAAGATCGTCAGCGCCACGGGTCCCGAGCCAAGCGCAACGGCAACCCACGGCGGCCCCGGTACGCGGAAAGGCCGCGCCAGGTCCGGCTCGCGTTTGCGCAGGATGACGAGCGCGGCAAACTCCAGGATGAGCGACATGCCCCACAGCAGCACGTCGATGCTGATGAGCCGCTCAAAGCTCAGTCCCAGCGCCAGCGCCCAGCAGGTCGCGCACGCCAGCAGGGCGACCCACGGCACGTTGCGCGCATTGCGCTTCGCGAAGGCCGCAGGCAGCAGGCCGTCGCATGCCATGGCAAATGGCAGCCGCGTGTACGACAGCGTCAGCGCGTTGAAGGTGCCCGAGGAATCCATGGAGCCGGTCAACATGACCGCCAGCGCCAGCCCGGCACCGCCAAGCAATCTGCCCGCATCGACCCATGCGCCCGTCGAGAAGCGACCCGCATCGATGCCCGCCCATGCCACCGCTGCTGTGGGCACAAGGTAGGTCAGCATGGTCATCAACGCGGCGAGCAGCATCACCCTGGGATAGACACGTTGCGGGTTCTCGACTTCGCTTGCAATGGTTGAGGCGTTGTCCCAGCCCATGTAGTTCCACATCGCCACCAGCAGCGCTGCGGAAAGCTGGAGATGTCCAGGGGCGCGCAGGTTCGCATGGGGCGTGTGCATGCCTTTAATGACAGCAAGCACCACCAGCACGGCAAACGGACTGAGTGCCAGCAGCCACAGGCCCACGGAACCCTCGCCGACAGCCGCCGCTCCGCGCAGGTTCCATAACGAGGCAGCGACGACGATTGCTACTTCGATCAACAGGCCGCGATGTCCCGCTGTGTACGCAGGATTGATGTGCCCGAGGTAGTCCACCGCGATAGTCGGGTAAATCGCCATGTCGAAGATCGAAGCAGCCAGCGAGAGCCACGCCTCCTGAAAGCCCCAGAACGGCCCCATCGCACGCCGGACCCATGCATAGAAGCCGCCTTCTTCCGGCACGCTGGCCGCGAGTTCGCCGATCATCAGCGCGGTCGGCAGACTCCACACAAACGGCAGCAGAAACAGGATGAGCAGAGCGATGCCATAGCCCGCCGCGCCGATGATGTCCTCGAGCCCATACGGTCCGCCGGACACCATGAAGTAGGTTGCCGCCAGCAGCGGCAGCAGGCGCAGTTTGCGCACGCGGCGTTCTCCTGGCGCGGCTGAAGTGGCGACCTGCATGAGGTGTGTGAGTGACTGTAGCAGAGCGCCGCCTACTGTTCCCGCAGAGCGTGGTGCCATGATGATCCTGCAGCAGCGGCGATTCGCCAGAGGGGTGCGGCTGGCGGCGATCAGGCGTCACGCTATAATCAAGCCTGCTCTGCCGCTGTGCGCCATCGCGCGCAAAGCCGGAGCGCCGCGGAGAGTTGGCCGAGTGGCTGAAGGCGGCGGTTTGCTAAACCGTTATAGGGTCAAAAGCTCTATCGGGGGTTCGAATCCCCCACTCTCCGCCACGCAGTCTTCGTTACTAATTCTCTGGCTCTGAAATGCCCTGAAAACCCTGCAATCAGCGGGTTTTCTCGATTTCTGCTCCGCAAAGTTCTATCGGGAGAAAGGCTTTATCGGGAGTCCGAACCCTCGCTTCTCGCCACGCAGCCTTCGTGTCGGGTTCTCTGGCTCAGAAATGCCCAAAGTGCAGCAAACAGCGCGGCTATTCTCTGCGGATGCTACTGATCATGCAAAGGGAGAGCGTGCCAGAAACTCTTGACGCCTTGCCCCAACGGCAGAGAGGAAGTCAGGCTGCTTCTTTTTACAAAGGTGAGCTAGATCGCTGCTGTAACCCAACACAGCCCACGGGGCCTGTGGGTGTGCGAAACCAGAAGCTCCTCCGCAACCTTCTTGCGCGCGGGGAAGCTAACAGAGCCGCCGTAAAATGCAGGATCGCTTCGCTAGTTCGGGCTACAGGAATGAAATTGATCATCCTGATCGTCGCCTTTCGATAGGCCCAACGCCCATGCTTCCACGCTTACGAAGGTTCTTACGGTTGCGACTGGCTAAGGATGGCTGCCGCGGTTGCGAGCAAGAGGCTGCCGAGCAGGCAGAGGCTGAAGAAGCAGCTGATGAGCGCAAGGAATGCGTGAGGCAAGTCGCTACTTAACCCAGGGATCCAACATGGCAGCTGTCAGTAGCCCAGGCTATCTACTCCAACTCCGCGCAGCTTCATGGCCGGAATATCTGGTTGGTAAAGAGCTTGACCTGGGCTCTCTGTCGTCCCTATGGCAAGTAAAGCAACGCCGAGGAGAAGGTTCCAATCAGGAGCTCTCGCGACCTTCATGAGGAGAGACCCTAAAGTTTGAATAGGCCGATCCGTGCCTACCTTCCAATTCGCTGCTGCTCTGCTTTGGTAGAAGTTCCGTAGCGGGAGAAACTCACCTTCGGCAAGATGAGCTTGTATCTCTTCTGGCAACTGTCTTAAATCTTTGAGGATGACGGGTATGGAATAGTCAAATAGTCCCATGCGTTCGAGCACCTCTAACGACACGGCGGTA
>CAZZVI010000083.1:0-4074 GCA_964657335.1 uncultured Terriglobus sp.
CAGGGGGGCCCGAGGCGCTTTCCTCGCGACTCTCATCCTGGGAGGCGCCGGTCTGGCGCACGCCCAGCTCACCACCGCCGACATTCTCGGCACGGTCACGGACGCGACCGGCGCCGTCGTCCCAAATGCGCAGGTCACGGTCAAGAATCTTGCGACCGGCGAAACCCGCAGCGGCACCACGAGCGCCTCTGGCGAGTACACCTTCACGCTGCTGCAGCCGGGCCACTACAGCATTACCGTGACCGCCGGCGGCTTCAAGGTCTCGAACACGCCCGATCTGGGGATCGAGGCAGGCGACCGCGCCCGCAACGACGCCCACCTGCAACTGGGCGCATCCAGCGAGACCATCAACGTTGAGGCGCAGACGCCGCTGCTGCAGGCGGAAAGCGCCACCGTCAGCTCGACCGTGACGGCGCAGGCCGTCCAGGACCTGCCGCTGAACGGACGCAACTACGTACAGCTGGTGCAGCTCGTTCCCGGAGCAAACGAGGGTCCCGGCAACGGCCTGACCTCCGGCGCGCGCCCCGACGATCGCCGCCAGAGCTCCAGCATCTCGGTCAACGGCCAGGATGACACCCTGAACAACTTCACCATCGACGGCTTCGACAACAACGAGCGCGTCATCGGCACCAGCGGCGTTCGTCCGAACGTTGAAGGCATGCAGGAGATCAGCGTCCAGACCAACAGCTACGCTCCGGAAGCCGGGCGTACCGCGGGCGGCGTCATCAACATCGTCACCAAGTCCGGCGGCAACAGCTTTCACGGCAGCGCCTACGAGTACTTCCGCAACGACATCTTCGATGCCCGGCAGGTACTGCAGACGACCGGACGCAAGCCGGAACTTCGCCAGAACCAGTTCGGCGCCAGCCTCGGCGGGCCCATCTTCAAGGACCGCACCTTCTTCTTCGGCGATTACGAAGGTCTGCGCCAGGTAAACGGCGTCACCTACCAGAGCACCGTTCCGACAATCGACGAGTACAACAACATCAACAGCCTCAGTGGCGGATCGCCCGCGGCGCTGGTAGCCCAGGGAGCAGGCACCCAGGGCTACACCATCGATCAAATCGCGCTGAACTACCTGAAGCTGTTCCCGGCGCCGAACACCGGTGCTGTCGGTCAGCTGACGAACAACTATGTCGTCAGCCCGAACCGCACGGCGACCAGCAATATCTTTGACGCGCGTGTCGATCACCACTTCAACCAGAACAACCTGTTCTTCGGCCGCTACACCTACAACAAGGTGAGTAGCGTCATTCCTCCGGCACTGGGAACGAGCAACGGCCTGCAGATTTCCGGCGGCCGCTACATCTTTGCCGGCCCGGCGACTGACGGAGCACAGCAGTATGCCTTCGATTTCACCCATATCTTCAACCAGAATCTGCTGGTCGACCTCAAGGCCGGTTACACGCGCATCAACAATCTGTCGCTGCCCCTGAACTACGGCGCCAACGCTGACACCAAGGTCGGCTTCGGTCCCAACATGAACTTCAACGCCACATCGAACGTGCTGACGCCGATTGCATTTGGCCCCTTCAGCGACATCGGTGACGGCGCCTACGTTCCGCTGCAGGACATCGACAGCACCTTCCAGTACGCCGGCATTGTCAGCTACACCAAGGGCAATCACAACCTGAAGTTTGGGGTCAGCTACATCCGCCGCCAAGACCGCAACTTGCAGAGCGCGTTTCCTGCCGGTCAATACGGCTTTGGTCTGCTGTCGGACAACGTCTCCGGCAACCTGAAGAAGCAGCAGGACAACCAGCTGGCCAGTTCGCTGGTCGGCGCCTTCTCGTCGTCCAGCCGTAACTACAACCTGAACACGCCGGACTACCGCACCTTCGAGCCAAGCGCGTTCGTCCAGGACAGCTGGAAGGCAAGGCCAAACCTGACGCTCATCTACGGCGTTCGCTACGACCTGTTTACGCCCTTCACCGAAGCGCACAACCACATCTCGAACTTCGACTTCGGACAGGCGATCACACTGGCGCCCTCGTCCGTTGGCCAGGCGTTGAAGGTGGCTGGTGTAGGCGGTGTCAATAGCAACGCCGGCATCAAGACCGACTACAGCAACGTCGCTCCTCGCGTCGGTTTCTCATACTCGGTCAATCCGCAGACGGTGGTTCGTGGCGGTTACGGCCTCAGCTACTTCCCCGGCAACTACACCTCAAATGCCGACTTGAAGAATGCTCCCAACGTCTCGGTGTACTCGCCGAACTGCGTTTCGACCGTTGGCTACGCGATCCAGAAGTCGCAGGGTGTCGCCCCGAGCGCAACCAATCCTGACTGCGCGACGGTGCCGGGTGCAAACACAACGTTTGACCAGGGCTTGCCGCTGCCGCAGGCGCAAAACATCAACAGTCCCAACCTGTCGTTCACGGCGGAAAGCCCCAACTTCCGTTCGGCTCTCATCCAGCAGTTCAATCTGCAGGTTCAGCAGCAGTTCGGAGCAAACGTGCTGACGATTGGCTACGTCGGGAACATCGGCCAGCATCTGCCCCAGACCATCAACGACATCAACGTGCCAAAGCCGGGTGACTCGGTTACGGTCATCAACCCGGCGACCGGCGCAACGGCGGCTTCCTCTGCTCGTCCTCTCAGCACCATTCTGCCGAACCTTGGCGGTGTGAACTGGCTGGTCAGTGAAGGCATCTCCAACTACAGCGCAATGCAGGTTTCCTTCCAGCGCCGCTTCGTCCATGGCCTGTCGTTCGACGGCAACTACACCTGGGGCCGCGCCGCAAACGATGTCGTCGGCTTCTCGCAGGAAGGTAATGAGGGTGCCTACAACGCGGATCCTACCCGCATTCGGCAGATCGACTACGGCATTGCGGAGAACGACATTCAGAACCGCTTCGCCCTGTCGCTCAATTACGCGCTGGCCGAGGGACATCACTTCGGCAACGCGTTTGAGTCGTTCGCGCTGGGCGGATGGCAGATCAACACCATCACGGTCTGGCAGAGCGGCAAGCCGGTCTCCATTCTGAACAGCACCAGCGCCGGCGGCTACGGCAATCGTGCAACTCCCATCAACAACGGCGGTGGAGATCGTCCGAACCAGATCCACTCTGCGAATATCGGCAGCGGCCGCACCCTTGCCCACTACTTCGACACGACCGCATTCGTGCCGCAACCCCTTGGAACCATCGGCACCGCGCAGCGCAATGATGTCTTCGGACCTCACTACCGTCACGTGGATCTATCGCTCTTCAAGGATTTCAAGGTGCTGGAGCGGGCATCCGTGCAGTTCCGTGCAGAAACCTTCAACATCTCCAACACGCCCAGCTATCAACTCACGCAGAACAGCGGGAACGTGCAGCTTGGCAACGCGGCATTCGGTACCGTCACGGCTGTCGATTCCAACTACACGCCACGCCTGGTGCAGTTCGCGCTCAAGCTCAGCTTCTAACCCGCTGCGCTTGACTCTCTCTCGGCCGGACAGATTCCAATCTGTCCGGTCCTTTTTTTTTGCGCCTGCACGCGGCTTAGCCGCCCGAGGTAGCAAGCGAAGTTGAGATCGATCGCGGCTTAAACCGCGGAGGTTGACTGTTCGGCATCCCCCGCACCGCCGGCAACTTCCCACCACGGCTGAAGCCTTTACGGGCTGGACCAGGGCCGCATCGCGCAAACTATACTTCTCTAAGTCATGACAGAAGCCGGAACGACCCCCACCGCACGTGTGATGGACATCCAGGAAATCCTGCAGCTCCTGCCGCACCGCTATCCCTTTCTCCTGATCGACCGCGTGCTGGAAGTGGAGCCGAAGCAGCGCATCCTGTGCCTGAAGAACGTCTCCTTCAACGAACCGCATTTCACCGGCCACTTTCCCGACTTCCCGCTGATGCCCGGCGTGCTGATCGTCGAGGCGATCGCGCAGGCTGGCGGCCTTCTGCTGCTGAACGAGATACCCGATCGCGCGGACAAGCTGATGGTCTTCACAGGGATCGACGGAGCGAAGTTCCGCAAGCCGGTCGTGCCCGGCGATCAGTTGAAGATTGAGGTCAAGGTGCTGCAGTGGCGCTCCCGCGCCGTCAAGATGCAGGGCACCGCCACGGTCGACGGCAAGGTGGCATGCGA
>CAZZVI010000083.1:4174-12844 GCA_964657335.1 uncultured Terriglobus sp.
GGCGCAGCCTGCCAGCCCGATCCACTCTCTGAATCGAACGCACTGCCTGAGGCTGCAGTCTAGCCGTGGCGATCCATCCCAGCGCGATCGTTGCCGCGGGAGCGAGCATCCCGGAGAGCTGCAGCATCGGCCCGTTTTGCATCGTCGGTGCAAACGTCGTGCTGGGCGAGCGATGTGATCTGGTGAGCCATGTCGTGCTCGACGGTCACCTCACCATGGGCGACGACAACCGCGTCTTCCCGTTCACCTCGCTTGGCTGCTCGCCGCAGGACCTGAAGTACAAGGGTGAGCCGACAAAGCTCACCATCGGCAACGGCAATACCTTCCGCGAGAATGTCACCATCAGCCGCGGCACCGCAGGCGGCGGAGGCGAGACGACCGTCGGCAACGACTGCCTCATCATGGCTTACGTCCACATCGGCCATGACAGCCACATCGGCAACGGCTGCATCCTGCCGAACGGAGCCACGCTCGCCGGACACGTCACGGTGGAAGACTACGCGACGCTCAGCGCGAATGCGCCTGTCCACCAGTACTGCACCATCGGCACACACGCCTACATCGGCGGCGGCACCACCATCACGCAGGACGTGATGCCCTACAGCCTTACCAGCGTGCGCCGCGAAAACCGCGCCTTCGGCCTGAACAAGATCGGCCTCGAACGCCGCGGCTTCACGCCCGATGAACTGAAGCAGCTACGCGCAGCCTATCGCCTGCTGCAGGGGAGCAAGCTGAACACCACGCAGGCACTCGAGGCAATCCGAGCGAAAGTCGCCACCGGCGAGTTCGGCCCGCGCGTCGCCTATCTGGCAGAGTTCATCGCAAAGAGCGAGCGCGGCGTCATTAAATAGCCATGCCTGCACTTCATCGCACCACCTCTTGACTCGCATCAAGATTTCCGATCACAGCCAGCAAATCTGTTCTATTCTTCTGGCGCGATCACAACGCTCTGTTTTGCGTTGCCGATCGAGCGGGTACGAATCCCAAATCAATCAACATGAGCAAGGTCGTTGAGGCTGAACCGGCTGCCCGCCGCCCGGCATGAGCCTGGACTGCTTGCTTCTCTTCAAGAGGTTCCTCCGTGGCACCTGCTCTCGATCCGTCGGAGATTCATCGGCTTGCTTTGGCGCGAGTGCAGGAAGAGCTCACGCCGGAAGAGCGCACGGCTTCGGTCGTCTATCTCGACACGACACTCCATGCACCGGGCCCGGTCGCGACCGGCTCCGTCATGACAGAGATTCATGAGCCGAGCTGTGTGCTCTTTATCGATGAAAAGCCGGGCGCGAACTGGATGCATCCCTGCCGCTATCTGCTCCTGAATCCCACAACCGGCAGCCTGAAGAGCGTGAACGCTGACAGGCCTCCGGTCTTCGGCACCCTGCCAGTGTCGTGGTCCGTTCTTTGGCAGGCGCCGGGCGTCGAGGCCTGGCGCCTGCTTCCAGTTGCTTCCACCAACCCAACCTGAACGTTCTTGGATGTGTAAGGAGATCCTATGTCGACAACGCCATTCCAGCCGGGCCGCGCGCCGGTCGCGCTGAGCCCCGATACCGCAGCTCTTCTCAAGCGAACCGCCCTGGCGCAACTGCCCGCCGCCCAGGTCAACACCACGCACCTCTCGATCCATCCGCAGGTGCTGCCGGCCGGTTATGTCTTCAATCTTGTCGACACGCAACTTGTCCTGAAGCAGGATGCAGCGCTGGTCTTCACCGACCTGATGCCTCAGGCCAACTGGGGACATCCGTGCGTGTACGGGTTCCACGACCCCGCGACAGCCGCTTTGCTCTACCAGGAGCAGGCACTCTTTCCGCCGGACCTTGGGAGCGCCACGAAGCTCGAACTCTTCCACGCTCCGGTCGCGAAACTGACTGCGACCACGCTCCCGTCGCTGGCGCACCTGGGTTCGCTGGTCAGCGGCCCGCTTCTGCTGCCGTCCGCGCATGTCGCCCAGCAGCGCTTTGCCATTCTCTTCGCCAGCCAGATCTGCGATCTGCGCCACGTGGAGGATCTTGAGTTCCTCTGGCGCGCCCTCGTCAACGTGTACCAGTTCGATCCCGCAAACGTGTATGTGCTGAGCTACAACGGCACCCTCGCGGCAGCCGACTCGACGAGTCCCGGCAACTGGAACGGCGACAACACGCCGTACCAGATGAAGATCCACTCCTCTGCCACCACGGCAAACCTGCAGTCCGTCTTCGACACGCTCAAGACCAAGCTGTCGCCCAAGGATCTGCTCCTGATCCACACCAACAATCATGGATCGACCACGGGCCTGTGCGTGGATAGTTCCAGCGTCATCACGCCGACCCAGTTCGGCACCATGATCTCCGGCCTGCCGCAATTCCAGAGCCTGGTCGTGACCATGGAGCAGTGCTACTCCGGCGCCTTCCAAAGCTCCACGCTGAGCAAGAGCACGGCGATCAATACGGTGTTCGCTTCGGCCGTCGATGCCAAGACCAGCTCGGACGGCGCCGCGCACTTCGACCCCTGGGCGCTCGCGTGGATCGAGTCGCTCGTCAGTGCGGTTCCCGCCGGGACCGCGTTGCCCTCCACGCCATGTCCCAACTTCGATGGACTGGTGTCGATGAAGGCGTCCACCGATTGGGCGAAGGCAAACGACACCGGCAAAGACGATGACCCGCAGTATGCCGACCAGCCGGCCGGTTGCGGCAGCAGCATCTATCTCGGTGCGACGCCCACATTGTCCCAGCACAGCGGCGATCTGAACGGAGACGGCTGTGCCGAGCACGTGATCACCAGCCCATGGGGCATCGGTGTGCTGGAACAATCCGGCGCAACCATGCTGGGCCTGGTCTGCCAACCAAACGGCACACGCTTCGGCGGCTGGCTTCTGAACACGGCGGACAACCTGATCGGCTCCATCGCGGACTTCGACGGCGACGGCAAGGCAGAGGTGGTGATCACCAGCCCGTGGGGCATCGGCATTCTGAAGCTTGCCGGCAACACCTTCACGGCTCCGTTCATGGTTCCAAACGGCACAAAGCTGGGCAACTGGACTCTGAACACGGCCAGCGACACCTTCGGCCCCGCCGCGGACTTTGACGGCGATGGACACGCGGAGCTGCTGGTAACAGGCCTGTCCGGCATGGGCATTCTCAAGCTGCAGGGCGGCAGCCTGTCGACGATCATGATCGCGACGAACGAAACCTTCCTTGGAGGTTGGCGGCTTGAGACGTTCATCAACAACATCGTCGCAGCCGCGGACTTCGATGGCGACGGCAAGGCCGAGCTGCTGCTGACCAGCCCGTGGGGAGTCGGCCTGCTGAAGCTGAATGGCGGGACCATGACGACCGTGGCCATCCAGCCAAACGGAACGCGCTTCGGCGGGTGGCTGCTCGACACCTCGAACAACCACATCGGCCGGGCTGCCGACTTCGACGGCGACGGCAGGGCGGAGGTCGTGGTCACCAGTCCATGGGGCATCGGCATCCTGAAGCTGGCCGGCGCCACCTTCACCGACGTGATGCTGCAGCCGAATGGCACGCGTTTCGGTGGATGGCTGCTGGACACCTATCACAACAAGATAGGACCGGCTGCGGACTACGATGGCGACGGCAAGGCAGAGCTGATGCTCTCAAGCCCCTGGGGCATCGGCATCGTCAAGCTGAGCGGCAACACCTTCTCATGCCCCATGCTGCAGCCGAACGGCACTCGCTTCGGTGGATGGCTGCTGAACACCGCGGACAACCACTTCGGCCCGGCCGCCAGATACGCCGGGACGCCACCGTCTCAACTGCTGGTTGTAAGTCCGTGGGGCATCGGCCTGCTTGGCCTGTCCGGCGGAACGATGGCCGCTCCCATGATGCAGCCGAACGGCACACGCTTCGGCGGCTGGCTGCTGAACACGGCAGACAACCACTTCTGACACGCAGAAGGGGATTCGAAACGAACATGGCTTCGGATCCCCGCCTGTTGCATGGACCTGGCGGCTGCGCTGTGATCTGCAGATGCTAAGGTGACTGCTGATCATGAACATGCAAACCAGGTTGCTCCCGCTGCTTCTTCTCTCCTGCGCCTCGCTTGCCGCACAAGCCATCCCGGGCGGCCAGGCCATCGATGCGGAAGTCGGCCGCATCATGACGCGCACCCATGCGAACGGCCTCGCGATCGCCGTCGTGGATCACGGCAAAGTCAGCTACGTGCAGTCATATGGTATTCGCAACGCCAAGGGCGATCCGCTGACGCCGGACACCATCATGTACGGCGCGTCGCTCACCAAGACCGTGTTCGCCTACACGGTGATGCAGCTGGTCGACCAAGGCAAGATCAAGCTCGACACGCCCATCGCAGACGATCTCGACTACCCGCTGCCGACCTACGGCCCTGATCCAGTCTTCCCCGACAAGTACGGACCGTACAAAGACCTCGCAGGCGACCCGCGATGGAAGGCGATTACGCCTCGCATGTGCCTGAATCACACGGCCGGCTTCAGCAACTTCTACTTCATCGAGCCGGACGGCAAGCTGCACATTCACTCTGATCCCGGCACCCATTTCTCCTACTCGGGAGAAGGCTTCATCCTGCTGCAGTTCGCCGTGGAACACGGACGCAAGTCGCAGGGTCTTGGCCTCGACATCGGTGACCTGACAAAAGCCAGCTTCGATCGCCTGGGCATGACGCGCACGAGCCTCACCTTTCGCAACGGGCAGGACGCGAATGTCGCGGACGGATGGAACGACGAGGGCAAGCCGCAGCCGCATGACAAACGCAGCAAGCCGCGCGCGGCCGGTTCCATGAACACCACCATCAACGACTTCTCGAAGTTCACGGCAGCGCTCGTTCGCGGCGACGGCCTGACGCCGGCCTCAGGCGCGGAGATGACCCGGCCGGTCTTTCGCATCGCGACCGCCAGCCAGTTCCCCATGTTCCAACCCGACGCGCCGGCAGCGAAGCAGCGCAAGGATCTGTACGCAGGCCTCGGCGTCGTCACGTTCAGCGGTCCGCAGGGTCACGGCTTCTACAAGGGGGGCCACGACGGCCAGACCGCGAACACCATGGTCTGCCTTGAGTCGAGTCAACGCTGCGTCTTAATCCTCTCCAATGATGTCCGCTCCGAAGCCGGGTTCGCCGAGCTGGTGCAGTTCGTTCTAGGCGACACAGGCGTGCCGTACGACTGGGAATACACCGACCGCGCGGGCAAGTCATAGGGTGCAGCTCACAGAAACCCTCGATGTCGTCCTCCCGACATAGCCGGGCAGAGTTCCTATTTGGGCTTTCAAAGACACCAGGATAGCCGCGCGGTGGCGCATGCGGGACGGCGTGCATGGTATGTTCCTTCTGTAACAAGTGCAACGGGACCCGGCCCAGTACGAAGTCAAGTCGGCAGCACACAATTGAGCCAGACAATCATAGGGACCAGCGTCAAGCAACCGGCTATTTCGCCGCTGTCTGTCGTGCCGAACGTTCGCACAACCAACGCACTGGAACACCTGCAACGAGTTTCCCTGGCAATTGTCTTGTTGCTGGGCGGTGTGACTCTTGCCGGGTGGCTGATCCATCCATTGGCTCACCTGCTCCCCGCCAGCTTCAGGTTCATGCGGGCCAACACCGCGCTTCTGACCTTCCTTTCCGGTCTGGGCGTCAGCTTCGGCTCCTCGCGGCGGTCGGCAACGCTTGTGAACGCAGGCAAGTCCCTGGGGGTTCTTGTTGCGTGCTTCGCCACACTAATCCTGCTGAAAGACTTCAGCTGGATCCAGTTCCGGATCGAAACCTTGCTCGCCGCAGACACCGGCTCCATGTACCCGGGCAAGGTCTCGCCAGAGGCCGCCTGTGCTTTCCTGCTGATCGGGATCGTTGTAGCAGGTATGCGGGCACGCAAGAGCGTGCTGTCTCACTTCATGGATGCGACGTTGCTCCTTCTGTCTTTTTCCATGCTCGTATTCGTGGCCCGGTACTTCTTCGGTCTAGGCCATCTTTTCCTTCTGTTTCAGAACAATCCGTTTTCTGTCCAGACGCTCGTCTGTTTATCGCTGCTGACGTTTCTGGTCGGGACCAGGCGCGCTGAATATGGACTGTTCGGCATCTTGCTGGACAGTGGGAATGGCGGAATCATTGCCCGGCTGGCGGTGCCATCGGCGGCGGTGCTGCCCTTTCTCATCGCTGTACCGAAAGCGCTTCTGGCAAAGATGCATCCTGAACGCGAGAATTCTCTCACCGCCACTGCTACTTCACTGATCTCCATCAGCGCCGTGTGCATGGTGCTGGTCCTGGCCTGGAGAACGAAAGCATTCGAAACAGCGGTGCGAGACCTCTCGCTCCGTGACGAACTTACCGGTCTCTATAATCGGCGGGGGTTTTATCTGCTCGCGGAGCAGACTTTTTACCTGGCCCGAAGGTCCGATGAATCCTTCTCGGTCCTGTTCTTCGACATGGACGGCCTCAAGCAGGTAAACGACACGCTCGGGCACGAAGCCGGTTCCGAACTCATAAAAGAGATGTCGACCCTGCTTGTAGAAGCGCTGCGACGGACCGATGTGATCGGACGTATCGGCGGGGACGAGTTTGTGGTTGCTGGAAGATTTACACCATCAGAGATCGAGCAGGTTGTCGCGCGTCTGGCTGCGGGGGTAGAAAGCGCAAATGCGGCGAAGTCTGGTCGATGCCTCCTCAGTTTCAGTCTCGGATATGCCATAGCGGAGCAGGCCGGAACGAGCAGCCTGGAGGAATTGCTGACCAAAGCAGACGCGATGATGTACGAGAACAAGCGTTCAAAGAAGACCTCTCGAGGGAGGCAGGCTGAGTACACCTTATCCACCTCACCGTCTTGATGTGCCGTGTCACGCATTCGAACGGTCCGGAAGCGCTGCTTAGCGTACCCGTGCTACCGTGGCTTGGCGCGGATGCTTGTCCGCTGAGGTGAAGCGATGGCGGACTACATTCTTGCGCTGGACCAGGGCACGACCAGTTCGCGCGCGATCCTGTTTGACCGCGCCGGTGCGGTGGTGGGAACAGGACAGCACGAGTTCAAGCAGATCTTCCCCGATGGATCCAAAGGCGGCAACGTCATCTCGGGCTGGGTCGAGCACGATCCCTTCGACATCCTCACCAGTCAGTTAAGCGCCGCGGTCGAGGTGCTTGGCCGCGCCGGTGTGCGTCCGCGCGACGTTGCCGCGCTGGGCATCACCAACCAGCGCGAGACAGCCATCGTGTGGGATCGCGCCACGGGCAAGCCGGTCTACAACGCCATCGTGTGGCAGGACCGCCGGACGGCTTCGATGTGCGCTGACCTGACCGCCAGCGGTGCTGAAGACGAAGTTCGCCGCCGCACTGGGCTGCGGCTTGATCCGTATTTTTCCGGAACGAAGGTCGCGTGGATTCTCGACAACGTGCCTGGTGCGCGCGAACGCGCCGAGCGCGGCGAGCTTGCTTTCGGCACCGTCGACAGCTGGCTGCTGTGGAACCTGACGAGCGGCAAGCGCCACGTTACCGACCGCACCAACGCATCGCGCACGCTGCTCTACAACATCGTCGAAGACCGCTGGGACGACGAGATGCTGCGCCTGTTGCGCGTACCGAGGTCGATGATGCCCGAGGTCGTGTGGTCGAGCGAAAAGCTTGGCCCGGTCAGCACCACGCTCGGCCTCGAAGGCGTCGAGATCGCGGGCATTGCGGGCGATCAGCAATCGGCATTGTTCGGCCAGATGTGTACCGAGCCCGGCGACGCGAAGAACACCTACGGCACCGGCTGCTTTCTGCTGCAGCACATCGGCGGCGAGTTCCGCCAGAGCGAGCAGCGCCTGCTCACCACGCTGGCCTGCTCGGTCGAGCGCAAGCCCGCATACGCGCTCGAAGGTTCGGTATTTATCGGGGGCGCGGTCGTGCAGTGGCTGCGCGATGGGCTCGGCATCATCACGAAGAGCAGCGACGTGGAAGCGCTCGCGCAGTCCGTACCGGACAGCGGCGGCATCTTCTTCGTCCCCGCGTTCACCGGCCTCGGCGCACCGCATTGGGATCCATACGCTTCGGGCACCCTCATCGGCATCGGTCGCGGCACCACGAAGGCGCATATCGCCCGCGCCGCGCTTGAGAGCATCGCCCTGCAGACCACCGACCTTATGCGCGCGATGAACGCCGATACTCCCGCTCCGCTGCGAGAACTGCGCGTCGATGGCGGCGCCACCGCCAACGACACGCTCATGCAGATGCAGGCCGACCTGCTCGGCGTGCCGGTGCATCGTCCCGCATGCCTTGAAACTACGGCAATGGGTGCGGCGTTTCTGGCCGGTCTTGCCGTCGGCTTCTGGGCAAACACCGACGACATCAAGCGGGAACAGGCAGGCGGTACTATCTTCAAGCCGCAGGCCGACTATAGGGCCCTGTACGCACGATGGCAGGAAGCTGTGGGTCGTGCGAAGGGATGGAATGCTCCGCGATAAGAGTTCTGCTGGCTTGACTTTAGCACTTGATGCATCCCATGATAGATACCAATGAAGGTGGAGCATGAATCAAACCGCAATCGCGAAGGTATTCCGCAATGGGCGAAGTCAGGCAGTACGTATTCCTGCTGAGTTCCGCTTCAAAACCGACCAGGTCTATATCGAGCGTGACGAAGCGACAGGTGCGATCACGCTCTCAGAGAATCCGCCCTTCAGGTCAATGGCCGATCTGTTCGCGCGTGTGGATGCGGAAGGTGGTTTCGAAGACTTCGAGATC
>CAZZVI010000084.1:0-3861 GCA_964657335.1 uncultured Terriglobus sp.
TCTTGTCGGTGTTACGCAGCAGCGGCATGTGCCAGAAACGCGGCAGGTCCCATCCGAAAGCGCGGTACAGCAAGACGTGCTTGGGCGTGGAGCTGATCCATTCCTCGGCGCGGATGACGTCAGTGATGCCCATCAGGTGGTCGTCCACGACGTTCGCCAGGTGATAGGTGGGGAAGCCGTCAGACTTCATCAGCACCTGGTCATCCACGTTGTTGTGGTCAAACGTGATGTCGCCGCGCAGCTCATCCTTGAACGTAGTCGATGCGATGCCCGGGCCTTTGTCGCCGTCTGGCACGCGCAGCCGGATGGTGTAGAGCTTACCCTCAGCCATTGCCGCTTCGACCTGTTCGGGTGTGTAGTTGCGGCTGGGACCGCTGTATTTCGGCGGTTGCTTCGCGGCGGTCTGGGCCTTGCGTTCGGCATCGAGTTCCTCGGGCGTCTCAAACGCGCGATAGGCCGTGCCGTTGGCGATCAGCTTGTCACAGTATTCGCGGTAAATGTCGGTACGTTCGCTCTGTCGGTATGGTCCATGTGGCCCGCCCACATCCGGACCTTCATTCCACTCGAGACCCACCCAGCGCAGTGCGTCGAAGATCATCTGCTCGCTACTGGCGACGAAGCGCGTCCGGTCCGTGTCCTCGATGCGCAGGACGAACTTGCCTCCCCGCTGCTTCGCAAAAACGTAGTTCAGCAGGCCGATGTAGGCCGTTCCAACGTGCGGATCGCCGGTCGGCGAGGGTGCGATGCGGACGCGTACAGGCGCATCTGCCTTGCTGTTCTGTGTGCTTGTTTCGGTACTCATCCACTTTCGATGCTAGCAGTTCAGCGCAAGTTGACCAAGTTGACCAACTCGCTTACAGTACGTATATGGCTGCTTACAACATTTACGAGGCTAAGACCGGCTTCTCTGCGCTGGTTGAGAAAGCAGTGAATGGCGAAGAGGTCATTATCGCAAAAGCCGGGAAACCGCTGCTCAAGCTGGTTCCGGTCATTCAACCACAGGTTGCGCCGGTCCCTGACCCAGAGCCAAGGTGTTACCGGAAGGCTCCAGGATCTGTAGACGGTCACTGGGATGACTTGTTGGCAGAGTTAGATAAGCCATGGCCCGAAGACATACAGCGCGCCTTCGGGATGATCGATTGAGACGCCTGCTGCTCGATAGCCACGTCTTTCTCTGGTACTCCAAGGAGAACTCCCCTTTGCCGGCGTCTGCTGTCGAGATGATTCGGAAACATGAGTCCGTCTTCGTCAGCGCGGCAAGCATATGGGAGCTTACGATCAGAATTATGAGCGGAAAGCTCGACGAGCGCCGCTCACTCCTGCGGCTTGCCGATGAATTTGGCTTTGCAAGTCTGCCGGTCACGCCAGTCCACGCGACAGCGATCTCTGCTCTCCCGCAGCCGCATCGGGACCCATTCGATCGCCTTCTCCTGGCGCAGGCGAAGGTAGAAGATCTCACGCTGGTCACGCATGACGATGTACTCGCGCACTATGGTGTAGCGGTGTTGCTCGTCTAGCGTATCGCTTCGCGATTAGATGGTCGTTGGCGGGTCAGGCGGCGGAACGTACGCGGGCGGGGCTGCCTGGGCGGGCGGGTACACCGGAGTCGCCGGCACATAGCCCGGCGGCGGATATGCGGGTGGATAGCCTGCCACAAACTCCGGCGCAGGCACCACCTTCCAGCGCGAGAACGCCAGCACGTACAGCATGACGATGTTCACCACAGGCAGGATCATCAGCAATGAAAGCGGCGCACCCATGCCTGCCTTCTTGAAGATTTGCCAGAAGGGGACGATGACGATGGCCCATGCGACAACGATAAAGATGCCGATGACCGGCATCATGGCGAGCATGATGTGCTGAATCTGCGCTGGATCGGGCTGGGTCTGCATGCCGGGGGCGGCCTCCGTGTGCTGGAAGCCAATGTATCGCAAGCATCGCCCGTTGAGCGCGGAAAATTTCTGCTTACGTCAGATCGTCCGTGTCATAGGCCGGCTTGCGGCCCAGCCGGCGTGTACTGTAGGGCTCCTCGCCGTCCACCAGCGTTCGTACCAGCACGTCGACTTCGGCGGGATCCTCGACCTCGGCGACCATCGTGAGCGGCTCGCCGGGAACCGGCAGCGACTCCAGCAGAACCGTCACGTGCGCCACTGCCGTGCCGTCGTGGTTCAGGCCCTCCGGAGTCTTTGCCTTGATGCTGACGTCACGCTCGGGAATGTGCAGCAGCTCGGCCACACGTGCGCGCATGTCGCCGGCAATCGGCACGATCTTCGGACGCATCAGGATCAAAACGCAATCCATGTTGACGATGCGATAGCCGGCCGTGGCAATCTCTTCGAGCGCCGTCTCCAGAAAAATCGTGGAGTCTGCATCCTTCCATCGCATGTCGCTTGGCGGGAAGAAGGTGCCGATGTCGCCCGCGCTGACCGCGCCGAGCAGCGCATCGGTGATGGCGTGCAGCAGCAGATCGCCATCGCTGTGGCCGGCAAGGCCTTCGCTATGCTCGATCTTCATGCCACCAATCACCAGCGGAACGCCCGGCTTGAACGCGTGCGAGTCGAAACCGTAGCCAATCCTCATGCCCACATCTGCCTGCTTCCGCCGCGGTACGCTCACGCGGGTTCCTGTCGTTCTTCAGCATAAATGGCGGCGCAGTTGCGAAGACTCGCGTGATGGAGCGAACGCATAGCTTCACTGCCACGATCTTTCGCTCGTGCTACACCTCTCGGCGCGCGAGACACATTGGGAATGCACCGGAACTTTCACGTGCGCGTAACGCAGAACTGCAGCAATTCGGAAGGAATCAGCCGCTGAACGCGATAAACTGAGAGACGTTATGTCAACGAAACAGGAACTCCTTCAGAACCCGGTCCAGCACATCGACATCAAGCAGCACAACGTTGTCGCACTGGTAGATGCCATGGCATCCATGGCTTACTCCTCCCGCGACCTGGCACGCGCCGCTTCGATCTACGACATGATGCTGCGCGACACCGAGTGCGGCGTCATCCTTTGCCTTGCCGGCTCGCTGATCTCGGCCGGCCTGCAGAAGGTCATCGTCGACTTGATCCGGAACAACATGGTCGATGCGATCGTCTCGACCGGCGCGAACATCGTCGATCAGGATTTCTTTGAAGCGCTCGGCTTCAAGCACTACATTGCCGGCGACGAGTACAAGTACGGCAACGGCGACGCGGAACTGCGCGAGATGATGATCGACCGCATCTACGACACCTTCATTGACGAAGAAGAGCTGCGCATCTGCGACGAGACCACCGAGAAGATCATCAGCAGCATGAAGCCCGGCGCGTACTCCTCGCGTGAGTACATCCAGCAGATGGGCAAGTACCTGAAGGACAACGGCCGCACGCCGCAAAACGGCAACGCTGACTCGATTGTGCTGGCGGCGTATGAGCTCGATGTGCCGATCTTCTGCCCTGCCTTTTCTGACTGCTCCTTCGGCTTCGGCATCGTGGCGCATCAGCACGCGCGCCGTGGCAAGGCTGTCTGCTCCATCGACTCGGGCAAGGACTTCTACGAATTGACGCAGCTCAAGATCGAGAACCCGACCACCGGCCTGCTGATGATCGGCGGCGGTGTCCCGAAGAACTTCGCGCAGGACATCGTGGTTGCCGCCGACATCCTCGGCGTCGAAGCGTCGATGCACAAGTACGCCATCCAGATCACGGTGGCCGATGCTCGCGACGGCGCGCTGAGCGGTTCAACCCTGAAGGAAGCCAGCAGCTGGGGCAAGGTCGACTTGACCTATGAGCAGATGGTGTACAGCGAAGCGACGATCGCATTCCCACTGATCGCCGGTTATGCCTTTCACAAACATGCTGCAGCCGCGCGCACCGGCAA
>CAZZVI010000084.1:3961-10939 GCA_964657335.1 uncultured Terriglobus sp.
GTCGCCGCAGCTTCCATCCAACGAACATGCACCTACTTCTTGTCTGGATTCTAAGTGCGGTTTCGCTGGTGATCGCGGCTTACATCCTGCCGTCGGTCGAGATCGAGAGCTTTGGCACTGCGATGATCGCGGCGGCACTGATCGGGCTGCTGAATGCGACGCTTGGCTTTCTCTTGCGGCTGATCGTGTTTCCGCTGACGTGGCTTGTGCCGGGCCTGGTGTACCTGGTCTGCGACGCCATCATGATTTACATCGTGTCGCGCCTGCTGCGTGGCTTTGCCGTGCGCAACTTCACGGCTGCGTTCCTCTGCGCGCTGATCGTGGCGGTCGTGAACATCCTGCTGGGATCATTGCTTTAGGTTGTCGCGCGCTCGTCCATCGAGCGGCTAGCATCGATCTCAGATGAATCCAGAAGCAGGCCAGGAAAACACGGACGAAACACCCGCAGTCGCTCTTCCGCCGCGGGGCACCAGCGGCTTTGCGCCTCTGCGCATTCCGCTGTTTCGCGATCGCTGGGTCGCTTCGACGGTGTCGGGCGTCGGCACGTGGATGCAGGACACCGCTGCGACATGGCTGATGACCGCGCTGACCGGTTCGCCGTTGCTGATCGCATTGATGCAGACCGCGGCCAGTGCACCGGTGCTGCTGCTGGGTGTCTTCGCGGGTGCAACGGCCGACATCTTTGAGCGGCGCCGCCTGCTGATTTTCTGGCAGACGTGGCAGATGATCGCGGTTGCTCTGATGGCGGTGCTGGCGCTGGGCGGCATCATCGGTCCGGTCGCTCTGCTGGCATTGACATTCCTGATGAACATCGGTTCGGCCATGAACAATCCTGCGTGGCAGGCGATTGTGCCGGAGCTGGTGCCGCGCGACGAGCTGCCGAATGCTGTCTCCCTCGCCGCCGCAAGCAACAACCTTGCGCGAGCGGTTGGCCCTGCGCTCGGCGGCTTGATGGTTGCAGCGTTCGTCAAGGCGAGCACGGGCGCAGGATGGGTCTTCGCGCTGAACGCGGGATCGTTCGCCGCGGTGATCTGGGTACTGTACGTGTGGAAGCGCAAGCCGCTGTTCAAGAGCGCGCTGCCCGCCGAACGCATCATGGGTTCCGTCGAAACAGGATGGCGCTATCTGCGCCACGCGCCCGCGTTGCAGGCGGTCTATCTTCGTTCGTTCCTGTTCACGTTCTGCGTTGCGGCGGTGTGGTCACTGCTTTCGCTGATCGCAAGACGCGAGTTTGAACACAAGGCCATCTCCGGCGCGATGGGCTACGGCATTCTGAACGGCTCGATGGGATTGGGTGCGGTGGTGGCGGCCGTGTTGTTGGCGCGGGTGCGTGCGCGATTCTCGTCGGATGTCATCCTCGCGGCGGCCAGCGTGCAGTACATCGCCACGCTGCTGGTACTTGGCTTTGTGCACAGCGTTACGCTCGACATCGTCTTCCTCATCGCCGGCGGCTTCGCCTGGACCAGCACCATGTCCACGCTGAATGTGAGCGTGCAGCTGACGTCGCCGGGATGGGTGCAGGCGCGCTCGCTGGGCATGTACCAGATGGTGTTTCAGGGTGGGCTGGCGCTTGGCTCCATCGTTTGGGGCTACGTGGCAGAGCACACGTCCGTGACCACTGCGATGGCTAGTTCCGCCGGATTGATGACGCTCGCCTTACCGCTGACGCTGCGGCTGCATGTGCTGCGCGGCGCGCCGCCGGACCTGTCTCCGTACCAGTGGAAGCGGCCCGTGCCGCACCTGCAACTGGAACCGGCGCCCGAGGACGGCCCGGTCCGTATCCTTGTCGATTACACCGTGCCGGTCGAGCGCTATAACGAGTTCGTCGTCGCCGTGCACAAACTGCGCGATGTGCGCCTGCGCACCGGAGCGATACGATGGGGCATCTTTCGCGACGGCAACAACCCCGAGCGCCTGGAAGAGAGTTTTGTGATGGAGAGCTGGCTGGACTACCTCCGCAGTCGCGAGCGCATGACCACCGCAGACGCCGAACTCCTGCAGACTGTTCGGGCCATTCACAAAGGCGAAGACCTGCCACGTGTGACACACCAGGTGTATGCGAAGGAGGTCAGTGAGCCCGCTGAACCAGTAGCCATAACGGCGCAAAAGTGAACCGCTGCCCTACGCGCTACCAGCCTTCCAGCACGATCTTTCCGATGGAGCGGCCGCTCTCGATCCACGCATGAGCCATCTTCAGGTTCTGTGCGTTGATGGCTCCATAGCTCTGCGTAACGGTGGTGCGCAACGTTCCCAGGTCGATGAGCTTCGATACCTCATTCAAGGAATCGTGCTGGCGAAGGATATCCGGCGTCTCGAAGTAGCTGCGCGTAAACATGAACTCCCAGCAGATGCTGCCGGATTTGCGCTTGAGCGGACGGGCGTCCACTAGCTTTTGCGGATCATCGATGATGGCGATCTTACCCTGTGGCGCCAGGAGTTCTGTGATGCCGGGATAGTGCGTGTCGGTGGCGGAGAGCAGAGCGATGTATTCCACCTCGCCGAGGCCAAGCTCCTGCATCTGCGTGCGAATGTCGCGATGATGATCGATGACGTAATGCGCACCCATGCCCTGGCACCACTCCGTGGTTTCAGCGCGTGATGCAGTTGCGACCACGGTGAGCGACGTCAGGTGTGAGGCGAGCTGGATCAACATGGAGCCGACACCGCCCGCCGCGCCGATGATGAGGATGGAGCCTTTGCGCGGCGCGTTGTAGCCGATGCGGCGCGGTTCCATGCCGAAGCGGTCGAAGAGGATCTCCCACGCAGTCAACGAAGTTAACGGCAGAGCCGCAGCCTGCGCGAAGGTGAGTGACTTGGGCTTGTACGCCACGATGCGCTCGTCGACCGTGTGGTACTCCGCGTTTGCGCCCTGCCGCGCGATGCAGCCGGCGTAAAAGACCTCGTCACCCTTCTTGAAGAGCGATGTCAGTTTGCCCACGCCGACCACCACTCCCGCGCAGTCCCAGCCAAGCACCTTGTAGTCCTTGCCTGGGTCGGGCTTCGCGCTCTTGCGCTGCTTGGTGTCGACTGGATTCACGGAAATCGCCTTGACCTGCACCAGCAGATCGCGGTCACGCGCCACGGGCGTGGGAAGTTCAATGTCGAGCAGAGCTTCCGGGTCGTCGATCGGGAGCGGAACCTTGTAGCCAACAGCCTTCATGGGTCGAGTGTATCGGAGCGGGACGCATCGTCTGCACCCTGCCACACAAAACTGCGGAATGGATGTTGTCGCAATAAACGACGCGAGCGCTTGTTCGCTGCCAGCGCCGAGGAGCCGGGCATGAGCCCGGCTCCGTCGCCTTGTACATCACAGAAGCGCTACTTCCTGCCCAGTGCGTACTCGATGAGCGCCTTCTCCTCAAGATCGTGCGCCTTGGCTGAGCCGGTTGCGGGGCTTGCCGCGGCGGAGCGCTTGATGCTGAGCACGCGACGGCCGCCTGCGTTGCGCTTGAGCAGCGGCATGGCATAGACCAGTGCGCCCATGTTCGCCGGTTCTTCCTGAACCCAGACGATCTCTTCCGCGTGTGGATAGTGCGCCAGCGCGGCTTCGAGAGCTTCTCCGGGCCATGGGAACAACTGCTCCACGAACACAATCGCGGTCGAGTAGTCGCCTCGCTTTGCCCGCTCGACGCGCAGGTTGTGGCCGATCTTGCCGGTGCAGACCAGGATGCGTTTTGGGTCCTTCGCCTCTGTATCGGCAAGCACCGTCTGGAAGTGCGGCGCGCTGAAATCGGCGATCGACGAGACCGCATCCGGATGCCGCAGCATGCTCTTCGGCGTGAAGACGACAAGCGGCTTGCGATATTCCGACAGTGCCTGCCGACGCAGCAGGTGGAAATACTGCGCGGCGTTGGACGGCTGCGCGACGATCATGTTGTCCGTTGCGCAAAGCTGCAGATAACGCTCGATGCGTGCCGACGAATGCTCCGGCCCCTGGCCCTCGTAGCCATGCGGCAGTAGCAGAACGACGCCGCTGTACAGGCCCCACTTGGCCTCACCCGCGGCGATGAACTGATCGATGATGATCTGCGCGCCGTTGGCGAAGTCGCCGAACTGCGCCTCCCACAGGGTCAGCGTTTCGGGATAGTCGCGCGAGTAGCCATACTCAAAGCCCAGGACCGCGGCTTCGCTCAGCATGCTATTGTAGGCCTCGAAACGGCCTTGCTCCGGCGCAAGATTTTGCAGGGGAGACCAGCGCTTCTCCGTCTCTGTGTCGGTGAAAAATGAGTGCCGCTGATTGAAGGTGCCGCGCTGGGAGTCCTGCCCGGAAAGGCGAACCGGCGTGCCTTTTTCCAGCAGCGATGCGTATGCGACCAGCTCGGCTGTGCCGTAGTCGAATGGCTTTGCGCCCGAACCCATCTCGTCCCGTTGCTTCAACAGCGCCTTGATCTTGGGATGGACGTTGAAGCCTTCTGGGAAGGTCGTCAACTTCGCCGTAAGCCGCTTGATCTCTTCGCCGGGAAGGCCAGTCACAGACGGATCATGTGCCGGCAGATACCCGCCCTTGTAGTTGTTCCAGTACGCCGGCAGTTCGCTGAGGTGCGGTGGGTGTTCGGCCTCTTTGCCGAGTGCCTGGTCTGCCAGAAACTTGTCCGAGACGGACTTGATCTCTGCGCTCGCGTCCACGCCGAGGCGTTCCGCGTAGCTCTTATAAAGCGGTGGAGTGTCTTTGATCTTCGCGTAGCGACGCGGCTGCGTGACGGTGGGATCGTCGACCTCAGAGTGGCCATGTCGGCGATAGCCGATCAGGTCGACGACGACGTCGGAGGCGAAGGTCGCGCGATACTCCGCAGCGATGGCTGCGACCCGAACGACTGCATCGGGATCTTCCGCATTCACGTGGAAGATCGGTATCGGCAGGCGCTTGGCCATATCGGTCGCAAAACGGGACGAGTTCGACTCCAGCGGCTCTGCAGTAAAGCCCAGCAGGTTATTGACCACGACCTGGATCGTTCCGCCAACGGTGTAACCGTTGATGGTCGCAAGCACGAGCGTCTCGGCCCAGATGCCCTGACCCGCGAAGGCCGCGTCGCCGTGGATGATCACGGGCAGCACCTTCTTCGGGCCTTCCTCACCCAGGCGAACCTGGCGTGCACGTGCACGACCCATCACAACGGGATCGGCAGCTTCAAGGTGCGAGGGATTGGAAGCGAGATGGAGCGCAATTGTCTTGCCGTCCGGAGAGGTGTAGGTACCCGTCGCCCCCTGGTGATACTTCACATCGCCGCCGCCAAGATGGCTGCGCGGATCGACGTCTTCGAACTTGGTGAAGATGTCCGATGCGGCACGCCCAACCGTGTTGACCATCACGTTCAACCGTCCGCGATGACTCATGGCAAAGTTGCAGCGCTCGACGCCCTGCGCGGCACTCACTTCAAACAGGCGATCAAGAAACGGCACCAGTGCCGTCAGGCCCTCAAGCGAGAAACGCTTGGTGCCCAGGTAACGCTGCTGGATCGTTGCCTCAAACAGGTCGGCCTTGATCAGCGCGGTCAGCGTGTGCGCCTGCTGCTGCTCGCTTTCGAGAGGCAACTGCTCCATCTTTGCCTGTAACCACTCTCGCTTCTCGGGTGATGCGATGTGCGAGAACTCCAGCGCGATGTTGCCGCAGTAGTAGCGGCGCGCCTCTTCGGCAATGCTGTCGGAGCCCTCAGGCAAGTCGATTGGAAATGGCTCCGCAGGCAGGTACTGCTTCAGCGGATCAAGCGTCGCCTGCAGGTATCCCCAGCGGCGAAAGATCTCGAAGACCTCTGTCCGCAACTGCGGATTACCTTCGCTGCTGCCCTCGGCTACTGCCACTGCCTGCACTCCTGCGCCACTCGGTTTGCCCTGCGACTTAGCCCTGTTTGCCATTCCATCCCCTGTGACCATCAAGGATAGTCCTTCTACCGGCTCGTTGGGGAGAGCGTCTTGTGCGATGTGCGGGCCACTCGGGCGATATCCGAACAGAAGAGCTCCGGTAAAGCAGCCCGAAGATCCTACGCGAAACGCAGGGCATGGTTGGCACGCAACTCGCCGCCCGCCCCTCACATCTCATCCCCTACAAGCGAAGAAAGAGCGAACAGGAGACCACCATGGCAGAACGCACTCTTGAACTGGAACAGCCGGTACTGACCGATGATGCCGCAGAAGCTGTACGCGCTGCGACAGAGCGAGCTGAGCACGCCGAGGCGGAGCTTGCGAAGCTGAAAGCACATACGAGCAGTGTGTCCACGGACAAACTGAAGCAGCCTCCCTCTCCGGACACGGCGGTAAACGCACCCGCCGGACTGGGGCAGGCGCCGGTGGAGCGCGGGTCGGCGGAGGTCGACGGCAAGCTTGGAGGCGAAGAAGAGTTGCGCAAAGATCCAATGATGGCGCACCTGCTGGACTCGTTGAACGAGGGCAAAGATGTGGGCCACTACGGCCGGCTGGTGTTTGCCATGGTTTCCCGGCACTTTTTGCTGCATGAGCAGGTGCTCGGATACCTGACGAAAGATGCCGACTTCAGCGAAGAGCAGGCTACCGCGATGCTGCGCCAGGTGGAAGGCCGCGACTACAATCCGCCCCGGCGCGACCGGCTGGTGGAATGGCAGCGCGAGCAGGAGTTTCAGTTCATGGACGTCAGCGATCCGGACAGCGGGAACCTGTATCGCAATCTGAAGTTCCCGGAGGCGATCTACGAGCACATTGAGAACTACCGGGAAGCTGCTGTTTGAATCGTCTCAGTTTCGCTTTTCTGCACGCCTGGAGCGACGGAAAGCCAAACGAAACACGAGACCGCCGTTCGAGTCACATCGAACCTGCGTTGTGCCCTGAAAACGGTGCGTCCTGCCGCCCAAGCGACAGGTCCCAGATCAAACAGCAGGTCGAAACCTCCCTGTCGCAGCCTGACTCGTGGTGGCTGCGACAGGATCAGCGTGGAAGCCGTAGGTTTCGTACCGCGTGAGCAGCTTACCGCCGCGTACCGTGCATACGGTGAATCCTTCGGGCGTACCC
>CAZZVI010000084.1:11039-12787 GCA_964657335.1 uncultured Terriglobus sp.
ATGTGCGAAACGACGATGATCGGCGTTGCCGCCCCCTGCTTCGCCAGGTCGGCCTTCAGCCACTGCATCTGCGCGTCGTCGATCAGGCCATAGTAGCCGCGCTCCGGCGTCAGGCCGATGCTGTCGAGCACGACAAAATGCACGCCCTTGTGATCGAAACTCTGGTAGCGCGGACCGATGTGCTGCTCGAAGTAGCTTTTGCCATAGTTGGCGTCGCCGGGATTCATGCCGCTCGCCGTGTAGATGCCCAGCACATCATGGTTGCCGACCGTGTGATATGTCTTGAGGCCCAGTTGCTGTTGTGTTTCCTCATACGTGGCAAACAGTGGCAGCGAGCGTGACAACGGCACGGCAAGACCATCAAAGATATGATCGCCGCCCTGGATCGCGAAGTCCGCATGGATGGTGCGTGCCTTCCCGAATGCCATGCGGCAGCCCTCGATGCCATGCAGCTCCGGCTGAAGATGCGTATCCGTGAGGAAGAGGAAGGTAAACTCATCCGCCGGAGCGGCATGCAACCGCAGCGGGATAGCGGCAGCGGTACCGGTGGCAGCGGCCAGCGAAAGGAAGCGGCGGCGGGTAAGACTCATGGACCGCAGTGTACGACGGGTATCGTGAAGCGCTCGTCAACAAGAGTCGGAGACCAAATGCATGCATGCAAAGAAAGAGGCCGGCGCATGGCCGGCCTCACCTTGCTCCTACGAGGTGATCGGTCCTTTGAAGGTCATCGATCTTTTGCTGCCGCGATCTTTTCTTCTGCTACGCGGATCTCCGCGCGGGCGTAGTCGTATTTTTCTGCGTCGTCGCCAGCTTCGTTCCAGTCTTTCTGCGCGGCTTCGAGTTGCCCCTGTGCCTGCGAGGGATCGATCTCTTCGGGCTTCATCGCGGTCTCGGCCAGGATCGTGACGCGCTCGGGCAGAACTTCCACGAAGCCTGAGGCAACGAAGAACTTTGCATCGCCGGAGTTGCCGCCGTGCAGCTTGACCTCGCCCGCGCCGAGTTCGGCGAGCAGCGGAGCCGCGCCGTAGAGCGCCTCAAGGTAGCCCGAGATGGCGGGTAGCTCGATGGCATCGGCAGTGGTGTCTACCAGCACGCGGTCGGGCGTGACGATGCGGATTGCGAGTTGGCCGGTGGTGGTTGTGTCTGCCATGGTGTTCTCTTCTGACTTGCTCTTCTTTGCTTGTCATCCCGCAGCGTAGCGGAGGGATCTGCATATGCGCCCGCATCTGCAAGCTTGCCGGGTCCGAGCCAACATGCAGATCCCTTCGCTTCGCTGCGGAATGACAACTCCTACAGGTTTAGGACTAAGCCGAAGCCTTCATCTTCTCGGCAGCTTCCAGCACTTCCTCGATGCCGCCCTTCATGTAGAAGGCCTGCTCGGGGATGTCGTCGTGCTTGCCCTCGATGATCTCCTTGAACGAGCGCACCGTGTCGGCGACCTTGACGTACTTGCCCGGGTTGCCGGTGAACACTTCCGCGACGTGGAAGGGCTGCGACAGGAAGCGCTGCACCTTACGCGCGCGCGACACGGTCAGCTTGTCGTCTTCGCTCAACTCGTCGATACCGAGGATGGCGATGATGTCCTGCAGGTCCTTGTAGCGCTGCAGGATGCCCTTCACGGCCTGGGCCGTGTTGTAGTGCTCCTCGCCCACGATGCGGGGCGACAGGATGCGCGACGTGGACGCGAGCGGATCGACGGCCGGATAGATACCGATTTCCGTCAGCGCGCGGTTGAGCACGGTGGTCGC
>CAZZVI010000085.1:0-5531 GCA_964657335.1 uncultured Terriglobus sp.
TCTGCGCCGGTCTGGATGCTCTACTTCCATTCTAGCCAAGCTGGAGAAATACCATGCCAACTGTTTCTCCCTAATGCTTCAACGAGTTACGCCTTGTTGGGGCTTGACAGGATTTTGACGATCGGCTTCCCAAGCGTCCTCTCGGCGGCTGAAGACGCGTTCCTATCTTTGCTTTCGCCTCTACCTCGGCGGCTGAAGCCGCGATCCGTGTCTTTCTTTACTTCGATCTCGGCTAAAGCCACGATCCATGTTTTGCTTCGCCTCTACCTCGGTGGCTGAAGCCGCGTTCCTTGTTGCTACGCCTCTACCTCGGTGGCTGAAGCCACGACATACCCCGCTTCGCCTCTATCTCGGCGGCTATAGCCGCTGGCGGACAGGTCCGGTGGATCTCTCTCGACGACTGAAGCCGCGATCTATATTTTGCTTCGCCTCTATCTCGGCTAAAGCTGTATTACGGCACGGATAGAAGGTGGGTTTTTCAGAAGCGGAGATTCTCAGCATCTTCTAAGAGTCCGCCGCCTTTTGCCATCCTCGTCATTTCGCCTGCTTGCGGTACTTTTCGGCCAGTGGTTTGTCGGCGAGTGCCTTGATGAACAGGCCGCCGACGACGCTGCGTGCCTGGAAGCCGACCTGCTTGCCGGTGATGGTGTCGTACCAGTCCGTCATGGGGACGCGGCTGGTGGTTTCGTTTGCCCACTTGTACATGGGGTCGACCAGCGCGTTGAAGTCGGCCTGATTGTCTGCGAGTGTGGCGGTCCATAGCTCCCAGTCCAGCTTGGTGTAGTCTTTGCGGCTGTCGAGCGGCAGGCCGTAGACGTTCAGCTTGGTCTTGTAGAAGGCGATCTCGGAGTCGCGGACGGACTTGGGGAACAGGTTATAGTCCAGCACCTTGTCCCAGACCAGGTTGTACTTCTGGCTCCACGTGTTGGCCGAGTCGTAGGCGAGTTTGTAATGGTCGCCTTCCTTGTCCATCGTCATCCACTTCTTCGCGTACTCGTGCGCGTCGGTGGTGAATTTCTTTGCCTCGGCGTCGTGGTGCAGCAGTCGAGCGAGGTCGGCGTAGGCCTCCATCGCGTCGATCGCTTTTAGTGCAAGGTTGGCGTTGTGCGTGACGTGCCCGGCGAAGTCGTCGGTAGTGAGCTGGTTCTCGGGATCGAGGCCGTGCTCGTGCAGAAAGTTGGCCCATTTCGTCAGTTCGGGCCAGTACTTCTGGGCCAGCTCGACGCCGGCGTTGTGGGTCTCAAGCCGCGCCAGCGCGTCGACCAGGATGATCATGTTGCCGCTCTCTTCCACGGGCATCTGATCGTCTTCCGTCTTTTCGCCCCCGCCGTAGCTCTGGCCGTTGGCGAGCGGATACTGCCCGAGATCATGCGGAGCGAAGGGGAAGCGCCAGCGGTTGGGCAGCGCGGCGTAGGCCAGCACCGGCAGCACCTGCGCGTGCAGCATGGCCGGATTGAAGAAGAGGAAGATTGGCGCGGAGGGATACAGCACATCGACCGTCGCGGTGTCGCCGTTCGAGAAGTTTTCCTTGGCGAAGAGCATGGGCTGGCCGTCGACATCGGCGACGAGCTTGTGCGCGGCGATGCTCTGGCGATAGGCCAGCGTGCACAGCCACGCGTAATGTTCGCCGGCGGTTTTGGTCAGGTCGGCGACGAGCTGTTTATCGAAGGTGTCGCCGCGGGCATCCAGTTGGGCGTACTGCGTCTGCGCTTCGGCCAGCATGGCAGAGACCGACTTGCCGTCACGCTGCCAGTAGGGGCGGAGTCGGCGGTTGAGGTACTCCATCGCGTAGCCTTCGGTGTAGCTGAGCATGACGAAGTGCGCGACCGGCTGCGCGCTGACTGCGCCAAAGGGGATGGAGACCGCCATCTCCTCGCTGCCCTTTGCGCCGGCCATGGGGCCGTCGATGTCGTCGTCCGCGGGCAGGGTGCCGTCCGCGGCAAAGCCCGGCGCGGTGCGCGTGCTGAACGCGGTCTTCGCGACTGCGTCGTTCGGCACAGCGATGTGGAAGTAGCCCCAATCGATCTTCAGGTCATCGCCGGAACGGTTCAGGACGTTCTGACTCTGCGTGCCGACGGAGAGCACGGTCAGGTTGCCGGTCTGCTGGCGGCCGAAGCTCACCGGTTGACCGGTGTAGCTGGTCGCCATCTCGGCGTTCGCGCTGAGGTATGCGGCCACCTGGTGCGGCGCGCCGTCCGTCGAGTGCGCGGTCCACGACAGGTAGGTCACGGGGCGGGACAGCAGGTCCATGTCGTCGAGAAAGGCCGGCGTGAAGAAGGTGAGATCGATCGCTACGCCTGCCGCGGCGAAGTGGTAGCGGGTGTGTGTCGGCGCCAGTTCGCTGCCGGTCTGCTCCATGGCGGGGACGTTGCGCGGATCGCTGCCCATGATGCGGAAGGCCTTGCCATCCACGCGGACGATGCTGTTGAGCGGCTGGTTGTGGCCGGTCCAGTGCTTCGTCGGCGAATCGGTCAGCTTGTCCGTGGTGGACCACACGCTGAAGTACGGATCGTGGGCTACCAGCGGCGTCGCGGGTGGGCGCTCGGTCTGAGCGAGCAGCGGCAGGGCACACAGAAGCGACGTCAAGGCGAGGGAACGAAGGTTCATTCAGGGCATTCTCCGGCATGTTTGAGCAGCCACTGGATTCTAGCGTCTGCCGCTGGAGAACGCAGCGGCCTTCAGGCTGCCGACCTGAGACTCGAACGTTCAGCCCTTCAGGCCGGGTTTTGGATGCCCGATCCGGGAGAAAGCAGAGGGCTTCGGCCCTCTGACAATGGCACGCAAGGAACGGGCTTTAGCCTCGGTTTTGCTGCCGGGGAGCCGGGGCTAAAGTCCCGAGAAGTTCCGGCAGATGTAGTGGCCTAAAGGCCACTGCTTTCTCCGTTTACCTGGGCCATGGCCCCTTGCCTTATCCCGCACGAAATCTGTCGTCTCGACCGGAGACGACCCGGAACCTCTGAAATGGCGCGAATTCCGGCGCAAAATAAAAGATCTCGAAATCTTGTTGACAATCGTTGTGACGGCGATATACATTGGTGATGGAAACCCCAGACCTTAACCAGGAGAACACCATGCGCCAAGTTGTTGCAGCTGCCCTTCTCGCCCTGCCCTCGCTTGTTTCTGCACAGGCTGTCCACTCAATTTCGCACCAGCTCGCTTCCGTTGAGGCGCCCGCGTTCGCGTTCCAGGCAGGCGCCCTCAAAGCCGGCACGCCGCGCGTGTTTACCGGTCTGATCGCACCTATCCGCATGACCAACCTGCAGCTGGCGCCGTCGGTGGCGCCGATGCACGACGGCGAAGTGGTTGTCAGCTTCACCGTGGACACCGCGGGTGTGCCGGAGAACGTTCAGCTCGTGAAGACGCTCGATCCCAGTGCCAACAACCGCGTCGTCGAGGCTGTTCGCAAGATGCGTTACACGCCCGGCCAGCTTGACGGCCAGCCGATCGAGACCCCCGTCACCCTGCACGTTGCATTCACCAGCAAGTAGTTCAAGGGAAAGCAGCCTGGGCGGCCCACCGCGGGCGAGCTCAGGCTGCGGCGCGGGTTTCGCCCAGCGCGTATTGACGGCAGTGTTCCAGATAAGCGGCCTCGTGCAATGCCGCCAGATCGAGGATGCTGCTCCACAGCCATCGCGGCGCGTCGAGACCTTTGCTGTGCCGGGTCTGTAGCTCTTTGGCCCACTGCTTACGATCGGCCGCGGACATTTGCCGTCCATGCGCACGTCCCACGACCCCGGCCAGCAGGCGAGCCGTGGCAATCGCATCGGCTTTCGACAGCCCGGTGAATTCAAACTTCATGTCCTGCGGCCGCAGCTCGCGGACGACCACGTTGTGGTGCGACAGCCTTGCCGCCAGCATGCGGTCGCCAAGATGCGGCGACAGGGCTCGCGCGCCGCAGACGACGCGCTCCGCATCGTTCGCGGGCATCTCTGCCGTGGCAGAGCGCGGCGCGGCGGCGGCCGTCGCCTCCTTGATGTCGAGCAGGTGGAAGCGGCGATGCTTCCTGCTGCCCACACCCACCAGAACGGCGTAACGCAGCCGGCCGAGCGAGCTGCAGCCCTTCATCCAGTAGGCCGCATCCAGCAGCTCGACGCGGGTGTGTTGCTTGCCGTGCATCTTCAGGATCAGCTCGCGCAGCGCGTCTTCCTCAAAGACACGGTCGAGGTCCTGCCGCTCCTCTTTTGTGAGCGCCCAGAAGCGGCGGCCCAGCGGAATGTGCGGACGCACGTCTGCAATGCGTTCCTCGGCAAGGTGACGCCACTGGCGTCGGCCAGCCTCGCGCATCACCTTGCGAATGGGCCCGATCTCGTCGGGTGTCACCTGCGCGGAGCGGCTCAGCAGCCGAGCCAGGTAGCCGCCGATCATCTCCTCGATCATCAGGGCGGTGGTCACGCCCGGCAGGTCCGAGCTGCGTGAGGCCATGGCCAAGGACAGGCCCAGCCGCAGCAGGTCATGGGCGGGGTTACCGATGACCGTCTGGTCGAGGTCGCGAACCTGTATCTCGATCTGGCCGTTGATGTTGGCGACGGGACCGAGATTGCCGGTGTGGCAGTCGCCGCAGATCCAGATGTCGGGGCCGTTCGGCAGCGTGCCGCGCACGGCATCGCTGCCCAGCCAGTCATAAAAGCGGACAGTATTGCCGCGCACATACGCGTGCGCTGACTCCGCCATCTTCAGGCGGCGGTTATGGTCGAGGACGGTCTTGCGGTCCTGAGGACTGGGGTGTAACTGCGGCAAGGTTTTCACGATCCATTCACAAACGACCTAGAAGATGGGCAAACGCCTGCTGAGGTTGCCGTGTGCTATGGTCCCGGCGCACCTTGTGCGGCGTACGTCATCTGAAGTGATCGAGCTTCGAGGTTCCGAAAGGGTGCGGCTTCAGCTGTACGCTTCCGCAGCCCACAAGCGTGTTCGGCATGCAGCGAGCACGCATTCTCTTAGGCCTACACTGCGCTTTCCGGCAGTTTCAACACGATTCGCGGTCCTGCCGGTGCAAAATGCGACCTCATGACAACGAACTCCCGCACAGTTGGGTCAAACAGGAGTGTGGAGGAAAGATCATGAACTTCTTGAAGTCGATCGCATTGCCTGCAGCACTGCTCAGCGCCGTCTCTTTGGCTCCGGCGCAGATTTCAGTGGGCGTGGGCATTGGCGTTGCGCCTGCGTGCCCCTATGGGTACTTTGATTACGCTCCCTACGATTGCGCTCCCTATGGTTACTACGGTCCTGACTGGTTCAATGGCGGCATCTTTATCGGGGCCGGCCCGTGGTTCCATGGGCCTCGTGGTTTTTACGGCCACGTTGATAACCGTTACGACCCGAGGCATGGGTACCACGGTCCTTTCCCGGAACGCGGAGCGGCGCCGTTCAACCACTTCCAAGGCAACGAGGCGCATGACTTCCAGGGTCACGTTGGCAACGCGCCGCATGATCCCGGTGGCGAACGGAATCCCGAGGCACACGGTGCATTCCATGGCGGTGGCGGCGGCCATGCCGGTGATCTCGCAGAGGGCTTCTTCCAGCTCCACCAG
>CAZZVI010000085.1:5541-8935 GCA_964657335.1 uncultured Terriglobus sp.
GGCGGCGGCCATGCCGGTGGTGGCGGCAGGCGTTAGTCGCATCGCCATCTAAATGTCCTTCGTCGCTTCGACGGGAGCCCGGCGTTGTTGCCGCCTGCTTTACGCGCAGGGAAGCATTTTCAAACTGCGACATCGGGTCAGCCCGTCGCTGGGCTGACCCGTCGCGTGTTGCGGAATCTTGACACTCCCGTCTGAATCCTTGACCATAGTGGACTAGCACCCCTTCGCCTTTTGCCGGCCGGTGTCTTCCGTCGTCCGGTGGCTCTGAAAGCCCGGTGGCGGCAGCACTTCGCTGCGGGACATCCCCGAGACATCTGGTGCAACGATTCTCCGCTGGGCGCGCTTTGCCGTGCCCTTGCGACAAGCAAGAGGAAGTTCCTGTGTACGCAGTGTTTGCCTTATACCTGTTTCAATCGGCCTCCGGCTTTGGCAGCCTTGGATTGCTGCTGCCCGTGCTGTTGATCGGCATGGTGCTGATGACGGCCATCCCCAACCAGCGCAAGCAGAAGAAGTGGACAGCCATGCTGGAGAGCCTGAAGTCCGGCGACCGCGTGACAACCACCGGCGGTCTGCGCGGCACTATCATCAGCCTTCGCGACGATGTGCTCGTCCTGCGCCTGGCGCCTGACAATATCAAGCTTGAGGTTCTGAAGAGCGCCATCGCGTCCGTGACGACGGAGGATGAGGCGGAGAAGTAAGTCCCACTCACGCGCAAGAGCGCGCGTGGATGGGGCACCCACCCCTTGAAAATCGATATGCAGAAGAACATCAACGGCAGAATCCTTGCCATCATCGCTCTCCTCCTGATCTTTCTGTACGGCATCTTCGGCATTCCGCACGGCGGACTGAAGCAGACGCTGACAGACCGCATCCACCTGGGGCTTGACCTGCGCGGCGGTACGCACCTCGTGCTGCAGGTGAAGACCGCCGAAGCGGTTGCCGCTACCAGCGACATCGATCTGCAGCGAGCGCAGGCCGATGTGAGCAAGGCCGCGCCAGGCGCAAAGGTCACCAAGCCCGATCCGTCGCAGCCCGTGCTGATCGTGAGCGGTGTCTCTGCAGGCAGCCGCAGCGCTGTCCGCGATGCGCTGAACGGCAACGACTTTTCGGCATACGATGTCAACTCGACCAACGACGGTTTCAAGCTGGCAATGAAGCTGGCCGAGATCAAAGCACTGCGCGAGCGCACGCTGGATACATCGATTGAGACGATTCGCAGCCGCGTCGATTCGCTGGGCGTGGCCGAACCGGTCATCCAGAAGTACGGCCTGGGCGAAGACCAGATTCTCGTCGAGCTGCCCGGCGAATCGAACACGGATCGGGTGCATGACGTGATCCAGTCGACCGCGCGGCTTGAGATCCATGAGGTGCTTGGCGGACCGTACGCCACGGAGCAGGATGCGCAGTTGAATGTGCAGCCCGACTCGATCCTGGTGCAGGGCGGCAACAGCGCCGACGACAAGTCGTTCTGGTCGCTGAAGCGCATCGCCATCGTGCAAGGGCCGGACTTCCGCGATGCGCGGCCGGGGCAGGATGAGGCGGGACGGCCGGATGTGTCGTTCAACCTGACGACCGGGGCTGGAGATCGCTTTTACGATTACACCAGCACCAGCATCGGCAAGCAGATGGCGATCGTGCTCGACAACAAGGTGAAGGAAGTTGCGAGCATTAACGGTGCCATCCGCGACCAGGGACAGATCTCCGGCGGTGGCATCAGCAAGCAGGCCGCGGCGGACCTTTCGCTCATGCTGCGCACCGGTTCGCTGCCCGCCTCGATCAACTATCTTGAGGAGCACACGGTCGGTCCGTCGTTGGGTGCGGCAAGCATCAAGCAGGGTGTGATCGCGGCGGTCGCGGGCATGCTGGCGGTCATGGCATTCATGCTGTTCTACTACCGCGGCGCGGGCATCAATGCGGATCTTGCGCTATTTCTGAATCTTGTCATCCTGCTCGGGTTTATGGGCTTTACGGGGCAGACGCTGACGCTGCCGGGGATCGCCGGTGTCATCCTGACGATTGGTATGGGCGTCGATTCCAACGTGCTGATCTTCGAGCGCATTCGCGAAGAGCTGCACATGGGCAAGCCGCCAGCGGCTGCCGTGAACAACGGTTTTGCGCACGCGTGGATCACGCTGCTCGACACGCACGTGACGACGATTGTTTCGGCGATCATCCTGTTCTTCGTGGGCACGGGCCCGGTGCGCGGCTTTGCCGTGACACTGACGTTTGGCTTGCTGGCGAATTTGTTTACGGCCGTGTTTGTTTCACGCGTCATCTTCGACAGCGTGCTCACGCGCAAGACGCATGGCGAGGCGCTTTCGATTTAGTTCACTTTACTAACCGTCTGTCATTCCGTAGCGAAGCGGAGGAATCTGCTTCTCGGCAGGCGAAAACTTAAGAAGCAGATCCCTTCGCTCCGCTACGGGATGACAAGACGAAGGTTTGAGGCTTAACACGTGGAACTCTTCCGCAACATCAACATCGACTGGCTGAGCAAGAAATGGTACTTCCTCGGCTTCTCACTGATCTTCTCGGTCGCCGGCATTCTGAGCATGCTGTTCTGGCACCATGTGCCGGTGGGCATTGACTTTAAGGGCGGCACGCAGGTGCGCGTGTCGTTTGACACGCAGCCCAATGAAGATCACCTGCGCCGCGTGCTGGACCAGTCGGGCATTCACGACGCCAGCCTGCAGCGCCTCGGCGGCGGCAATGGGAATGAAGAGCTCATCACGCTGCCGCAGAGCTCCGACGCGACGAGCGACAACGCCCGGCAGGCCGTGGTGAATGCATTTGCGACGAACTATCACCAGTCCGGTTACAAGATCCAGGACGCTTACACCGTCGGTCCCACCGCGGGCAAGCAGCTGACGCGGCAGGCCGGTTGGGCCGTGCTGTGGTCGCTGATCGGGATGCTGGTGTACTTGTGGTTCCGCTTTGAGTTCATCTATGGAGCGGCTGCTGTGATCGCTGTCTTCCACGACACGCTGATCACCATCGGCTTTTTCTCGCTGACGAACCAGGAGATCACTCTGACGGTGATCGCCGCGATCCTGACGCTGGTCGGTTACTCGATGAACGACACCATCGTTGTTTTCGACCGCATCCGCGAGAACCTGCAACTCATGCGTCGCGCGACGTTGAGCGAGATCGTGAACAAGAGCATCAACCAGACGCTGTCGCGAACGGTGATCGCGTCGGGCCTTACGTTCCTGACCGTGCTTGCGCTGTACATCTTTGGCGGAGAGGTGCTGCATGGCTTCTCGTTTGCGCTGGTGGTCGGCATCCTGATCGGTACGTATTCGTCCATCGCGGTGGCTGCTCCGATGCTGGTTGCGTACCAGGACTGGCGCGTCAGCAAGGGCAAGACAACGCAGCTGGGCGCGGGGCGCAAAGC
>CAZZVI010000085.1:9035-12736 GCA_964657335.1 uncultured Terriglobus sp.
AGGTCGGTGAGGCGTTCGCTGGTCAGCACGTTGATGCCCTGACCGTCTTCTGCCAGCTTGTTCCAGCCGAGCGTGGCTGCCACAGTGCCGCGCTGCACGCGGCCGGTGAAGGCTGCCTGCAGGCGGATGCTGCCTCGATCGTTGGTTGCTTCGACCGTGTCGCCCGCGCGGATGCCGCGTTCGGCGGCGTCGTCCGCATGCATCTCGAGCACGCCGAGGCCGATGCGGTTCTCTTCCATCGCGCGATGCCGCGGCACGTTGGCGAAGGTGGAGTTCATCCAGTGATCGGCCTTGCGCGCGAGCATTTGGAGCGGCTGTATGCGGTCATTGCGTTCGGGCGTAGCGGCGTAGCCGGGCAAGGGGTCCAGCCCCTGCGCCGCAAGCGTCTCCGAATACAACTCGCCGCGACCGCTGGGCGTGCGGAACCAGGACGCATCGCTAAACGGCAGAAACTCGCCGCGTTCATTGCGTGGCAGGTTGAGCGGCAACATGCTCTCTCGCTCCAGGCGATCGAGCGTGATGCCTGCATGCCATGGGTGCGATGTGTCGAGCGCCTGCGCGATCAGCTCGCGCTCCGTGTCGCGGAAGCATGGCTCGGAGAAACCCATGCGCTGCGCGAGCCGGCTGAAGAGCCACACGTTGCTGCGCGCCTCGCCGAGCGGCTCCATCGCGCGCGGTGAAAGCTGCACGAAGTAGTGGCCGTAGGCGCCCTGCACATCGTCCTGTTCGAGAAAGGTGGGTGCCGGCAGGACGATGTCGGCGTGGTCGGCGGTGTCGGTAAAGAAGCAGTCATGCACCACGGTGAACAGGTCGTCACGCCGCATGCCGCGCAACACTGCGTTCTGGTTGGGTGCGACCGCGGCCGGGTTGGAGTTGTAGACAAAGAGTGCGTGCACGCGCGGCTCGTCGAGTTCAGTCAACGCATGGCCGAGCCGGCTCATGTTCACGGTGCGCGCCTCGCGATGCAGCGGGCTGGCCTGCATCAGCTCGGGCATCTGCAGCTTCGCCTGGTTGAAGCCGAACGCGTTCGATGTGGAGATCATCACGCCGCCGCCATGGTGTTTCCACGCGCCGGTCAACAGCGGCAGCATGCCGACGGCGCGGGCGGCGGTGCCGCCGTTGTCGGTGCGCTGGATGCCGTAGTTCACGCGAATGACCGCAGGTGTCGTGGTCGCGTAGGCGCGGGCGAAGGCGACGATCGTCTCGGCATCGATGCCGGTGATGGCTGCAACGCGGTCGGGAGCGTAGTCGCTCATCATCACACGGTCGCGCAACGCTTCAAAGCCGTGCGTGCAGGCATCGATGTACGCGCGATCCTCAAGGCCGTCGCGCAGGATGACGTGCATCATGCCCATCGCGAGCGCCGTGTCCGTGCCGGGGCGCAGCGCCATGTGCTGATCGGCAAGGCGGGCAGTCTTTGTCTGATACGGATCGATGACGACAAGGCGTGCACCGTTGCGGCGTGCCTGCTCGACGAACGGCCACAGGTGGATGCTGTTGCCGTGCAGGTTCGCTCCCCATGCGACGATCAGCCTGGCGTGGACGAAGCTCTGCGGCTCCGGCCCGATGCGCGTGCCGTACACCGCGTTGAACGCCGCGGTGCCCGCGCTGGCGCAGATGGTGCGGTCAAGCTGCGACGCGCCCAGCCGGTGAAAGAAACGGCGATCCATCGACCCGTAGCCAAGCTGCCCGATGGTGCCCGCATAACTGTACGGCAGGATGGACTCCGGCCCATGCGCATCGCTGATCGCCTGCAGTTTCTCCGCAATTGTTTGGAGCGCTTCGTCCCACGAGATCCGCTCGAAGGCCCGCATCTCTTCGCCGTGTGGCAGCGATCCCTTGGGCACACCGGCGCGCCGTCGCATGGGATGGAGCAGACGGTCGGGCGAGTCGACGCGGTCCAGATAGCGAGCTACCTTGCCGCACAAAAAGCCGCGTGTGACCGGGTGCGCCGGATCGCCCGCGATGCGCACAACGCGATTCGACGCGGCTTCGACGGTCGCCAGCACGCCGCAGCTATCGGGGCAATCGAGCGAGCAGGTGGCGTGCACCACTCGCGTTGCAGCGGAGGTGTCCGCTGCTTCATGCCGTGAAGGCAAGCTGGTTCCCGCTCCGTTCTGCGTCCCCGGCGGCATGGGATGATTGTAGGAGCCAATCCCAGCAAGTCCAAGCATCTCGTCCGCCGTTGACACTTTTCTGGAGGTCCGCCATGCGCCGTATCCTGCTCTCACTTGCCCTCTTATCCTGCTTCTGCCTGCCGCTGGCCGTCCACGCGCAGGAACGCGAAGGCGCGCAGATGAGGACGCTGCCGCAGGGCGAACTGGACGTGGTGAAGGTGCTGCTGGCGCAGGAACGCGCCTGGAACAGGGGCGACATGGCAGGCTTCACCACCGGCTATAAGAACTCGCCCGATACGCTGTTTATCGGCAGCGAGGTCGCCCGTGGCTACGACCAGATGGTGGCTCGCTATGCCAAGAACTATCCTGATAAGGCGACCATGGGGCACCTCACCTTCAGCGATCTTGAGCCGCGTCTGCTGGATGAGAAGTTCGCCGTGGTGACCGGCCAGTTCGCCCTGGAACGGCCGAAGAAGAACGGCGGCAATGCCGGCGGCATCTTCTCGCTGGTGCTGGAAAAGACGGACGCGGGGTGGAAGATTGTGCTGGATCACACGTCTTGAACCGCTAAGCCAGATCCAGCGTGAGGTTCAGCGCCTCCACCTGGCGGTTCAGGTCAGCCTGGGCGGCGTCGCGCTGTGCCTGCAATGCTTCCGTGCTCTTGCGCAGAGCTTCCAGGCGATCTTCCTGCGTGTTCAGCTCCGCGGTGTAGCGCTTCAGCAGCGCACGCTCCTCCGGCGAGTTTTTCAGGGCCTGCAGGTTTTGCCGAAGCCGAGTCTGGTCCGTGTCGATGCGGCTGCTCTCCCCACGGTCGGCTGCGAGCTGCGCGTCCAGGTCGGCAACTTTCTGTTTTGCAGCAAAGACCGGTTGCAGCGCCTGCGCCACGCGGGTTGCATCGCCCTCCTGCTGCAGCAGGGCAGTGAGTTGTTGACTGCTGGTGTTGAGCAACGCATAGCGCGTCAGGAGCGTGTGCCGCTGGCCCACGTGCAGGCGCACTGTCTCGTTTGCCCGAGTAACCACGCGATAGCGATAGATATCCGCGGTGGTCTCCTCCGGCTTTGGCTCGCTGTCGAGCTCCCAGCCACGCAGCCGTGGAACTTCCACGATCACCGTGCGCGTGTCAGGAGCAGCGTTGTGCACGAGGTATTCCGTCTCTGCCACCTCGCCTGTCTTCTGCGTCAGGATGCCTTTTGCGACGGTCACCTGCGTGACGCGGCGGGTGCGGTGGTCCGGCTGGCCGTCAGGAGTGACACGCACAGCGGTGTCCGCGGCATAGCTCAGCAGGCGGCGCTCGCCGGGGTGTATGGGGTCGAGCAGACCCTGGCCGCTGAAGTTGCCGCTCTCGAGTATGGAGAACGATCCGCGATCAAGCGTCAGCGTGCTCGTGTTCTTCACCCACAGAGCACGCAACGCGCTGCGGCTCGACACGGAGTACAACGTGACCGGATCGACGTCGATCTTCGTCTGCAGGATAGGCACAAGCGCTGATTGGTTCTTCAGGATGGTGACCGGGTCGGTGAGCTTGTATTCAAAGAAGTCGTCGAAGCTGCTTGTGGTGGTGTTTGTTTGGATGGAGGCGGTGGC
>CAZZVI010000086.1:0-12723 GCA_964657335.1 uncultured Terriglobus sp.
TTCGTTGCTGTTCCGTTGTTTCGATATCATGACGTGCTCCAACGAACAACGAAGAACGAAGAACGAGCAACGAAGCAGAAGGAGACACACGACTCGATCGTGGGCGTTTGCATATGACAAACAGTGTGCTGGTGGTGCCTTGCTACAACGAAGCCGCACGTTTCCACACGGACAGCTTTGCTGCGTTTCTGCGCACCCATGACAATACACGTTTTCTCTTCGTGAATGACGGCAGCTCCGACGGCACGCTGCAGGTGCTGGAGAGCTTCTGTCAGACGTTCCGCGAGCGCGCATCAGTTCTGGATCTGCAGCCCAATCACGGCAAGGGTGAGGCGGTGCGCCTCGGCATGCTGCACGTGCTCGCAAGCAGCCCGGGTAGCTATGTGGGCTTCTGGGACGCCGACCTGGCAACACCGCTGGACGCGCTACCCGAGTTTCTCGATGTGCTGGAGCGCGACCCGGAGATCGACATGGTCTTCGGTTCCCGCATCCGTCTGCTTGGACGCCATGTCAGCCGCAATCCGATGCGCCACTATGCAGGACGCGTCTTTGCCACGACCGTGTCCGTATCGCTCGGTCTGCCCATCTACGACACGCAGTGTGGCGCGAAGGTTTTCCGAGCGACGCCACTGCTGCAACGTGTTCTTTCCGATGCTTTCGAATCGCGCTGGATCTTCGACGTCGAGTTGCTTGCGCGTTTTCTCGCCGCCTGGAAACACACGGGCGTGCATCCGGAACGCAAGATCTACGAGCTTCCTCTGCAGACGTGGGTCGATGTTGCCGGCTCAAAACTGCGCTCGAAGGACTTCGTCCGTTCCTTTACAGACCTGGTCAAAATCCGCCGGGAATTCGTTCACTTGCAGCAGCACCCGAAGACACCGCATCGCTAGCCCATGCGCTTTCTTGAATCCCGGGCACCCGTTTGCTAATCTCACTGTACGTATGCGCACCTTCTGTCCTTCTCGGGCATGTTGTCCGGCCGCCTGTCACGCCGTGTGTTGTTGCGCTCGTTAGTCTTGCTTCCGCGCCCCTGACGTCTTTGCGACGCAATCCTGCTCAACACAAGCAACATTGAGGCTCTCGTCCATGCTGCAACTCTCTGCCCATCCGACAGGAGCAACGCCGCCGATTCCTCGGCTGGGCCACCTGCGGCTGCTTGAGGCGGAGAGCATCCACATTCTGCGCGAGGTCGCCGCGGAGTTTGAGAAGCCGGTGATGCTCTACTCCATCGGCAAAGACTCTTCGGTGATGCTGCGGCTGGCACAGAAGGCGTTTTATCCGGGGCCGATTCCGTTCCCTCTGCTGCACATCGACACGGGCTACAAGTTTCGCGAGATGCTTGATTTCCGCGACAACATGGCGAAGTCAATCGGGGCGGAGCTGCTGGTGTGGCGCAACGAAGCCGCGCTTGCCAACGGCACGAATCCGATCGCGCTCGATACCAAGCGCTGCTGTGGTTTGCTGAAGACGCAGGCGCTGCTCGACGGCCTCGCATACTACGGCTTCACCGCGGCCTTCGGCGGCGCGCGCCGCGATGAGGAGAAATCGCGCGCGAAGGAGCGTATCTACTCCTTCCGCGACAAGGTCGGGCAGTGGGACCCGAAGAACCAGCGGCCCGAGCTTTGGAACCTGTATAACGCCCGCATTCATCCGGGCGAGAGCATTCGCGTCTTTCCCTTGAGCAACTGGACCGAGATGGATGTGTGGCAGTACATCCACGAAGAGAACATCCCAGTCGTCGATCTATACTTCGCGAAGGAACGCCCCATGTATCTGCGCGGGGACGCACTTCTGCCCACCGAACAGGAGTTCGTGCGCCGTCCCGGTGAGCAGCCAACCATGGTCAAGTCGCGTCTGCGTTCGCTTGGCTGCAGCCCCTGCACGGGAGCCATTCGCAGCGATGCGGACACCATCCCGAAGATCATTGAAGAGATACTCGGCTTCCGATCGTCGGAGCGCGCGAACCGCGCGATCGATCACGATGGGGAAGGCTCCATGGAGTTGAAGAAGCGCGAGGGTTACTTCTAAACGATGCCTTCCTCAAACAATGATCTTGTTGAGTTGCAGCTACAACCCATTCGCGCAACGCGCGAATCTGGGAAAGCAGCGGGCTTCAGCCCGCTGACTCAGACCGCACAAAGTGGAGCTACAGCGCCGGATTCCATGGCATCGAACGGCGCTCCCATGGGCGAGCCTGAGGCGTGGAACGCGAATGTTGATATCTACACGCCTCTGCAGTCGCACACGCCTGAACCCGAGCCGGTGTCTGTGTCGCCCAGCTTCGCAGCAGACTTCGACATCGCGCAATACCTCGCGGAAGAGCGCGGCAAAGACCTGCTGCGTTTCTCGACTGCGGGCTCAGTCGACGATGGCAAGTCAACACTGATCGGCCGCCTGCTCTACGACACGCAGAGCGTCTACGACGACCAGATTCGATCGATCGAAGGCAAGGGAACGACGCAGCCCGGCGTGCTCGACCTTGCGCTGTTGACCGACGGTCTGCGCGCGGAACGCGAACAGGGCATCACCATCGACGTTGCGTACCGGTACTTCTCAACCGCGCGCCGCAAGTTCATCATCGCCGACACGCCGGGCCACGAGCAGTACACCCGCAACATGGCCACGGGAGCCAGCACGGCCGATGTTGCTGTGGTCTTGGTCGACGCGCGTAAAGGCGTGCTGGTGCAGTCGCGGCGCCATGCGTACATCACGGCTCTACTGGGTGTTCGGCATGTGATTGTCGCCATCAACAAGATGGACCTGGTCGATTACTCGCAAGATGTCTTCCGCAGGATCGAGACGGACTTCACGCGTTTCTTTCATGAGCTTGATGTCGATGGAAACGAGCAGACCGGGCTGCATTTTGTTCCCGTAAGCGCGCTCGTCGGCGACAACGTGGTGCACGCAAGCGCAGCGATGCGCTGGTACACAGGTCAGACATTGCTTGGGCTGCTGGAATCGATTCCGTCTTCGCAGATAAACGTCGACGCGCCCTTTCGCATGGCGGTGCAGCGCGTGGCGCGGCCCGATCTCGACTTTCGCGGCTTCGCAGGGCAGATCGCTTCAGGCATCATCCGTGTGGGTGATGCGGTCACCGCCCTGCCTTCCGGCCACAGCAGCCGCGTGCAGAGAATCGTTACGTTTGATGGTGATCTCGTCGAGGCATTCGCTCCGTTGTCTGTCACGCTCACGCTGGAAGATGAGATCGACATCAGCCGCGGGGATGTCCTGGCCGTATCCTCCGCGCTGCCCATTGTTGGCACCGACTTCATCACATCCGTCGTCTGGATGAGCGAGCAGCCACTCGATGTGTCGCGGCGCTATCTTCTGAAGCAGGGCAGCCGATCGGTGCAGGCACAGGTCCGCAATGTTTTGCGTGTCGTGGACCTTGCCCATCTTGCCGGACAGATCAGTGCTCCCGCGGCCTCGGGCGACCTCGGCATGAATGGCATTGCAGAAGTATCCGTAGAGACGCTGCAACCGCTGGCTTTCGACAGTTACGCGGCAAACCGCCACACGGGCAGCTTCGTTCTGATCGACCTGCAGAGCAACGCGACCGTTGCTGCCGGCATGATCCGCAGAGCTTTGGTTGCTGCACCAGCAAACGCGGAGCAGATCTTTCGCGACGTGACGTTGAAGCCGTTTCACACCCTCCGATTGCAGGGAAGTGAAGAGGCCGTTACGGCAGCCATCGAAGTCCTTCGCAACGCCGACGTTCTAGTGGAGGAGCAGTCATGAGCCAGCTTCCTTCAATCATCTCCCCGGCAAGTCTTCTGGATGAGACGCCGCAGAGCAACGCGACCACTCGCGGCGTTTCCGACGGGATGGACGAGGCAGCACTGCTGTTCAGCGAGCGTGAGACGGAAAAGGCGGGTGGTGCACCAACCGCCGGAGGTGCAGCACATGTCTCGGCGCTCCGCCCGGAGCTGCTCGCGCAGCTTGAGCATGTGCGCGCGACGCTTCGCGAAGAGTTTGCCTCAATCGACGAAGGCGAAGCCTGCCTGACATGCAGCTTTCAGGCTGAGGATGTCCTGCTGCTGCATCTCGCGATGGAGTTGCGGTCGAATATTCCCGTGCTGTTTCTCGACACGGGCTACCACTTTCGCGAGACGTACGAGTACCGCGACCGCATCGCAGCCGAGTGGAAGCTGAACCTGACGAACCTGCTGCCCAAGGAAACCGTCGCGCAGCAGGAGTCCGCCTTTGGTTTGCTCTACAACACCGACCCGAATCGCTGCTGCGGTCTTCGCAAGGTCGAGCCGTTGTTTGAAGCCGTCGCGAAGTACAAGGTCTGGCTCACGGGGCTTCGCCGTGAGCAGGCACGCAGCCGAACCGCGCTCAAAGTGACTGACGACTTCGTCCTGCCCAGCGGTGTGGTTGTGCGTAAGCTGAGTCCTTTCGCAGACTGGACGACGCGCGACGTGTGGCAGCTTGCCGCGCACTTCAACATCCCTCTGCTGCCGCTGTACGACGCGGGGTACACCAGCATCGGCTGCGAGCCATGTACCACGCTGCCGACGGATCCGAACGATCCACGTTCGGGCCGGTGGGCAGGCAAGAAGGTCGAGTGCGGCATCCACATCCAGGCCAAGGATGAGGCCGCGCACAGCAGTTAGCCGTTGAACACAGATCGCGGCCGCTACGGACTGAACGCAACAGCAGCCGCTCTCTGAAAGCTAACGGATGCACTACCTGATTGGCTTCATCATTGCGATGTTCATCGCGCTCACCGGCGTGGGCGCGGGTACCATCACCACTCCGCTGTTGATTCTATTTCTGCACGTTCCGACGAACGTCGCGGTCACCACCGGCCTCGTCTTTGCCACGGCGGTGAAGCTGCTGCTTGTGCCCACCCAGATCATACGGAAGCAGGTGGACTGGAAGGTGCTCGGTTGGATGTTGCTCGGCGGCCTCCCTGGCGTTCTACTCGGTTCCTTGTTCCTTGCGCACCTCGTGAGCAGGGGCTCGCAGCACCTGATGAACGGCCTGCTCGGCGCGGTGCTTGTGCTCACAGCGGTGTACCAGATCATCTATTCCTTTCGCCCCATCCAGAATCCGCGCGAGATCACGCGCGACGCGCCGTGGGCCATGCCGCTGCTTATGTTTCCCGTGGGTGCGGAGGTGGGCTTCTCCTCGGCCGGTGCCGGAGCTCTGGGCACGGCAGCACTGCTCTCGCTTACGACGCTGGCTCCCGCGCAGGTGGTCGGCACCGACATCCTGTTCGGCTTTGTGGTGGCCCTCATTGGCAGTGGCGCGCACATGTTCCACGGCGCTCACGATGCCACCTTGCTGAAGGAACTTATCATCGGCGGGGTTGGCGGTGTTTTGGTCGGCACGTTCTCGGCGAAATTCATTCCCAAGAAACCGCTGCGGTTCGCCCTGTGGGTCTGGCTGCTGATTATCGGCGTGCAGTTTCTGTACACCAACCTCCATCCTGCGCATTAAACGCGGTGTCGCTGCGGCGGAGAGTAGAATTACAGCGTGCCGAAGTACTCCATCGTCGTTCCCTTTCACAACGAAGAAGAGAATGTCACAGCGCTCTACGACCGCCTGAAAGAGGTTATGGAGCATGTCGGCGAGAGCTTTGAGCTCATTTTGGTGGATGACGGATCGCGCGACCGCACCTATCGTTTGCTAGAAGAGATTGCGGCTGTCGACAGCCGCGTTCTGGTCATCAAGCTGCGCCGCAACTTCGGACAGACCAGCGCACTTGCTGCCGGCTTCGATCACGCGCAGGGCGATTTTGTTCTCGCGATGGACGGCGACCTGCAGCACGATCCGCGCGAAATACCAGGCTTCCTGGAAAAGCTGGAAGAGGGCTACGACGTGGTCAGCGGCTGGCGTGCCCAGCGCGCGGACAGTTTCGTCATGCGCCGCATTCCCTCGCGAGCGGCCAACTGGCTGATGGCGAAGCTGAGCGGTGTCAACATCCACGACTTCGGTACCACGTTCAAGGCGTATCGTCGCGAGGTGATCCAGAACATTCCGCTGTACGGCCAGATGCACCGCTTCATCCCGGCGCTTGCATCGTGGTATGGCGCGAGCATCTGCGAGATCCCCATTTCGAACCCGGCGCGCCTGCACGGGAAGAGCCACTACGGCATCACGCGCACTTTCCGCGTCTTCTTCGATCTGCTGACGATCCGTTTTCTGCTGAAGTACATGATGCGTCCGCTGCACTTCTTCGGCAGTTTCGGCGCGATCAGTGTGCTCGCGGGACTGGCGATGTCGTTCGGGCTCCTGTTGATGAAACTGATCACGCATGGCCACGTGCTGCGACAGCACGGCCCCTGGTTCATCATGGCAAGCGTGCTGATCCTGGCGGGCGTGCAGTTGATCGGTGTCGGCCTGCTGGGCGAACTGCAGGTGCGCCATTACCACTCGCCGCAGCACCGCGCGCCGTACGCGGTCGAGCGCATGGTGCGCATCCGCTCAAGCGAAGAGACGATGCTGTCTTAGATCGTCCGTGTCCTTACGGACAAGCGAATAACTGGATGAGTTCTCCCGCCCTGAGATAGCCCGGGCCTGGTAAGGCCGCTGCCGGCGAAAGAATCTGCGTGTCCCTGTACAAAGCAGGCAGACTATCCCAGTGCTTAATAAGGCAATGCTGGACGGCTCCGGGGTGACGCTCGTTGCTGGAACAACTGCCCCGTTCGACGTGACATACACCGGGCCACCCGCAGTTAACTGGGCGTCAAAGCCGGTGAATTGTGGAGACCCGGACTGCGACACAGTGAAGATGGCAATAAAATCACCAACCCCGAAGGAAGCTACTCCATTCGGCACTCCACCGATTGCTAATTCGTTCTGCTGCGGAAAGTAGTCGAACGCGGGCGCGACTGAGAGAGCCTGGCCGTTAACGTTCAGGTAATTTGTAACTATGCCCGAACTCGCGTCGGTATAGCTCGCGGTCGGATCGAAGGTCACTGTAAAGGAGCCGCTGGCGTTAACTTCTCCGGAGAACGGTCCGAAGTCATTCAGGCTGTCGGGGCCTGCAACGAACGCAATGGTATACGTCACAGTACTTGCACGCGCCTTTTCGCAGAACAGAGCACAGCAGATCAGCAGGACGCAGGTGAGCGTGCGATTCATCCTTGGTACCTCAACTTGGTATTTCTCTGGCGTGAAATCAAAAGTAAAGCTCTACCGAGATACGCGCACCAGGAAATGCAGAGATATGCCGAGAACTGCTAAGTCAATTTCCCGTTTCGGGATAAGTTGAGGCCAAGGTCTCGCCGGTATCATCGGCTCTGATGAAGAGCGAAGGTGACGATGCTGTCGCCCGTGGTCCCGGTCTGGAGGGCAAGGTTGTGTTCTATCAGCGGATCCGGCAGCTTCATCTCGCCGGCCGCGACCGCCTCAGCCGGAGCACCCACAAAGCACAGCTCGCAGACGCCGAAGCCGCCGTCTTCCGTGCGAACGGGTGGGCCGAAGGTGCGGCAAGTCAACGGGCGGTACGCGTAGAGGTCGCAGACGCCTGTCAGCGGATCGAGTACCGGGCAGGTTTCGTCATTGCCAAAATCTTCAAACCGTTCCAGCGAATCTTCATCTTCATGGAGTACGCCGGTGGTACTGTCTCCCGGATACGTAGCGGACATGCGGGCGGCAGACTGCGCAGCACGCGCATCGATCTGCGCGGCGCGCTCCGAATCGCTTTGTCTCAAATTGTGAAGGCCCTCGCGCAGTCGCTCCGCATCGAGCGGCGAGATACGAAAGACGCCGGTGCAGCACTGGTTGCAACCCGGCCTGCAGGCCAGCCATAGGCCGCTCCGTGCTGCGGCATCGGCGAGTGCCGCATCCACGATCTGCACGAAGTCCGCATCTCCGCCGGGCAGCATGCTCAGGCCCATGCGCTCTGCAACTCAGACAACGGCGCGTGCAGTGCGCGCTCAAAGATGGCGGGCACGTTCGACAGTCGGCGCTGTACATCAAAGGCGCGTTCGATGCGCTCAGGCGAGAGTAGCGACGTGATCTGCGCGTTGTGGGCGACCAGGTCGCGAAAGACGAGATCCTCTTTCCACGCCTTCATCGCAAGCGCCTGCACGGCGCGATAGGCGTCCTCGCGCAACATGCCCGCTTCAGCCAGATCGAGCAGCAGCTGGCCGCTGAAGACCAGGCCACCTGTCAGGTTCAGGTTGCGCAGCATGCGTTCCGGGTACACCATCAGCTTGTCGATGAGGTTCGTCGTCTTCGATAGCAGATAATCCGCGAGCGTGGTCTGGTCGGGCAGGATGACGCGCTCGGCCGAGGAGTGCGAGATATCGCGCTCGTGCCACAGCGCAACGTCTTCGAGCGCAACCTGCGAGTTGCCCCGCATGACACGGGCAAGCCCGCAGATGTTTTCGCATGTGATGGGATTGCGCTTGTGCGGCATGGCGCTTGAGCCCTTCTGCTTCTCGCTGAAGAACTCCTCGGCCTCGCGCACCTCGGTGCGCTGCAAATGACGAATTTCCGTGGCGATGCGGTCAAGCGAAGAAGCAATCACCGCAAGTGTTCCAACATAAGCAGCATGCCGGTCGCGCTGAAGCACCTGCGTGCTGACAATCGCCGTCTGCAGGCCGAGCCTGCTGCAAATCTCTTCTTCGAGCGCGGGGGTCACCGTGCCATAGCTGCCAACGGCGCCGGATAGTTTGCCCACGCGCATGTCCTCTGCCGCAGCGGTAAAGCGGACGATGTTGCGCTCGCATTCGGTGTGCCACAGCAGCAGCTTCAGGCCAAAGGTGGTGGGCTCGGCGTGTACGCCATGGGTGCGGCCGATGCAGGGTGTCAGCGCAAACTCGACCGCGCGGCGGCGCAGCACGGCAGAGAGCGCGTGAAGACCTTCGAGGATCATCGCGGAGGCCTGCTTCAGCAGCAGCGCCTGGGCAGTGTCGACAACGTCTGTGGACGTCAGACCAAAGTGCAGCCAGCGCGACTCCGGTCCGACTTTCTCTGCTACAGCCGTTGTGAAGGCGATCACATCATGCCGGGTTTCCACCTCGATGGAACGGATGCGTTCCACGTCGAAGTCGCCACGTTCGCGAATCGCCCGCGCAGCCTCCTGCGGCACGATTCCGGCGTCCGCGAGAACTTCGCTCGCGGTCGTTTCCACTTGGAGCCACGCGCGAAACTTCGATTCGTCCGACCAGAGCTTCCGCATGGCAGGCCGTGTATAGCGGTCGATCAAGGCACAACCCTTTCAGTTCAGGCGCTACCCACAGAATAATGGAAAGCGTCGGAACGAATCAGCTGTCAAGCGTGGGGACGAACGCCCCGCAAACAGCTATCTTCCGTGACCACCAAACGAGTGGCGAAGGTTCGCGGTCCTTCCCGCAATACGCAGAAAGGAATTGCGGGCTGAAGGCCCGCGTTGTAAAAGCCTGGGGCGCAGCCCCAGGTTTACGGAGCTATCAAGATCGCGGGCTGAAAGCTCGCGTTATGCGCAGCCTGTACTTCGCATAACGCGGGCCTACAGCCCGCCTCCGACACAAGGCCGCGAGACCCTGGGGCTGCGCCCCGGGCTTTTACAACACGCCCCCCCCGCGCGTTCCTGCGATGGAGATCGGCACAGCGTCGGCCTCCACCTCGGAGGCTGATGCCGACTCCGTCGCGGCTGAGCCTTCTACCTCGGCAACTGTAGTCAATCTGTTATGCCGTTGCTTTCCACTCGGCGGCTGAAGCCGGCCCGTGAAATCGATGCGCCTCAAGCCGTCGCATCTTCCGTCTCGCCCTCGTGCCTTAAGTCCGAAAGCGGAGCAGCCTCGGGCGGAGGAAAAGGCTTGGCATGGTGCGGCAAATGAATGCCGTCCTGCGCCAGCAACGCCTCGTAGACCGGCGTTGCTCGCCAGTAGCGCGCGAGCGCGAAGGCGCTCATGTTGGCGATCATCAGCGGCAACACCAGGCCGTACCCTCCCGTCATCTCGAAGACGATCAGGATCGAAGTCATGGGCGCGCGCACAACGCCCGCGAACACCGCTCCCATGCCCACCACGGCAAATGCACCAATTGCATCGGCGGAATGGTGAAAGATGGTCACATCCAGATACCCTACGGCGCCGCCCAGCATGGCCCCCATGAACAAGGAGGGCGCAAAGATGCCGCCTGAGCCCCCGCTGGAATACGAACAGACCGTGGCCAGCAGCTTAAGCACGCAGAACAGGACCATGAAGAGCACCGGCATGGTCCCGGTCAGCGCCAGTTCCAGTGTCTTGTAAGGGTCACCGGCGATGCCGTTCAGGTGGTACAGCTCAAACCCCACGACGGCCAGCGCACCGGTCGCCAGACCTCCCAGGGCCGGATGCGCCCACCTGGGAAAAGCGGTAAATGTCTTGAAGCGCGCGCGCAGCCGCAGCAGCGATTCGGTAAACGTGACAGACACCACCGCCGCCAGCACTCCCAGCAGGGCATACCAGATCAAGGAAGACGCGTTCGTGAGCACGTACGGCCGGGGAACATGGAAGACCGGCTTTGTCCCCAGGATGGAGTGCTCCACCACGGCCGCCAGCGCCGCGGCAACGATCACGCCGGAGAGCATCGTCTGGTCGAGATCGCCGATCAGCTCTTCCAAGGTGAACGTGATGGCCGCGATGGGTGCGTTGAACGCTGCCGCGATACCCGCCGCCATGCCGACCGAAGTCATGCGCCGGCTGTATTCCGGGCTCAGCCGCGCCACGCGGGCCAGCATGCTGCTGACGCCGGCACAGATCTGCACGGTGGGGCCTTCCAGTCCAAGCGAAGCGCCCGAGCCGATCTGCAGGGAGCAGAGAACAAACTTGCCGATCGTCTCCTTAACCGACACTCGCCCGGAGCGCAGCTCGTACGCAACCTTGACCTGCGGGATGCCACTGCCGGCCGATGCGGGCGACCAGTAGGTTAGCCCGAGACCGACGACCAAGCCGCCGACAGCGGGAGTGAAGATCGTCCAGAAGATCCAGCTGTGCCCAGGCGCAGCGTTGGCGTGATCGATCAGCAGCTTCTCAAGAAATCCAATGCTGAGATGGAACGCCACTGCCGACAGACCACACAGGCCGCCCGCAAGAATAGTGAGAGCGAGCAGGCGCTGCTGCTCGTTCGGCACGCGCCGAACCATCCAAGCCAAAAAACGCGACCAGGGACGAGCGATTTCCTGCGGCGAGGTCAAAGTTTTTTTGGACCTCCCGGGACTACCTGAAAGCACCTATCCGGGCTGCTGAACGCCCAGCAGGGCGGACATTTCGTCGTACAGGAAACCCTGTCCGGGGCGGTAGGGCTGCACCCACTTGCCGTCGATGACAAACTGCGGAATCGCCTTTTTGCCGACGTTCTGCAAGACGAGGTCGGCCGCGCCGGGCGTGTGCTCGATATCCACTTCAGTGTAGGGAATGCTGTGCTTGTCCAGGAAGCGCTTGGCCTCGCGGCAGTCGCGGCACCAGCCGGCGGTGTAAACCTTTAAATCCATACTCTGATTCTACCTTCGCGCCTGTCATCCCGCAGCGAAGCGGGAGGGATCAGCCTTTCCTGCGGTGCTGTCGCATCCGCAACCGCCATCATTGCTCGTGATAGTTGCGCATCAGGCCGCCGTCCACCACGAAAGTTGAACCGGTGACGTAGCCGGCCTCGTCACTCGCAAGAAACGCGGCGAGCGCGGCCACGTCGTCCACCGATCCCAGGCGGCCCAGTGGAATGTTTGCGAGCAGAGGGTCGAGCCGGGCCTTGTCATGCAGCAGGCCATTGTTGATCGGCGTGTTAATCGCGCCCGGTGCGATGTTGTTCACCGTGATGTTCTTCGGTCCAAGCTCAACACTCAGATCGCGCATCAGCATGCGGATGCCGCCCTTCGACGCGCAATAGCTCGCAAAGTGCGGAAACACCATGTCCTCATGTACGGAGCTGATGTTGATGACACGGCCCGGCAGGTTTGCCGCGAACAGCCGCTTCACAAAGGCCTGCGTGGCAAAGAACGGCCCCTTCAGGTTGACGCCCAGCACCAGGTCGTAGTCGGCCTCGGTCACATCGACGAATTCCGAACCCTTCTCGACGCCCGCGTTGTTCACAAGGATGTCGACCTTGCCGAGCTGGTCCCATCCCGCGTTCACCACGGCTGTCACGTCGGCAACCTTCGAGACATCCGCCTGCACGATGATGCTATTGCGGCCAAGCGCGTTGATCTGCGATTGCGTCTGCTGCGCACCCTCGATGTGGCCGCTGTAGTTGATGACCACATCCGCGCCCTCTTTCGCAAGGCGCACGGCGATGCCCTGGCCAATGCCCGAAGACGATCCCGTAACGAGTGCTACTTTGCCTGCAAGCTTCCCATCGCTCATGCGTGATTGGATGCCGTGTCTAGCGTCGCGAGCGGAAAAAATCCTGCAACATCGTGCGGCATTCGTCTTGCATCAGGCCCGCCTCGACCTGCACTCGATGGTTGAGCTTTGGATGGTTCATGACCTGGAGCACCGATCCGCACGCGCCGGCCTTAGGATCGGCGGCGGCATACACCAGCTTCGCGATCCGCGCGTGCAGCATGGCTCCGGCGCACATCGCGCACGGCTCCAGCGTGGCGTACAGCTCGCAGCCGGTCAGCCGGTAATTGCGCAGATGCAGCGCGGCGGCGCGCATGGCGACGATCTCCGCATGGGCCGTGGGATCGCTGTCGCGAATCACGCGGTTTCCGCCGCGGCCGATGATCTCGCCGTCGAGCACAACGACCGCACCCACCGGCACCTCACCCGCGTTGGCGGCACTCTGTGCCTCGGCAATGGCGGC
>CAZZVI010000087.1:0-12469 GCA_964657335.1 uncultured Terriglobus sp.
GGCAGACTGTGCGCCGGGGCTAAAGCCTCCCCGAGAAGAGCAGCTTGTCAGTGGGCTTGAGCCCACTGCTTTCTCCGGTCCTTACTTTTGCTAAGGCACGTAGAGCCGATATAACAACACACACAAGATCGTCGCGGCCACGGCAAGAATCAACCCGCTCAATCGGCGCTTGTACACAAAGAAGATCAACAACAACCCCGTCAGCGAAACCAGCGTCAACAACACCGCTGACACATCAATCACCCACGACCACGCCTTGCCGGTATCGCGGCCCTTGTGCAGGTCGTTGATGACAGCGATGAAGCCCGCTCGTGTTTCAACAATTTGGTAGGTCCCCGTCACGCGATCGACAGTCGTGTCCGCGCTGTAGCCGGGACCGCGAAAGCTGAAGCTGATCGTGTCGTCTTCCACACGCAGGTCGTTCACCGCACCATGCACGTGGTCTGTGTTGCGGATGTGTTCGACAATGGCGAGTGTGTCCGGATGATCCTTCGGGCCCATCTCCGCCGGCGTCAGAGAACCGTTACGGTTCTTCACTACTTCGCCGTGCGACAGCGCCTCGGCGTGGTTCAGCGTCAGGCCGGTCACGGCGAAGAACAGCACCACCGCGAACGACACCATCGACAGGTAAATATGCAGCCATCGCGTGACGATGGCAGTGCGCCGCTTCACGCGATGGCCTAGTGGCTGCGATGCGCGCTGCCCTTGCGTCCTGGCGTCCCGACGCGCGGCCTCAGTGCTTGCGGTAGTCAAGCTGCACGGCTCCCAGTTCGTCGCTGGCGGGCAAGGTCTTCATGTCCGGCGTTCCGTTGAAGTCGAACTCCTGCCGCGAGACAGAGTGGCCGCCGTGCTCGCGCGCGGCCTCGACCACCACGGTGTACTTGCCTGCCTTCACCAGCTTGCCCGCGTTGTCCTTGCCATCCCAGCGCAGCGTGTAGCTGCCGGGCGCGCGCGTCGCGGACGACACGGTGCCGGAGATGTCGGTGCCCTCGCTCAGGTTGCGCACCTGGTCATCGCGATACCACGTCTTCAGCTCGTTCAGCCAGCGCGGATTCTTGAACCACAGCGCGACCGTGCGCACCGGGTACTTGTCCTTGTCCTCGATCCACACGGCAACATACGGCCGCCGGTAGCGAGGATTTTCGATGCGCGGCAGATCGAGCTTGATCATCAGCTCCATCGACTGGTTCCAGGTCGCGCCGGCGGTCACAGGCGCTCCGCTGCCGGCGTGCACGGCGTAGGCTGCAGGCTGCAGACGCGGCTCCTGGTACCTGGCCCAGCCGTCGCTCGCCACATGCTCGCCGTCTGCCGTTACCAGCAGGTACTGCGCCTCAGGATGCCGCTGCATCAGCGCCTGCGACTCACGCGGCGACAGGATCGAGAGCGCCGTCGCCAGCGCACCCGCCGTAGCGGCATCGGGCGCAATCACCGTCGACGACAACACGGAGGCTGCAGGCATTGCGGTGCGCGGATCGATCAGGTGCGAATGGTGCTCGCCCGCGACGTCAAAGCCGCGGCGATAGCCGCCGCTGGTGGCAATCGCGCGGTCTCGCAAAACGATAGTGTCGATGGAACGATCGTTCTCCGCACTCGCCTGCGGATCGGCAATGTCCACCCGCTGCGTCAGGGCGCCGCGCGTGACGATGTCTCCGCCGACATTCAGCATCACACCGGTCGCTCCTGTGGCAAGCGCCGCGTCGGCAGCGTGCGAGGCGACCAGGCTCTTGGTGAAGCTGGCAAGCACCAACGGCGCATCCGAGAGCCGCGTCGCTGTGCCGTCCGCACGATTCAGCGTCCAGTGCGGCTGCCGCATCTCGGCAATGGCTTGCGTCAGCTCAGCGGAAGACGGAGCCCTGCCGCTTACAGATGCACCGCGCCACAGCTTCGCGGCCGTCTCGCTGGACGCGTTCAGCACGCCGCCGGTCTCGCCGTGCCAGGCATTGAAGCGGGCCAGCACATCCATCAACTCCGGCGAAACATGCACGGCCACGCCACGCGTCCGCTGCCAGCGGGAGAACTCGCTCTGCGCATCCCACGCGCTCAGGATGCGGCTCTGCCGGTTAAACTCCGCGCGAGCCGCCTGTTCGGCTTTGCGAGCCGTCGTGCGCGAGGGCGCGGTGACGGTCATGTCGAGCGACGTGCCGAGCACGTTTTCTGCGTGAAAGCTCCACGCCCCGGCGGTGCGGTCCGAAACAGCAGCGGCTTCAGGAGGAAGCGCATGCGCGGCAGCGAACGCGGGCAGCACCGCCAGCGATGCCGCTCCGGAGGCAGCTGCGGCAGTCAGGGAAGCAAGCATCTGCTGTGTTGTCTTCTTCATGTAAGTCTTTAACTCCTCTATTGCGGTGTTGCGGAAGGCTGAGGCGCTGCCGAAGGCTGCGGACCCGCGGAGGGCGATGCAGGCGCATCGTTCTGCGGCATGCGCTCGCGCGGCGGACCCTGCCGATCGCCGGTGCGCGAACCCGGCCCACCCGCGGGACCGTTCTGCGTCTGCGTGGCGTAGTAGGTCGTGGCTTCTTCCAGGTCGATCCTGCCGTCGTGGTTCAGGTCGATCGCGTCGAACTGCGGCTGCATGCGGTCAGGCAGCTCGGCCTTGGTCAGGCCGCCGTCCTTGTTTGTGTCCCACTCGTCGAACAGGTGCTCCGCGCGCTGGCGTGCCGTCTGCTGACGCATGCGCAGTTCCTCGCGCGAGAGCATGCCGTCGGCATTCTTGTCCAGGGTCTTCAACGCTCCGGGCGCACTGGCGATCTCGGCTGCCGACAGAATGCCGTCATGATCGACGTCGAGCGCGTCCATCACCGGATCCATGCGCAGGTTGCCGGTCGCATTGCCTTTGCCAATGGGCCTTCCCTGCGGATCGGTTTGCGACGCCGACATTGCCTTGATCTCATCTGCCGTCAGCTTGCCGTCGTGATTGGTGTCGCCGCGGTCGAACATCGCCTGCATCCGCTCGGGCACCTCATCCTTCGTCAGCACGCCGTCGCCGTTGCGGTCCAGCGCCATCAGGCGGGTGAGCAGATCGTTCGTCGCGGTCTTGTCTTCAAGCTTGGGGCTGTACTCCTCGGGAGTGAGCTGGCCGTCGTGGTTCCGGTCGAGCTTCAGCAGGGACGCGCTCGCCGCCTCAATCTCCGCTGCCGAAAGCTGGCCGTCACCGTCCGTATCCAGCGACTGCAGGACGATCCTCGGCGGTGCCTGCCCGCCTTGCGCAAACAACATGGGGGAGGGTAGAAGCGCAAGAGCAAGCAGGCACGCCGGGCGTTTCATCTGTAAAAAACATCCTGAAAATCGAAGTCAGACAGGTGTCCACGAATGCGGACCAAACTTGTCCTCATTCCTTTGTAGGGCAAAAATGCTCTGAGATCAAGGATGAGAATGCCTTTTGTTCTGGTAACCGGCTAGGCGGGCGGCAGGCCGTCGACGACCGATACACCCGCCGGAGGTGTGAAGCGGAAGTCCGCCTCGCGACTCGCACCGTTTTCCTGCATGCCGGTGAAGGTGAACTCGGTGATGGTGCCGTCGATCTCCTCGATGCGAAGCCCTGTGATGAACCCGGTCGTCGGCACCACGGTCACCGCGATGCGCTGCACGCGCTGGTCGCCCGGACTCATCGCGTAGCGCGGCGTGCCGGCCAGCACGGCGGAGCCGTTCGGCCCAGGTGACGCCTGCAGGTGATCCAGTTCCTTCGCAAGCCGGGTGTGCCCCAGCAGGAAGCGCAATGGCGACCGCATGTCATCCAACTGCTTCGCAGGCACACGCTGCGCCTGCGCATCGCCCGGCGTATACGACACGGCATATTTGCCGTCGAGCACGAACAGCTTGCCGTCGGCATAGGTCCAGCGCATGCGGCCCGGCTTGCGCAGCAGCAGCGTGCCGGTCTCCGTCCGCTGCTGGCCCATGCCGCTGTAATGCTCGGTGAAGGATGCCCGAAGGCTGGTCAGGTGGTTGTAGTGCGCGTCGACTTTCGCCGCCAGGTGCGCGGCGTCAGTCTGCGCAACGGCCATTGCAGATGCCAGCAGAGGGATCCAGAGGCCCAAACCTTTGATACGGAACATATTCGCCTTCAGACGCGAAAAGGAGCGGCCAGAGCCGCTCCCAGCGTGGTGCTGTCCAGAGCTACTGGATTGGCTGTGTGCAGGCCGTGCCGCCCTTGGGGTCATACTTCACCTGCTGCGAGTCGTCCGAGCAGAAGCCGCGATCGCCCGTGTTGCCAACCTTCTGCGGCACCGCGGTGATCTCGTAGCTGGTGTACTGATCCTGGTTATTGATCGTCACCTTGTTGCAGTTGACGATGGCGAAGGTGTAGCCCGCCTTCTGTCCACCGGCAAGGTCAGGCTGCAGCAGGCCCGCTGCTGCCGGTGAAGGCGCGGCAGACTTGTCACCGCCCAGGGCACCCAACGAGCAGGCATAGCCATTGGCCGGATATGTCTGCGAATACTGCAGCTGCGCGGCCACAATTGCGCGAATCGACTGGATGGCCGATGTCTCATTGCCCTGCCGCTTGATGCGCGTGATGTTTGGGATCGCGAACGTCGCAATGATGATGATGATCGACATCACGATGAGCAGCTCGATCAGAGTGAAGCCGTGTTCCGAGCCGCGTGCGTCTTCGCGGCGATGCGTACAGGTCATGCGAAATCCTCGTGTGCCGGTCGTACCCGTGTGTATGACGAAAGGCACGAGCCGATCGACAACACAAACTGTAGCAAATCTGGTTCGGGCATGTGATCGTGACCCGGCTTGCACCTGCACCCGTCCGCCCTTTTTGGATCGACACCTTCCGGTCTGTCATCCCGTAGCCACACGCGCTTGCCAGCCGCGTAACCAGTCACGATTGTCATCCCTATAGCGCGGAATCTGCTTGTTGGCTTGGCACAGGCTTGATTGCCGATGCAGGGCCGAAAAGCAGATCCCTCCGCTCCGCTACGGGATGACAACGCTACAGAGTGATCTTCCCCTCATCGCTCAGATCGACCTTCCCAGCTCCAATCACAGAGCCGAGCGCCAGCTTGCTGAGCCGCACGATGCCAGACGAGTTCTGCTGCCAGTACTCGCCGCCGGTGATCTTCACCTCGATCAGCGCCGCCGCGGGATCGTCGCTGCCGTTCTCAAACCAGCCGTCGGCCTGCTTCATCCAGTGCAGCTTGACCGTGGCGCGGTCGCGAACGATGCGGGCGCGGCCCTGCAGCGACAGGTACATGCCGTCTTTCGGCTGCTCGTAGCTGACCAGCACGTGGCTGTCATCACGCACCTCTTCCACCTTGCCCGATTCCACGCGGGTGATGAACCACAGGGTTCCATCGTGCGCAATTGACTCCGTCGCCATGGGACGCTCATGCAGCGATCCATCGTCGGCGACCGTTGTCAGCATCGCGATATGGATGTTTTCCGTAAGCTCTTTGATCTTTGAAATGCCTTCCGCGCCCGAAACGTTCTTCTCAGCCATTGCATCCTGCCTTTCTCGAGCCGTTGGATGCGCGGGTTGAGAGCGTCGTTACCCTGGCGTTCGGGCACGCTATGGCGCCGGCAGGGTGTATTCGAAGTCGTAGCTGTGGCCGGACTTGTCGATGGTGATCGCCAGCTTGCCGTCGATGCCCTGAAGCGCGCCGGTGCCGCTGCCGGGCACCACCGTCACCTCCATGAAGGCGCCGGCCGGATTGTCCGGCGTCATCGTCGCGCGATGCCAGAAGACGAAGCTGCCGGAGTGGCCGTCCACCGTGACCGTCATGGTCTCCAGCGCGACGTACAGCATCAGCTTGCCGACGGCAGAGGTCGTCATCTCGCCCTTGCTGGTGCCCTCAATGCCGCCTGCCCAAACCTTGTCGAGAGTGTATCGGCCGAGTCCGGCTTCCTTGCCGATCTCGGACGCGTCGGTCGGCTTTACCTTGACTTCAAATGTTCCCGTTGCATGCATCGTCTTGCCTTTCTTCGCTGCCTGTGCTGAGGCCGCCGCACTCGCCCAGAGAAGCAACGCAAGTGCGAGCGCCGCTCCAATGCTCCTTCGCCGCATGCTCGCCAATCTATCAGAGTCTCTCGCCGGAGCCGGTGAAGAGCGAACGCGGAAGAGCGCTAAGTGAAGACGCCAAGGATGCGACATAGGACACGCGAAGGACACGGAGCAGAACGAAGGAACAAAGTCTTCGCGCGCGTTGCGTAAAGCTTTGCGTCCTTCGCGCTCGATCTTCTTCTACAGTCCCTTCGATCTCCGAAACTCGCGAACCACGTCGGCAGGGTCGCGGTGGTCGCCTTCGACGGCATGGTTCATCGCCTGCATCTCCGCCTCGGTGACCTTGCCCGTGAGCCGGTCGAGCGCGGCCTGCATGCGCGGATGCTGCCGCAACGTGTCTTCCCGCACCAGCGGCACCGCCTGGTATGGCGGAAAGTAGTGGCGGTCATCCGCCAGCACACGCAGGTTCATCGCCGTGATCTGGCCGTCGGTCGAGTTGCCGGAGATCACATCCACCTGCCCGTTGCCGAGCGCCCGGTACAGCAGGCCGAGGTCCATTACGCGCGGCGCGCCCGCGAAGTGCAGGCCGTAGCCGTCATCCATGCCATGCAGGCCGTCCGGGCGCTCTTCAAACTCGTACCCCACGCCCAGCCGCAGCTGCGAAGCAACATTTGCCAGATCGCTTAGCTTCGCCACGTGGAGCCGGTCCGCGTCGCCCTGCCGAAGCACCATGGCAAAGGTGTTTTCAAAGCCAAGCGACGGCTGCACGGCAACCCCGTACTTCTCGCCGTAGATGCGCTTCACCGTGGCGAACACCCGGTCGGGGTCATGGTCCAGGGGCTGCTTCAGGATGGAGGTGAGCGCGGTTCCCGTGTACTCGACATAGGCGTCGATGCGGCCTGCAACAAGCGCCTGGTGCGCGATGTAGCTGCCCGCGAGATAGAAGCGGCGGTCGACCTTTTCTCCGGTCGCCTCAATCTCCTGGGCGAGCAGCTCGCCGAGGATCACCTGCTCGGTGAAGTTCTTCGCTCCGACGACGATCCGGGAGCCGTGCGGCGGATCGCAGGACGCCAGGAACAGGCAGCATCCCAGCAGCACGGAGCAAAGAACGGAACGCAGCGATCGCAGCGGACCCGCCGCGAACGCAGCGTTCGCTCTTGCGTCAGTCACGAGTCTCTCCGCACCGCGAGTCTGCGTTCCAGCAGGCCAAGCAGCGCGTCGGCGGCGAGCGCCAGCAGCGCCGCCGGAATCGCTCCCGCCAGCACGAAGCGGTTGTCGACGGACGCCACGCCACGGAAGATAAACTCACCCAGGCCCCCTGCGCCGATAGCCGCGGCAATTGTGGCTACGCCCACGCAGGTGACCGTCGCGGTTCGCAGACCCGCCAGCAGAACGCTCGCGCTAAGTGGAAGTTCTACTTTGATGAGTCGTTGCATGCTGCTCATTCCAAGCGCATTGCTGACGTCAATGAGCGCTGGGTCGATCCCTCTGATCCCCGTGTAGGTGTTCCGAAGGATGGGCAACAAGGCATACCCGGTCAAAGCGAGGATCGCCAGACGAGCTGCCCGGTCACCCAGCCACGGGACCGGCAGCAGCAGGCCGAAGAGCGCCAGGCTGGGCACCGTTTGGACGATGTTCGCGAACCCGATCAGCGGTCGCGCCCACCGCTCGTGCCGCGTCAGCCAGATGCCGGCCGGTACCGCGATCAGGGTTGCAAACAGCATCGCCGAACCCGTCAGCCACAGGTGCTCGAACGTCAGCCGCAGCAGTTCGTAGCCATGCTGGTGAAGAAAGCTCATCATGGCTGCGTTCTCCAATCGGAGCCACCATCCCATGTCTCAAAGGCGAGACATGGGGCACCCGCTTCAGATTGACTCACACTGAAGCGGGTGCCCCACATCTCGCTTCTGAGATGTGGGTTTCTAGGGTTTGAGAGGCGCACAATCATCCCGCAGCCTCAAACCGCTGCACGGCGCGGACGTATGCCTGAACGCCTTCGATCTTTGACTCCAGGACTTCGTGCGACGGCAGGTCGGCCTGCACGGTGCCCGCGTCGATGAAGACCACGCGGTGGGCGAGGAAGATCGCCTCCTGCAGATCGTGCGTTACGATCAGCGCCGTCTTGCCCAGGCGCGCCAGCAGCTCGCGCAGCATGGTCTGCATCTCGGCACGGGTCAGTGGGTCGAGCGCGCCGAAGGGCTCATCGAGCAGCAGGATGGACGGATCGGACGCAAGGGCACGCGCAACGCCGGCCCGTTGACGCTGTCCGCCGGAGAGCTGCCACGGCATGCGCGAGGCGAACTGCGCCGGGTCCAGGCCGACCATGCGGAGCAGTTCCGCCCCGCGCCGCTTGCGTTCTTCGGAGGGCTTGCCGGCGAGTTCAAGGGGCATGGCGGTGTTGCGCTCGATCGACATATGCGGATAGAGGCCTGTCTCCTGTATGACATAGCCGATGCCGCGCCGCAGCTCCTGCAGATTCGAAGCAACCACATCCTGCCCGTTGACCGTGACGGAGCCGCCCGTCGGCAGCGCCAGGCCGTTGACGGTGCGCAGCAGCGTCGTCTTACCGGAGCCGGAGCGGCCGAGCAGCGCCGTGGTTGTACCCGGCGCGACCGACAGGGTGATGCCATCGAGAATGCGACGGCCGGACGCAGAAACGCCCCCCGGATCGGAGGGCGTCGCCGGAACGGTCAGACTCACATCGCGGAACTCGATCGCTCCGGCGGCCATGCTTACTCTGCGCCGCTGTCGCCGTGCCTTACCGCGGTGTTCGCCATGCCCGAGTCATCCTGCTCGCCTGCGGCAAGCGTCTCCAGGCGGCCTTCCACGTCGTCGCCGCTTGGGGCAACGTAGGAGTCATCGCCGCCGCCGGCCGGATCGAACGCGCCGTTCGGCTCGTCCAGGTCGGCAGGCACGGGCTCGTTGAAGCTGTCGGCTGTCGACGCTGAAGGCGTGCTGCCGGGCTGGCCCTTCACGCGGACCACGGTGATCTTGCTGAAGCCTTCCTTGAACGACGGCGGACGCAGGCGCTCCGCCATCTTCTGCATGACGTCGTCGGCGACACGGCGTTCGCGCTTGCTGTTGCGTTCCATGCAGACGGCCAGCGGCACGTCAAAGTAGACCGCCTGGGCCTCGTAGCCGAAGCTCTTCGCCATCTTGATCCACTGGCGCCGCTCGTGCGCCGACAGGTTCGTCGCATCCACGTAGTTCCACGGCATCTTGGCGATCAGCCGCGCACGCAGAAGCGAGCGTAGCGTCGAGAAGACAAGTCCGCTGTAGCGCTGGTCTGTGATGTCGTCGAACAGGATCGTCCGCAGCATGTCACTGCTCAGGGGCGTGACGCCGCGGCGTTTGTACCAGGTGGTTTTGCCGCTGCCGGGCAGGCCGATTGCCAGCACCACGTAGCCGCGCGGGGCCGCCTTGTCTCCGCCGGCCGGGACAGATGCTGGCTCGACAGGGGGCGCACCAACCGACTCGGGCTGTGTTTCCACCTCGATCTTGCCGGGCGCTTCGTTTTCGCCGGAAGCGCTGTCGTGCTCGCCTGCCGATCCCGCGGCGGCCTGCAGATCGTCTGCGGGCTCCGGGGCGGTTTCCGGCTCGGAGGCCTGCTGTCGTGGAGCATCGGGATAGTTGGGTCGAAGTGCCGCAGGCTGATCCTGTGGGATCTCCTGCCCAATCTTGCCGGTGGCCTCGCTGTTGTTCGGGCCCCGCTTGCTGCGTCGTCTCATCTTGTTGCGCATCCAGTCGCGCATGATTCGCTTGTACCATAGCGAGGCGTTGCCCGCAAAAAGACTGCGACGGTGGGTCTTCGCTCTGACACCCCTAATCTGTCATTCCGACCGAGCGAAGCGGCGTCGAGGAACCTGCTGTTTTGCTCGCACTACCACGGAGATCTGCGCAAATCAGAAGCAGGTCTCTCCACTCCGCTTCGCTCCGGTCGAGATGACAGGACTGCGGTCAGTTCGCAAAGAGCTGGGAATCCTCGCCACCCGGTACACTGGGAGCGACGGTCATAACCGTACCGGCGACCATTGTGAGAGGAAGCAGAACAGCATGGCAGTGAAGGTAGGCATCAACGGATTTGGCCGCATCGGCCGCAACGTCTTTCGCACCGCACTCGGCAATCCTGAGATTGAATTTGTCGCCGTCAACGACCTGACCAGCCCCGCGACGCTGGCGCACCTGCTCAAGTACGACTCCATCCTCGGCAACCTGCACCACCACGAGATCGAGGCCGGCGACGACTTCATCTCCGTCGATGGCAAGAAGATTAAGGTCTTTGCCGAGCGCGATCCCGCCAAGCTGCCCTGGGCCGAAGTCGGCGCGCAGGTCGTCGTGGAATCCACTGGCCACTTCACCGACGCCACCAAGGCCAAGGCGCACCTGGGCGAGACCGTAAAGAAGGTCATCATCTCCGCACCCGCCACCAACGAGGACGTGACGCTGGTACTCGGCGTGAATGGCGACAAGTACGATCCCGCGAAGCACAACGTCATTTCCAACGCCAGTTGCACGACGAACGGCCTGGCGCCCGTGGTCAAAGTGCTCCATGACACCTTCACCATCACCAGCGGCATCATGACGACAATTCACAGCTACACCAACGACCAGGTCATCCTCGACTTCCCGCATAAGGACCTGCGCCGTGCACGCGCCGCCGCGATCAACATGATCCCGTCGACGACGGGCGCCGCAAAGGCGCTGAAGCTCGTCATTCCAGAGATGGACGGCAAGCTGGACGGCTTCTCCATGCGCGTCCCCACGCCGAACGTCTCAGTGATCGATCTGACCTTCAACACGGAAAAGCCGATGACCGTCGCCGGTATCAACGAGGCGATCAAGGCAGCCAGCGAAGGCGATCTGAAAGACATCCTCGGCTACACCGACAAGGAACTCGTCTCCAGCGACTTCAAGGGCGACAGCCGCTCGTCCATCTTCGACTCGGCCCTGACCAAGGTCGTAGGCGGCAAGACGGGCAAGGTCATCTCCTGGTACGACAACGAGTGGGGCTACAGCTCACGCGTGAAGGATCTGATTTTGTTTTTGGTGGAGAAGGGTTTATAGGCGTTTCGATGTGGAACGGGGGCCCGGCGCGAGCCGGGCTTTTCTGTTTATCCCTGTATGGAGCCGGTCTATGATCGCCCCATGTCAGCTCGTCCGATCACGATCTCCTCAGAACACAAGCGCAGATTAGAGGCTTACGCGGTTCGCACGGGACGAACCATGCAGGAGATTCTGCGGGAGGCGATCGACGAATATGAGCGCCATACAGCCGAACAGCGACCGGATGATCCTTCAAACCTGCAACGCTGAGCGTGGCCGTGCCATGCTGACCCCGGAGTACTATCTGAACTATGGCAACCTACGCAGTTACCATTCCGTCGGATCAGCAGCAGGAGCTTGAAGTTCTTGCTGCACGCGAGTCATGCTCTCCTGAAAACCTCTTGAATCGAGCGATCGGAGGTTTCATTGCGCGCGAGAAATACCTGCAGGACGGTGACGAAGCGTACGACCACTACCGGAGCACGGGATTGCACCTGACACACGACGAAGTGGACGAGTGGCTCGAGAAGCTTGAGAACGGTCAGACGGCAGAACTGCCAGAATGCCACACCTAGTCTGGTCAAAGCGCGCCCGCTTCGATCTACTCAGGCTCGAGCTGTTCTTGGAAGAGGTCAATCCCGGCGCAGCGCCACAGGCGATCGGCACCATCCGCCGGGAACTGCGAATTCTTGAGAAGATGCCTGAGCTCGGCCGCATCGTCGACGGCCCTCAGCAAAGACGGGAATGGCTCATCCGCTTCGGCAAGGCAGCCTATGTTGTCCTGTACACCATCGACAGGGATGAGATTGTCGTTCGTGCCGTTCGCCACTCCCGCGAGGCCGGTTTCTAATTCGCATTCCTGCTAACTAATTCTCTAGTTGTGTGTCTATCCACCAGAGACGATGCCGCCGAGCCGCTCCAATACGTTGACCCAGGCCGAACTCCGGCTGATGCGCCTGCTCTGGTCCATCGGGGAGTGCTCTGTGCAGGACCTTGTCTCGGCCATGCCCGAGGAGTCGCGGTTGGCGTACACCTCAGTTCTCACGACGGTCCGCATTCTTGAAGACAAGGGCTACGTGCGCCACCGGCAGGCTGGCCGCGCGTTCGTGTACACCGCGCGTGTGGCCGAGCAGGACGCGCAGCAAAGCGAGGTGCGGCACGTCATCAGCCGGTTCTTCGGTGACAGCCGCGAGCGCCTGATGCTGGCCCTGCTGGGCGATGACGACGTGAGCTCCGACGAGCTGGAGCGGCTGAAGAAGGCCATCGCGCAGGCGGAAGCGGCCAAAAGACTGCAACCTGCGGCGGAGGAGGCATAACCATGCTGCCCTCTCACCTGATCGATCAAGCCGCCGGCGTACTGACGACCGCGTTTGTCGCGGGTCTGTGGCAGGGCGCGGCTCTCACGCTGCTGGCCGCGGCGCTGCTGCGGGCCATGCCGCGCGCTTCGGCCGGTCTGCGGCATACCTTGTTGCTCCTCAGCTTTAC
>CAZZVI010000088.1:0-12465 GCA_964657335.1 uncultured Terriglobus sp.
CGACGTGACTGCACATGGTTTCGCGTATCTCCTGCAGACGCGGCCGCCATTGCTCGTCCGGAACGTTCGCCAGGGCGAGCGCATCGCGCAGGATGCCGATGTCGGTGTTGCCATGCGCGACCACGCCGTCAAGGTTCAGCGGCCTGCCCGCGAGCATGGTGAGTGTGTCGCAGAAGGCGAAGTAGTGCACCGCGTCGGTGCAGTTGAGCAGCGTGCCATCGATGTCGAAGAGGTAGGCATCGTAGCTGTCCCAAGCGCGAAGTGCATGTTCGATCACTGCGCTGCCTGCTTCCAGTCTCGTAATGCAACGCACACCTGTTCGACCATGCCGCTCCAGTCGCCGGGCGCAAGCTGCCGCCAAAGGCGCAGTGTTGGATACCAGGGCGAGTCGCTGCGCGCGTGCATCCATCGCCAGTCGGCCGCATGTTGCAGCAGCACCCAGGCAGTCTTCCCGAGCGCTCCCGCGAGGTGTGCCGCCAGCGTGTCCACTGTGATGACAAGGTCAAGCTGCTCGATGACAGCCGCGAGCGTCAGCACGCTGTAGCCGAAGGATTTGGCATCGTGAACACCGGCAAGCGCAGGCTCGTGGAGGGCAGCATCATGCTTTGCGCCGCCCTGCAGGTTCCAGAACTCAATGCCTTCCGTTGCGGTCAGGCGACCGACGCAATCCATCGGCAGACATCGCGTCACGTCCCACTCGCTTGCGGCCCAGACAATGCCGATGCGCGGTCGGATCGAAGGACCCATCGCAAGGGAGACACGCTGCCGCGCCGCTTCGGGTACCTGTATATACCCGATCGCAAGCGGCAGGTCGTGTACGACGGTGCGGAAGAGATAGGGCAGCTCCATCACTTCCACCTGCACGTCCCATGCCGGCGGAGGTGCGGGAGCATCGGCTCCCCAGGTGATGACGTTGCCTGCGCCGGCAAGGTACGGCGCAAGCTCCAGCAGGCGCGGCGGCACTTCAACGATGATGTACGCGCACCGTTCGCGGAGCAGCGGCAGGTAGCGCAGCATCTGCACCGCATCCCCAAAGCCATGCAGACACCGGATGATCACACGCTTGCCGTCGATGTTCTCGCCGTTCCAGAAACGATGCGGATCATGCATGCCGCGAGCGCGGGTGAGATCGCTTTCATGCCACGCGGAGGTGAAATCACCGGCGAACATGTGCGCCATCCATCGACCGGCACTGCAGCGACCGGCGTCCGCTCCATTAGCTTCTGCAACGTCGAATGCAGCCAGCGCTGCCTCGAGTTCTCGCATCTGCAGAAGCTCTTCCGCGCTTTGCAGAAGGCCGCCAGGACGCGAGCCGCAGGGCATTTCGGTTGGGTTTGCTGCCGTGCTCATCCGCGTGTCGTGCTTCGGCCTGAAGGCGCGGGATAGACCGCGTGCGGCCCGTCTGCCGGCACCGCGACGGGTTGCCAGCGGCAAACATACACTTCGTCTTCGGGTTGCGATTCAATGCGGAAGCCTGCGGACCGTAACATGGCCTCCGTGCAGGCCTGATTCGGCACCCACCAGTTGGTCGGATCGTCGCAGTAGCGGTGCTCGATGAAGTGCATCTTCGGGTAGCCCGGTTCGTCGAACATCGCCGACTCCTTGAAGTCGTAATCGCCCGCGACGGGAGCAATGTCGCGGCTGCCGCGCTGCATGCTTTGGAAGAGGAACATGTCTTTCGCCACATGCTCGTGGATCAGGTCAAGCGCCAGCAGAGGATGGCGCAAGTGATAGAGCACGCCCATGAAGATGACGAGGTCGAACTTCTCGCCTAGCTGCGCGATCTGCCACACCGGCAGCTGGCGGAACTCGACGTCGACGCCGGTGACTTCAGCGGTGAAGCGCGCCTGCCGCAGATAGTGCTCGTCGGTGTCGATGCCCAGGACTCGGTCTGCTCCGCGGCGCTTCATCTCGAATGAGTAGAAGCCGGCATTGCAGCCAATGTCGAGCACGGTCTTGCCCGTGAGGTCCGCCGGGATCTGGTCGCGAAACTCAGCAAACTTCACCGACGGGTAATCGCCGAGAAAGTGATTCGGCGCGGTCTGCACGCCCTCGATGCGCATGTTGTGAAACCAGGGCCCAAGCGCCTGGATTCGTTCTTCAAGAGAGACTTGCTCAACCGGCGGCATCGTTCGTGTGTGCTCCCTGCAGCGGCATGGTTCGATCGTCCGACTTCAGCATGGTATCGTCTTCCGGCCTTCGTTCGAGCAGCCGGATCGCGGCGCGATAGCCGTGCAACGTACCGGTGTCAACGTAGTCCTCGCCGGCTGCGATCGCAACAGCGTCACCGCCTTCTGCGAGCCACGCATTCACCAGCGTGCCGAGATATTCGTCGCTGCGCCCGGGCCTGCGCCACAACTCATGCAGCGCGTGAAAGACATGGCCGGGCATCTTGACTGCACCCCAGATCCAATGGGATTGCGCGCCCTTCTGCTTCACCTCGATCTCGATCACGTTGCCGTGGGCGTCAGTGCACACGGCGTCAAAGAGCTCTGGCCGCTCCACAGGAAAGGTAAGGAACGAAAGCCGGTCAGCGGGTAGTTTTGCCAGTGCATCTTCCGGCCACCAGACGGTGTCAGGCAGGCCGACGACGACGGGCTCATCGGGATGGATCAGCGGCGCAGCGCGGAAGAGCGCATCGCACAAGCCGCCGGGCGTCGGCTGCACTACGTAGGCGATGTCCGCTCCCCAAAGGCGCGAGCCGTAATACTGAAGGATGTCCGTTTTGCCCGGCGAGATGACGAAGCACAGCTTGTCTGCACCGCCGCGGATCATGCGCTCAACGAGGTACTCGCTAACGGCACGCGGGCGCTCCACGCCTGCTTCAACGCGGCTGCCGACGGGCAGCAACTCTTTCGAGAAGGCCAACGGCTGAATACGGCTGCCAGTACCCGCGGCTGGAATGATTCCCCACATCGTCTGCGTTCCCTCTACCGTTATCGAGAGGTGGATGCAGGGATGAGCGAAGCTGTCTCCTGACGCAGAGCCGTCTCGCACAGGCGTTCCAGTTCGCGGACGCGTACGTTTGCCGTATGCTGTTGCAGCGTGCGATCGCGCGCCTGGGCGGCCATGCGGCGCAGCTCTGCATCGCTCAGGGACAGGCCTGCGAGTACGTCTTCCGCAGTGTTGACACGCAGCACCTCTTCACCCGGCGTGAAGAAGGTGTCGAAGCCCTCCCAGCCATCGCTGAACAGCGGTGTGCCGCATGCCGCGGCTTCAAACAGGCGGCCCGAAGGGCAGTAGCCGTACTCTGCCATGGCCTGCCGCGTGATGTTGAGGGTGGCGCGGCTTGAGCAGAAGAACGCAGGATGCTGCGCGGGCTCAAGATGCTGCGTGAAGTAGAGGTTGTCGCTCCATGGAAACTCTGCCGGATACTGCGCGCCGCCGATCAGGAACTTCCCCTGCGGCGATGCGGCTGCGGGCCTTAGAAAGAGTTCGGTCAACGCAGCCTGCCGGTCGGCGGCATAGGTACCCAGGTACGAGAACGCTGAGCGGAATCGCTCAACCGCAGCCACAGGAAAGTGCGACGCGGGATCGACCCACCCATACAGCGGAGCGACGTTGCGCGCACCCAGACGCGACTGCAGCTCATCCAGCGCGCGGCCGCCAGTGTAGCTCAGCACCAGGTCGAACGCGCCGAGTCCGTCCGCAGGCAGATAGGCGCGCGTCGCTTCCGATCCGAGCGCCTTCAGCGTGACCGGCGTGTCCATGTCGTAGAACGCACGGACGCCGGCGTGTGATTCCAGGATCCACTGCGCCGCTAGGACCCCATCAGGGCAGTAGCTGGTGCAAATCGCGAGGTCTGCGTTGGCAAGCTCTCTCTGCGCCTTTGCCTTTATGGAGTCTACGGAGTCGTATAGGCACAACTCCGCGCCGGATGGCAGCTGCCACAGGTCACGCGCACCCGCGTAGTACGGCACATCGCGCTCGTAAAACGTGACGGTGTGCCCGTGGCGAAGCATGGCCGCAATCAGCGACCGCCAGAGCGTCGCATGCCCGTTACCCCATGAAGAAGACACGGTGAGGCCGAAGATAACTACGTGCATTGCTGCTCCCTGCGCTGACAGAACCGGTGTCGGTGGTCAGATGAGCCCACTCCACCCGCAGGATGTTCGCGGAGCGCGGCCTGTCGCGCGAGTTCATGCCACGGGAGAAGCGATACCATGAACACACGCCCGGGTGGTGAAATGGCAGACACAGCGGACTTAAAATCCGCAGACCTTCATCGGTCGTGCCGGTTCGAGTCCGGCCCCGGGCACCAAACAAGGGAATTTCTCGGCTGCTGCACCAGACGTTTGTCGATACTGACAGCTCCGTTAACAGTAAGCCGGTATGCGCGCGCGCCGCCCGTGTTATGCGGTGCCCCGTTCACGCCTGCAGCGTGGGACTGCCCGGTAGCGCGTTCTGTCGCCTGTCGCCATAATGGTGGCGAAGGATACTCTCATGCGACTTCGTCCTCTGTCCGCGATACTTCTTGCTTGTTTTGCAGCCCAGGCCTTTGCTGCATCCGTCTTCCGCACCAGACCGGACGACCCGAAGGCGGTTGCCGTCGCCGGAGCGCGGGGGGATGGTGTGGCAGACGATTCCGCGGCGCTGCAGCGCGCTGTCGACCAGGCGGCGGGTACCGGCTCGGAAGGCCTGGTGTTCGTGCCTGCAGGCCGCTATCGATTGACCCGCACGTTGTACGTGTGGCCGGGTGTGCGGCTGATCGGCTTCGGCGAGACGCGCCCGGTCTTTGTCCTTCCTGACAACACGCCGGGCTTTCAGCAGGGTGTGGCGGACATGGTTATCTTCACCGGCCGCCGCCGCGGCGACACGCGTTTCGGGACCGGGCGCGTGCCCTTCCCGCCGCAGGGCAGCGTGCCTCCGGATCCAAACATTGCCGACGCGAACTCCGGCACTTTCTACTCCGCGATGAGCAACATCGATTTTGAGATCGGCAACGGCAACCCCGCCGCCATTGCGGTCCGCTTCCATACCGCGCAGCACGCGTATCTCAGCCACATGGACTTCCATGTCGGCTCCGGGCTGGCCGCGCTGACGCAGGTGGGCAACGAGGCCGAAGACCTGCACATCTACGGTGGCCGGTACGGCATTCTCACGGAGAAGACCTCACCGGCATGGCAGTTCACGCTGATCGATTCCACCTTTGAAGACCAGCGCGAGTCCGCGATTCGCGAGCACGAGGCGGGCCTGACGCTGATCCGCGACACCTTCCGCAATGTGCCCGCAGCGATCGCCATCGATCCGAAGTATTACGACCAGCTTTGGGTGAAGGACAGCCGGTTCGAAAACATCACCGGCGCGGTCGTCACCATCAGCAGCGAGAAGAGCCCGCTGAACGAGATCGGGTTTGAGAACGCGACGCTGAGCCACGCGCCTACCTTCGCGCTCTTTCGCGAGAGCGGCAGAACGATCGTCGGCAAGGGCGACGTCTACAGCGTCAAGGCTTTTAACTATGGCCTGATCGTGCCGGCAGAAGGAAGGATGGGGAGCATCGGCATGCGCTATGACGCAGCGCCTCTCGGTGCCCTGCCAGCGCCGCTGCCGCCGGCGATTCCGGCGCTGCCGCAGACGAGCGAGTGGACGAACGTGAAGACGCTTGGCGCGAAGGGCGACGGCACCACCGACGATACCGCGGCCATCCAGCGCGCCATCGCTTCGCATCACGTGCTGTACTTTCCCAGCGGTCATTACGTTGTGACGGACACGTTGACGCTGAAGCCGGACACGGTCATCATCGCGCTGCATCCTACGCTGACCCAGCTCGACCTGCCGGAGGATACGCCTGCCTTTCGGGGCGTTGGTTCAGCAAAGCCGCTGGTGCTGGCCCCGTCGGGCGGCGCGAATATCCTGTCCGGCATCGGCATCCTCACCAACGGCATGAATCCGCGAGCGGCCGGAACGGTGTGGATGGCGGGCGAGGGATCACTCATTGACGACGTGCGCTACCTGGGCGGGCACGGCAGCGGGACGAATCCGTACAACAACGATCACACCGCCGACCCCGATCTGAAGAAGCGATGGGACGGCCAGTATCCGAGCCTTTGGATCACACAGGGCGGCGGCGGCACGTTTGCCGACATCTGGACGCCCGACACCTTTGCGCAGGCGGGCTTCTACGTCTCCGACACCAAGACGCCCGGCCACGTCTACGAGCTTTCAAACGAGCACCATGTCCGCGTCGAGATCAAGCTGGACCACGTCGAGAACTGGGACATCAACGCGCCGCAGACCGAGGAAGAAGCAGGGGAAAGTCCGGAGGCACTGTCGCTGGAGATCGGCTTCTCGCGCAACATCACCATTGCCAACTACCACGCGTACCGCGTAACGCGCAGCCGCGCTCCGTTTCCAGCGGCCGTGCGCATCTTCCACTCGCAGGACATTCACTTCCGCAACGTGCACGTCAATGCCGAGAGCGGTTTCGCCACATGCGACGCGAATGGCTGCGGCACGTTCCTGCGCGTGAGCAAGTATCCGTACGAGAACGCGATCATGGACCTCACGTCTCACATGGACGTGCGCGAGCGCGAGTTTGCGGTGCTCGACATCACCGCACCGTCCAGGCCGCTGGTGCAGAGCGCGTCCATGGCGCTTACCGTCGGCGGGGTTCAGAAGCTGGAGGACGGGTTCTTCTCCATCGCGGGCGCGGCGGTCGATGCCGCGGGCAAGGTCTACTTCGTAGATCGGCACGAGCAGCGCATCTACGGTTGGTCGCGTTCGGAAGGTCTCAGCATCGAACGGGATCAGCCACTCGATCCGGTAAATCTGGCGTTCGATAAGGCGGGGGATCTGCTGGTGCTCTCATCCAGCGGCCCGCAGAGCACGGTGTATTCGTTCCGCCCGGGTTCTCCGAAGAGCGAGATCACGGTGCTGCAGCCGCAGCCCGCAACGCAACATCCTGGAGCAACCGCGTTGCTCCCGGTGAACTACTGGAACAACGGTGAGTTCAACGACCAGCTCCATCCCGACACCATGACCTACACCACGCTTGCCGAGATGTTCCAGCAGGACGTCTCCACGCCGAAGACGCGCCAGTATGTTTCGCCTGATGGCACAGTGTTTCTGCCGGCAGGCCGCGTCTTTCAGCAGGGCCCTGCGACGGACACCTCGGGCTGGCGCTTCTCAGACAATCTGGACACGCATGGCTTCATCCATGCTGTGCCGGGCAGCCGTGTTTATGTCAGCAATGAATCGGAGGACATCACTTACGGCGGCCTGGTGAACGCCGACGGAGCATTAACGGACCTGAAGCCCTTTGCCGATCGCGGCGGCGAGAGCGTCGCGGTCGATGCAGCGGGAAACGTGTATGTGGCAAACGGGGAAATCTTCGTTTACAACCCGCAGGGCAAGCAGATCGCGGAGATCGATGTACCGGAGCGGCCCCTGGACTTGATCTTCGGAGGCGCGGATCGCAAGACACTCTTCATCCTGGCGCACCATGCGTTGTTCGCTGCACATCTTCGCTGACAGGTGGAAGGAAGATCGCAAAGGTGTCCGGAGCGCAACTGGGGAGTCGCCGCTCCCCCTGCTTCGAATCTCCTGCGATGGTCAGCCGGCCCTGATTGCGCAAGCTCCTGGTTCTGCCCTGTGCGCTTACCTGTGCGCAACGGCCTTCTCGGTGGGCAACTGCGTTGTATCCCAGCCGCCTCCAAGCGCCTCGATCAGCTGGACGCTGCTGGTGATCTGCTGCACGCGCAGATTCACCGCCGTCTGCTGATTCGTCAGCAGCGTTGTCTGAGCCGTGAAGACGTTCAGGAACGTATCAATCCCGGTCCGATAACGAACGTTTGCCAGATCGAAGTAGCGCTGGGCTGCGACGACGACATCCTGCTGTTCGCTGCGCTGCTCGCCCAGGAGCCGGATGTCCGCGAGATAGTCTTCGGTCTGCTGAAACGCTGTCAGGACCGTTTGCCGGTAGGCAGCGGCATCCGCTTCGTACTGCGCCTTGTACTGGTCCAGTAAGCCTCTACGCAGGCCACCGTCGATGAGCGTCTCAGAGGCAGAGGGACCCACCGAGAAGAACCGGCTTGGCCAGGTAAAGAGATTGCCGATCTTTGTACTCTGCAGCCCGAGATCACCGCCGATGGTAAACGTCGGATAGTAAGCCGCGGTTTGTACACCGATGAGTGCATTGGCCTCTGCCATCGTCCGTTCGGCAGCGGCGATATCGGGCCGGCGCTGCAGTATCTGCGATGGCACACCAATCGGGATGGTGGGGACGTTGGTCTCCAGCGCGCGGTGCGCCAGAGAGAACGATGAAGCGGCCTGGCCGGTGAGCAGTGCAATCGCGTGCTCGTATTGGGCCCGCGCAACCCGAAGATTGGTGCGCGCAGCGACGGCACTCTTCAGGTTCAACTCCGCCTGCGCAACACTCTGCTCCGTGTCGATCCCGGTGCGGCTGCGTACCTGCGTTAACTCAAAATATTTCTGGTACGCGGTGATCGTCTGGTCGTACAAGTCGATCAGCGAATCCTGACCGCGCAGTTCGAAGTAGTACTGCGCAAGATTCGCCTGCTCGCTCAGGCGTTCGTTGGCGAGGTCGGCAGCACTTACCTGCGCGGCATTCGCATACTCCCGGACGGTATTGCGAACGCGTCCCCACACATCCGGCTCCCAGGACACGTCGAAGGGCAGGCTGAAGCTGTTGCTGTTCAGGTTGACGGCCGTCGTGGTTGTCGACGTCGTTCCAGTGCCGGCCGTGCCTGTTCCGGTAGTCCCCGTGCCGGTCGTGCCGCTGGAGGTGGTACTGCTGATGCTCGAACCCGACGCATTGCTGGACGTGCGACCGCGCAGATACTGGGGTCCAACCGTTACCGTCGGGAAGTACTGCGCGCGCGCCTGCCGCACCTGCGCACGTGCCGCCATGAAGTTTTGAAAAGATTGCGCGATGTTCTGGTTCGACGTGCTGAGCTGGATTTCCAGCGCGTTCAACTCCGGCTCGTTATACAGCTCCCACCAGTTCCCGCGCAGCGTTGCATCCTGCGGAGTCGCAGGGATCCAGGTGGTGCCGTCGGCGGACTGCTGCGGAGCTTCCTTAAATGCGGGCGGCGCCGGCGTCACCGGCGCAACGTAGCGAGGCCCGACCCTGCATCCCTGCAGCAGGGCAACACAGGCAAGCACGAATGCTGCGGAAGAACTGCGTCGGGAGCGAATCGTATGTGTCGTGTTGGTCATGGTGATCCTAATTTGCAGGGAGACTCTGGACTACGGGGAGTACTTGATGGCGTCGCCCGAAGCGCTGGCTCATGCGATCGAAGTAGAGATAAATCACGGGCGTGGTGTACAGCGTCAGGATCTGGCTGAACAGCAGGCCGCCGCAGATCGCAATGCCAAGCGGCCGGCGCAACTCAGAGCCGGTACCCGTGCCGATGGCGAGCGGCACTGCTCCAAAGAACGCAGCGAGCGTGGTCATGAGGATTGGACGGAAGCGCAGCATGGCTGCCTCAAAGATCGATTCTTCCGTGGTCATGCCACCATCGCGCTCCGCGGTGAGCGCGAAGTCGATCATCAGGATGGCATTCTTCTTCACGATGCCGATCAGCAGAAATACGCCGATGACGGAGATGACGTCGAACTCGCTGTGAAATATCAGCAGGGCGAAGATGGCGCCCACGCCGGCCGACGGCAACGTCGTCAGGATGGTAATGGGGTGGATGAAGCTTTCGTACAACACGCCAAGCACGATGTAGATGGAGATCAGCGCGGCGGCGATCAGCAAGGGTTCCGTTGAGAGTGATGAAAGAAACGCCTGCGCTGTGCCGGCGAACTGCCCGCGCACGCTCTGCGGAGCAGCAATACGCTGCCGCATCTGATCGATCAGCCCGGTGGCCTGCCCCAGCGACGTTCCCGCGGCAAGGTTGAACGAGATGGTGACGGACGGAAAGAACGACGAATGATTCACGGCCAGCGGCGACGTGGCAGCCTGCGCCGTCGAAACCGCCTGCAGCGGAACGGAATGCTTGCCACTTGCATGAAGGTAAGTCGACTTGAGCGTGACCGGGTCGCGGTAGAACTGCGGTGCATCTTCCATCACGACGTAGTACTGGTTCAGAGACGTGTAGATCGTCGAAACCTGCGATTCACCAAACTGGTAGTAGAGCGCTTCATCGATCAGCTGCGGCGTGATGCCGAGGCGTGCGGCCGAAGCGCGATCGTAGTTCAGCAGCATCTGCAGACCGCCGTTCTGCTGGTCGGTCGTTACATCCTTCAGTTGGGGCATCCGCTGCATCTCCTGGTACAGACGCGGACCCCACGTGCCGAGGTCCTGCACCGTATCGGCGGACACCTGGTACTGGTACTGTGCATTGCTCTGGCGCCCGCCGACGCCAAGGTCCTGCGCAGCCTGCATAAAGGCAGAAGCGCCGGTCAGCGCATTCAGCTTTGGTCTAAGCCGGTCAAGCACGCCGCTCGCTGAAGCATCACGCTGGCTAAGCGGTTTGAGCGACAGGAAGATGAAGGCGCTGTTCACCGCGCCGCCGCCACCGCCGGTGAATCCTGCCACCGTCTGCACCGCGGGATCGCTCATGATCGTGTGCTGCGTATCCAGTACCGATCTCCGCATGGACTGGAATGACGCGTCCTGCGATCCCTGCAGACCGCCGAAGATCAGTCCGGTGTCCTGTGCGGGGAACAGTCCCTTAGGTACGACATAGAGCAGCGGCGCGTTCGCGAAGATCGTCAGGATGAAGCTGAGAATGACCAGCTTCGGATGCTTCAGCGTCCATATCAGCGAGGAGCGGTACTTCCCAAGCAGCCAGCCAAAGGCGCGTTCGCTCAGGTTGTAGAAGTAGCCATGTTCGTGCTTTGCAGCGGGCTGCAGCAGGTAGACGCACATCATTGGTGTCACAGTGAGAGAAATCACCATGGAGACCGCGATGGAGAGGCAAAGCGTCATCGCGAACTCGTGGAACAGCCGGCCGATCAGGCCACCCATCAGCAGCAACGGAACGAACACTGCGATCAACGAGAGGCTCATGGACAGGACGGTGAAGCTGACCTCGCCCGCGCCCTGGATGGACGCCTTCCATGGCGACATCCCTTGTTCAATCAGTCGCGTGATGTTCTCCATCACGACGATGGCGTCATCCACTACGAACCCCGTGGAAACGGTCAGCGCCATCAACGAAAGATTGTTGACGCTGTAGCCGAGCAGGTACATGCCCGCGAAGGTGCCGATCAGGGATGTGGTCACGGCGACGGCGGGAATGAGGGTGGCCTTGGGGCTGCGCAGGAAAATGAAGACGACTGCGACCACAAGTACGGTTGCTATGACCATCGTGCGCTCCACGTCGAACACCGAGGCGCGGATGGTCGTGGTGGTGTCGATGGCGACCTGAAGGGTATCGCCCGCCGGTATCGTGGCGTTGACGTTGACCAGCGCCTTGCGCAGGCGATCTGCAACATCGATCACGTTGGCGTTCGGCAAGCGATAGACCAGCAGCACCACGCTGGGCTTGCCATTGGTGAAGCCGGCGGAGCGCGTGGTCTGGATCGAGTCCGTTACCTGCGCGACATCACTCAGCCGAACCACGCTGCCGTTGTTTGTCCCGATGACGAGCGGTTTGTAGTCCCTGGCCTGAGAAATTTGATCATTCGCCGTGATGTCGGCCGTCATGAACTCGTTGCTGATCTGGCCCTTCGGACGATTGGAGTTCTGCCCCGACAAGACTTTCGCAACATCCTGCGGCCCCAGCCCATAGCTCGCAAGCTGCTGCGGATTCAGGTCCACGCGCACGGCCGGCAGCGATCCGCCGACGACCTGCACCTGTCCCACACCCTCAACCTGCGACAGCTTCTGCTGCACCACCGAAGCACCCGTGTCGAAGAGTTCTCCCAGCGAGTGCGTGTTCGAAGTCATCGCCAGCACCATCACCGGAAAGGCTGCGGAGTTGACCTTGCGGTAGGTGGGGTTGGTCGGCAGATTCGTCGGCAGATAGGTGCGCGCCGCGTTAATGGCGGCCTGCACATCGCGGGCGGCTCCATCTACATCGCGTGAGTAGTCGAACTGCAGCGTGATGCCCGTGGTGCCCAGCGTGCTGGTCGAGGTCATCTGGCTGATGCCCGCGATGTGCCCGAACTGACGCTCGAGCGGCGTTGCCACGGAAGAAGCCATCACCTCAGGGCTCGCGCCCGGCAGCGCACTCGCAACCGTGATGGTTGCAAAGTCCACCTGGGGCAGCGACGCGACCGGCAGAGCGCGAAATGCCATGCCCCCTGCAATCAGGATCGCCAGCACCATCAGCGTCGTTGCGACAGGACGCTTGATGAAGAACGCGGGCAGGTTCATATCTGCTCTGCCTCTGCCGGCTGCTTCACAAAGGAGAACCGCTCAAAGCGCTGCGCAAGGCGGTCAAAGAACACGTAAATGACTGGCGTCGTATACAGCGTCAGCACCTGGCTCAGCAGCAGACCGCCGACCATGGCAATGCCGAGCGGCCGCCGCAGCTCAGAACCGATGCCCGT
>CAZZVI010000089.1:0-6416 GCA_964657335.1 uncultured Terriglobus sp.
GCGGGAAGCCGATCACCACGCCGACGGGCACGCCCGTACCGGCCAGCACGGCCGCAGCGGTGGACACCCAGAACGGGTTCACCATGGCGCATGCGAAGCGGTACTCGGCAGCTTCCGCGCACAACTGCAGCACCTGTGCGCGGGTTGCATCAGCCTTCAGCAGCGTGTGGTCCAGTGTGGCAGCCAGCGCGCGCGGGCTGCTCATGGCTTCGCGGTAAAAGCTTGCCGCGGCAAGCGTATCTTCTTCGTGCATCGGCCCTCCAGGAAGTTTGGGTGCGCGTCCGTGGCAATCATAAGCTCTGCCGCAACGCAGGTGATGTCCAATCAGGAAGAAGCGACCGTCGCGCTGAAGGCGCGAGCGATCCTTGTACCCCGGCGGCTGAAGCTGATGCCCGCGTCGTCGCCAGCGGCTGAATCTCTTACGCAGCCTTCATGGCAAAGCGTTGCGCGGCGATCAAGTCGTCACGCAGGTGCCTATAAAGGACTTCCCGCGACGGTTCATCCCGTGCCCGCAGAACGGCCGAAGGATGGATCGTCGCCATCACATGTTCGGCATACGGAGTCGAAAGCAGCTTGCCCCGGTCGCGCATCAGCGCAAAGGTCCCGCCGAGCAGCGACTTCGACGCGGAAGCGCCCAGGCACAGCACCAGCTTCGGCTTCAGCGCATCGAGCTCCGCCAGCAGCCATGGCTTGCACGCGGTGATCTCGCTCATGCGCGGATTCTGGTGCAGCCGCACCTTGCCTCGCTGCACGAACTTGAAGTGCTTCACCGCATTGGTCATGTACACGTCGGCGTCGTGAATGCCTGCCTCCGCAAGCGCCTTGCGCAGCACGCCGCCCGCGGGACCGACGAACGGCAGGCCCTGCTTGTCTTCCTGGTCGCCGGGCTGTTCGCCCACCAGCACAAGCGGTGCATGCACCGAGCCGCGGCCCGGCACCACCTGCGTTGCATGGCAGTACAGATCGCATCCCTTGCACGATGGCAACGCGTCATTGATCGCAACGAGCGTATGAACGACGGGCACAAACGGCGCGGCACTCGGTTTGCCGCTTTGCGTTGCAACCATGCCCTGCACTCTCGATTCCGCAGTTTGCATCAGCTTTGGCAACAGATCCACCTCCGGCAGATTGCCCCAGTAGCGCGTGGGCATGTGCCCGCGCATGGCAGTTGGATTCAGACGGGCAGGGTTGAAGATGCTGCCGTAGTAGCTCTTCCAGAGCTCTTCGAGTTCGTCGCCGCTGGGTGCGTGCTCGCGCGGCACGGGCGGTCCGTAACGCAACTGCTTCTCCTCCGGATCCCACGCGACCGAGCCGTCCGGCGTCAGGATGGACCACCGCATGATGGCAAAACGCTCGGCAAAGAAGGGCGCGGCAAGCTCCAGGATGCGATGTTGCGGCTGGTACCAGGCGATGAAGTGCTCTTCACCATCGGCCTCTTCCACGCGACGAAAGCGCACGAAGGCATGCATCTTGTGCTCATCCCGTCGCACCTGCTGCTCCATACGGACGAGCTCGTTCACGTCGCTATCGACCTCGACCTTGAGCAGGTCGCGATTGCGTTGGAGCCGCCAGAGCAATCGGTACAGCAGGTTCCACCGCTGCGGATCGCGATGGCAGCCGGCGATCATTGCTTTCTGCAGAAACGCTTTCGGCACGTGAGGCTTCGCAAGTGCGTTCTCCGGCCTTGCCAGCAGATCTTCCGTGCCGTCAGGCGAAGCACCGAACAGGTCAGGCGGAGAGGGAAGTGTTGCGTCCTCAAAGTCGATCCCGTCCGGTTCGATAGCCTGCGCAAGCGCCGCACGGGCCAGATCGCGCCAGTGCGCAAAGGTCGGCTGCACCCGCACGCGCAGCGCCGCCTGCACGCTCACAGCGCACCCCACAAGGCTGACCGCGCTGCATCCTCAAACAGGCCGAGCTGTTGCGCAGGCAGCGCGAGCGCCTCCTCGCGCGTACTGTGCAACACCGCGCTCGCCGCTTCTACTGACTCACCTCCTAAGAGGTTAGGAGAAGCAGCAAGCGGCAGGTGATCGGCTGCTATGAGGTACGCTGACGCATCCTTCAAACGCACATGCAGCTTGCGCAGGTCCTCGATCCCAAGCTGGTGATATCTGCGGATGCTGAGGATGCGATCGACATTGCGGTAGCCAAGTCCCGGCACCCGCAGCAGCGACTCGCGCGGCGCGGCGTTTACATCGACAGGAAAGAACTCCGGGTGACGCCGGGCCCACGCCAATTTCGGATCAACCGCCAGATCAAGATCCGGCTGATCGTCGGTCGTTATTTCTTCCGCGCCGAAGCCGTAGTGCCGCATCAGCCAGTCCGCCTGGTACAGGCGATGCTCGCGGATCATGGGCGACGCCTTCAGCGGCAGCCGCGTGTCGGCCTCAGGGTACGGCGAAAAGCCGGTATAGTAGACGCGCTTCAGCTTATAGCTGGTGTACAGCCCGCTGGCGCGCGCAATGATCTGGCGGTCGGTCGATGGCGTCGCGCCAATGACCATCTGCGTGCTCTGCCCGGCGGGCGCGAACTTCGGCGCATCACGGAAGCGTGTGCGATCTTCGTCCGCCTCGGCCTTGCGGTCGTGGATCTGCGTCATCGTGGTCTCGATGACGTCCGTCTTCTTCTCCGGCGCAAGCTGCACCAGGTCGCTCTGCGTCGGCAGCTCGATGTTCGCGGACAGGCGATCCGCGTAAAGCCCCGCTTCATCCACCAGCCGCTGCGCGCAACCGGGAATCGCCTTGATGTGGATGTAGCCGCCGAAGTGGTGCACCGCCCGCAGCGTCTTCGCCACCTGCACAAGTTGCTCCATCGTGTAATCCGGCGACTGGATGATGCCCGACGACAGGAACAGACCCTCGATGTAGTTGCGCTTGTAGAAGTCGAGCGTCAGCGTGACGATCTCTTCCGGCGTAAAGCGCGCGCGGCGAATGTCGCTCGACACCCGGTTCACGCAGAAGACGCAGTCATAGGTGCAATAGTTCGTCAGCAGCAGCTTGAGCAGCGAAACGCAGCGGCCATCCGGCGTATACGAGTGGCAGATGCCGTTGCCGTCAGAGTGACCGACACCCTGGCCGTTCCCGCTCCGCTTCGCGCCCGAGCTCGCGCACGACGCGTCATACTTGGCCGCATCGGCAAGAATCTCGAGCTTCTGCTGCACGGTGAGGGCTGTCATGGGCACCTTTAGTATAGCGAAGAGGAGGCGAAAGCACCGCGATCTCTTCTTCCAAACTAAGATGCCCTTTGTGTTGAGGCCTGCGAGCGTTTCGGGCTCGCCAACTGGATTCTGTCGTCCCGTAGCGAAAGCGGAGGGATCTCCCTGTACGCCACGCAACAATGCATTGGTTGTCCGATGCGAAAGCGGATCCCTCCGCTGCGCTGCGGGATGACAAGGCTCAGTGGGCGGGGCTTATGCCTTATCCTCAGGAAACAATCGGATGTCCGCCACATTCCGATACTTCTCCGCATAGTCCATCCCATAGCCGATCACGAACCGGTTCGGAATCTTGAAGCAGACGTAGTCGGCCTCAATGGGCACCAGGCGGCGCTCCGGCTTGTCCAGGCAGGTAGCGATCTTCAGCGAAGCAGGCTTGTGCTGCAGCATCAGCTTCCGCAGGTAGTTCAGCGTCAGACCGGTGTCGAGTATGTCTTCCACCACGATCACGTGCTTGCCCTCGATGGGCACGTCGAGGTCCTTGATGAGCTTGACCGCGCCGGAGCTGGTCTTGCCCTTGCCATAGCTGGAGACGGCGACAAAGTCGAAGGTGTTGTCCACTTCGATGGCACGCGCCAGGTCAGCCAGGAAGATCGCTGCGCCTTTCAGCACGCCCACCAGCACGATGCTCTCGTTCTTGTAGTCCTCAGAGATCTGCTTGCCAATCGCCTCGACACGCTCGCGAATCTGCGCAACGGAGAACAGCACCTCGCAGGTGGAGGCAGGGACAAAGGGCAATGTGGGCGTCGGCATCTTCCTAGCCTAAACCGCAACCGCACGAGAGGGAACAGTGTTGCTTCAAGGCCGGCACGGTGAAGACTGCGGCTTGTTTGCGGGGCTGTCTAGGTATACTCACAAACGCATGCTCCCCTATCTGCACCTCGGATCGATTACGCTTGGCACCTTTGGCATCTTGATGTGGCTGGCGGCCGTGACTTCGGCGTATGTTCTGCATCGTTCCTTTGTGCGGGCGGGCGTCTCCGCCGATGCCATCGTCGTGGTCTCTGTTGTCATGATCTCGGGAGTGATCGGCGCGAAGGTCTGGCACGAGCTGCAGAATCCGTTTCAATTGCGCATGTCCATGCACGAAATTGCGCTGCCTGGCTGGGGCAAACCGCTGGAAGTGGCGGTGCGGTTCTTCCACTGGTTCCAGGCGGGCTTCGCGTGGTTTGGAGGCCTGCTATTCGGCGTTGCCGCGCTGCTGTGGCAGGGCCGGTCGAACCGCATCGGCGCGGTGCGCATGCTTGACCTTGCAGCGCCTGCTGCTGCCATCGGGTACGGCGTGGGGCGCATCGGCTGCCTGACTTCCGGCGACGGCGACTATGGCATCGCCACAACGCTGCCGTGGGGCGTGCACATTCACGACGACGCGCTTGACCCGCCGCAGCCCAATCCGCCCGGTCTGCTGGTGCAGCCAACGCCTGTCTATGAATTGCTGTTCGCGCTTGCACTCGGCGCGTACCTGTGGGTGCGCGGGAAGCGCGACTTGCCGGTCGGCCAGCTCACCGGCGAGTACCTCGTGCTGAGCGGGGTTGGACGCTTCCTGGTGGAGCTGGTTCGACGGAATGAGCGGCTTTACTTCGGCATGTCGAACGCGCAGGTGGCGGCGCTGGGAACGGTGCTGGTGGGTGCGGTGCTCATTGTCATCGCGCAGCGGCACCGGCGGGTTGCGGCGAGCGAACCTAGAGTCGCTTGAGAAATCCCTTCGCTGCTTCCAGCTCCGGGAACAGCCGCTCCTCGGCCTGAAACTCGCGAGAGTGAATGCACCGGCGCCCGCCGCGCACGCGCACGGGATACTTCAGATGCAGCATCTCGTGGTACATCAGGTACTCGATCGCATAGCGGGGAACGTGCGGCCCGTCGAAGACGCGGCTGACCACGATGGTGTTGTGAGCGGCGTCGTAGTGGCCCAGCGTGCGGCGCGCGTGATGCCCGCTCCACGTCAACACAGGGCGACCGAGCAGGCCATGGAAGAAGCGACGATTGACCGCTTCAAAGACCTCCTCCAGGTGGTAGTAGCGTCCCGCCGCCGTGTGAATCTGCTTGCGTCCGCGGGTCTGGCGAGCGTGTTCCGCCTGCTTGCTGACCGCCTCCGAGGAGGTATAGCGGCGGTAGCGATCGTTGTGCGTGGGTGCGATCGGTTTGCGATACAGCTTGGCAAGGAGAATGTGCGCAATCGCTTCCAACACCGACGGCGGAGCAGCCTCAAGCAGGTCCGAAAGCCGCACCAGCAGCTTGCCCTCTCGCAGGCGGATCGTTGTGTTCAGCGAGACAAATCGCCGGAAGCGAATGTCGAACGGCGGCATGGGTGCGCGCGGCCGCAGATCGCGGTACGCGACTTCAAACGTCTGCTGCAGCTCCGGGGTACTCACCACCGCCATTATCGCCGAGTGAAGCTCTTTTTCATTTCACTCCATCGCAGTTTGCAATCCCCCGCGGGCGCTGCCGCCCGATCCGCAGGGGCGGCATCACATCCACCTGCGAGGAGCTAGCAAATGAAAGTTTCACTGTGGATGTGCGGTTTGTTGACGGTGGCGGCACTCAGCGGCAGCGCCATCGCGCAGGCACCTGCGGGAGCCACGGGCCAGTGCAAGGACGGCACCTATTCGACCGCCGCCAGCAAGGATGGAGCATGCCGCGGGCATAAGGGAGTTCAGGCCTGGTATTCACAGACGCCGGCCGGCGCGTCAAAGGCCGCTCCATCCACGTCGCAGAAGTCAGCTTCTGTTCCGGCTTCTGCACCCACGCCCGCTGCAGCTGCCCCGGCCCGTCCACAAGCTGCTCCCGCGCAACCAGCCCCGACACCATCCGCTGCTGCGCCCGCGCAGACAGCACCGGCGCCGCAGAGCACGGCGGCTGGAAAGTCGCCGCGCGCTTCGACAGCATCCACGGCCCAGGCACCCGGCGGCGGACCGGGTCTGGTGTGGGTCAACACCAACAGCAAGGTCTATCACTGCGCTGGCACCGCATTCTACGGCAAGACAAAAGCCGGCAAGTATGTGACGGAAGATGCAGCCAAGGCGGAAGGCGATCGCGCCGACAACAACAAGCCCTGCACGAAATAAGCGCAACTACTCGCGGCGACGAATCTCTCCAACGCCGCCGGGATTCGCATTCTTATCGGGCGGATGAGCCTTGAAGTAAGCCTGTTCCGCCGGCAGCATGTCACCGGCTTCTTTCTTGATGTCGCCGACAGCTTCGAGCG
>CAZZVI010000089.1:6516-12427 GCA_964657335.1 uncultured Terriglobus sp.
TCCGCCGGCAGCATGTCACCGGCTTCTTTCTTGATGTCGCCGACAGCTTCGAGCGCGAGTCTGCGCACAAGATCGTACCGTTCATCCACGGGAGGCTGCTTCAGTACCGACTCCCATCGCAGGGTTGCATCCAGCAGCTTAGGCAGCGGCTTGCGCAGGTCGCGGTGCTTGCCGTCATACTCGTCCAGGTTGTCTTCCAGCTCGTCGACCAGCCCGGCGATCTCATCCATGTTCTCGCGGATGTCTTCGCGGCGCCCCTGCGCGCGCTTGTCGGCAAGAATGTCCTGGATGCGCTTGACGCGGGTCTCAATGATCGACTGATACACCGCGACGCGCTTGGCCGGGTCGTCCGCAGCATCGCGGACGGCTTCCTCTTCTGTCTCAGACAGTGCCGTGGAGTGGCGTTGCGCATGGCATGCGCCCGCTGCCATGCCAACTAACAGAAGCAGCAGCCAGACGCGCTGAAGGCGCGTGCGAAGACGAACGGGCAACCATGGAACACGCGTGCTGACCGCAATCGGCGACCATTCGAGACGCGTGCCGAGCACAACAAGTGACCAGACGCGCTGAAGGCGCGTGTTGTAAAAGCCTGGGGCGAAGCCCCAGGCAAGAGGCAGAGATTGCTTTTGCGGGCTGTAGGCCCGCGCTACATCTGCTTCAGATTGCGCATCACGATGTTCTCCAAGCCGCAGTCCAGATGCAGACCGGCTTTCTGAATCGCTCGAGGAAAATGCTTTCATCGTCAACGTATCGATTCGAGCCTAGTGCTCGAACACAGCGCTCAGCAGCGTAGTCTGCGCATGGTCCAGCTTGGTGACGGCGCTCAGCACCATCGGCTTCATATCGCCGGAGGCGCTGCGCACCAGGTCAGTCAAGCGGCGATGCGTGTTGTGCAACATCATTTCCGTCTTCTTCAGTCCCTTGCTGTCGCGCTGCAGGCCGCTTTCGAGCTGTGCCGTGCATGCTTCCAGTTGGTGCAGCGTGGCCTCTGCCTTCTCCATCTCGCCATCGGCGACCTGCTTGCTCGCCAGCAGGCTGATCTTGTCGACCAGTTCGGCATAGATCTGGACCTGTTCACGCGGAGACGCCTGCTGGGCGCGCACCTGCAGTGACGCGATCAACGAGGGATCGATGACCATGGAATCAGCGCCACGGGCGGAGAGCGGGATTGCAGTCAACACCAGGAGGGCACCCGCGCACACGGCTGCGCGGCTCTGACTTAAAACGGCTGAAGATAGCCGAACGGCGACCTGCATGACACACCTCCCGAACTTCCGGGACTCGAACGGAGGCTACTTGCTGCGGTCAAGAAGGTGGAGCCGCTGTTGCGCCTGCCACTCCTGATCGGGAAACTTACCGCCTGACTGCTGCACGAACAAACGGTACGCATCTGCTGCTTGCTTCGTGTGGTGCAATGTATCATGCGCCGAGGCTAAAAGAAAAGTAAAGGGCGCTGTTGATGGCGCCACCGTTTCCCGGTTCGCCAGAGCCTTCAGTACCGTTTCAGGATCGTGATTGGCCGAGGCAGCGAATGCCAGCATGCCGTAGGCATTCGCCCGCGCCTGAGGATCGGGGAACGCGCCGGGCTGTGCCAGCGCATGCTGCAGCACCGGCTCGGCCTCAGACGAACGCTTCTGGCGGATGAGGCAATCGGCCCACTCCACCTGCAGGCTGACGTCTTTGGGGTTGGCGGCGAGAAGCGCGGCGTACAGCGGATCTGCCTTCTCGGGCGATCCGCCGGTCACGTAAGCGCTGGCCAGCAGGCGAGTGATCGGCACGTCCGCCGGTGTCGACGCGTGCAGGGACTCGAGTGAGTGAATCGCGTCCCCCGTCTGGCCCTGCAGCATCTGCTGCGCCGCCAGCTCTGACTGCAGCTCGCGATTTTGTGGATGCGCCTTGAGCGCCGGCTGCAGGGCCGCTTCCGCTTCGGCGTACCTCTTCTCACGGGACAGCAGTCGCGCATGGCCGAGCGCGACTTCAGCATCGCCGGGAGCCATCTGCGCGGCGTGCGCGTACGCGATTTCGGCGGTGGCATTGTCGTGTAACGCCACGGCAATCTCGGCGGCCAGCGCAGCGTCTTCGGGTGTCTCGGTCGAAAGCTTCAGCGCGGCCAGCAGGTCGGCGTTGGCCTGCTCGGGATTGCTTTCAAGATGGATCTGCGCCAGTGCCCGGTCAGCGTGTGCAACCAGATCCGGCGGCGCACCGGTGATCTTTGCCGCAGCGGTCAGCTGCTCTTCGGCCGCTGCCCGATTGGTTCCGCGCGCAAGCAGCAGGCCCAGTGAGACGCGGGCTGCGGCATCGTTCGCGTCGCGTTTCAGCGCCTCGCGATAGGCGATTGCAGCTTCGCCGTCGTGGCCCAGAGCGTCCTGCGCAAAGCCAAGATCGTAGAAGACGCGCTCAATCTGCTGGGCCGGTGTTGCAAGCGGAGTCAGCAGAGCAACTGCGTCGCCGAATCGGTCACCGGCAATCGCAGCTTCCGCTTTTTGCAGAACCGCATTCTCAGGTGAAGGCGTCGTCTGCCGCTCGGTATCGGGAACAGAAGAGCTTGTGCCGGGCGGCAACTGATACTGGCCGCATGCGAGGCCACTTCCTGCAACGGATAGCGCGACTGCCAGCAGGCATCGCCGAAAGCTCACGACCGCGCCGCCTTCAACACCGGCGCAAGCCACTGGCCCGTGTACGAACCCGGGACGGCAGCGATCTCCTCCGGCGTGCCCACGGCAACGACCTGGCCGCCACCCGACCCACCCTCCGGACCCATGTCGATGACCCAGTCCGCGGACTTGATGATGTCCATGTTGTGCTCAATCACTAGCAGCGATCCGCCGCCTTCGATCAGCTTGCGGAAGGCCTGCAATAGCGTGGCCACATCGGCAAAGTGCAGGCCCGTCGTCGGCTCGTCCAGGATGTAGAGCACGCGGCTGGCGGCCTTGGTCGCCGCGCCGCGCACGCCCGTCGTTCGGATGTTCGCAAGATGCGATGCCAGCTTCACACGCTGCGCCTCGCCGCCGCTCAGCGTCGTCGCGGACTGGCCCAAACGCACGTAGCCAAGACCCACTTCGTCCAGCACCTGGAGCCGATCGACGATCTTCGGGTTGCCGGCGAAGTAGTGCACGGCATCCTTGACGGTCATGTTCAGCACATCGTGAATGTTGCGGTTCTTGTACTTCACATCGAGAATGCCCGGCTTGTACCGGGTCGCGTTGCACTCTTCGCAAGGCAGCTCGATGTCAGCGAGAAACTGCATCTCAACGGTGACCGTGCCATCCCCTTCGCACACATCGCAGCGGCCGCCCGGCACGTTGAAGCTGAAGCTGCCCGCTGTGTAGCTCTTGCGCTTGGCGTCAGGCTGCGCCGCAAACAGCTCGCGGATCGCATCGAACGCCTTGATATACGTGACTGGATTGGAGCGCGGCGTGCGGCCGATGGGCGACTGGTCCACCAGCACGACCTCACGCAGAAAGTGCGTACCGGACAGCTCGCGGTAGAGCTGCGTCACGTCGCTGCTCGCGCCTTCCACACCGAGAGCATGCTGCAGGGCGCGATGCAGCACCTGATGCACAATGGTGCTCTTGCCCGAGCCGGACACGCCGGTCACCACGCACAGCATGCCGAGCGGAATCTCAAGGTCCACACCGCGCAGGTTGTGAATGCGCGCGCCTTTCAGCTTGAGCATCTCGCGCGTTGGCTCGCGACGATCGGTGGGAACAGGAATGCGTGCCCGCCCTGACAGGTAACGGCCTGTGATGGAATTGCCGTCTCGTTTAACTTCTTCCACGGTGCCGCTCGCCAGCAGGGTGCCGCCAAGCTCACCCGCACCGGGACCAAGATCGATCAGCCGGTCCGCCGCCATGATGACATCAGGATCGTGCTCCACCACAAGCACCGTGTTTCCCAGATCGCGCAGCTCATGCATGATCCTGACCAGCTTTGCCGTGTCGCGCGAATGCAGGCCGATGGACGGCTCATCCAGCACATACAGCGCACCCACCAGCCGCGATCCAAGGGAGCTTGCAAGCTGGATTCGCTGCGACTCGCCGCCGCTGAGCGTGGACGACAGCCGGTCCAGCGTCAGGTACTCCAGGCCGACCTGCTCCAGGAAACCGATGCGCTGCCGCACCTCTTCGAGAATCTTGCCGGCGATCTCGGTCTGCGCGGGCGACAGCTGCAGCGCGTCAAAGAACATGCGAGCGGCGGTGATCGTCAGGCCGGCTGTCTCGCAGATGTTGCTCCCGTTCAGCAGCACCGCGCGAGCCTCAGCGCGTAGCCGCTGCCCACGGCAGTCAGGGCATGGCGCATACCCGCGGTACTTCGCCAGGAACACGCGCACGTGCAGCTTGTACTTCTTGCCGTCGAGCGAGCGAAAGAAGCCGCGAATGCCGCTGAAGCCGCTGCCGCCATCCCAGATGAGGTTCTGCTGCGCGGGCGTCAGGTCGTACCACGCGGTCTTCAGCGGGATGTCGTTGGCTTGCGCGAAGCGCTTCATCTCGCCGTGGTGCGCGCGATATTTCGGCCTCGTCCACGGATCGATGGCGCCGTCTTCAAGCGAGCGCGCCTTGTCCGGGATGATCAGGTCCGGATCGAAATCAATGGTGTTACCGAAACCCTGGCAGCGCGGGCATGCTCCGAACGGATTGTTAAAGCTGAACAAGCGCGGCTCAGGATCGCGGTACGCACGGTGGCAGTTCTCGCACTCGAACGCAGCGGAAAAGCGCAGCCGCCGCGGCTCCGACCCGTCACGCGGTGCAGTGAGGAAGACAATCTCGCCGCTCTCGCGATAGCCCGTCTCGATCGCATCGACGATGCGCGCGCGCACCTCCGCGCTGACACTCAGGCGGTCTACCAGCACATAGATCGGCTCGGCAAAGTTCAACTCCAGCAGCGACTCCGGCGCGGAGAACTCCACAATGCTGCCGTTCTGAAACAGCCGGTTGTAGCCGCGCCGGCGCAGCTCCACCAGCCGTTCGCGCATGGGCTCCGTGGGATCGACTACAGGCTGTGCTGCGGCGGTCTTCGCCGTCTTCTTCGCCGCAAGCTTCTTCGGCTTTGGCGGCGGCTTGGTCGCAACTTCTTCCGGCGGCAGAGCAAACTCCTGCATCGGCTCCAGCACCACCGTGCGCCGCTCGATGGGAAAGAGCGCATACAGCCGCACATCGTCGCCAAGCGCGAGGATGCTCGTGGCGATCTCATCGACCGTGTCGCGCTTCACAATGCCGCCGCAGTGCAGGCACGTCACCGTGCCGCAGCGCGCATAGAGCAGGCGCATGTAGTCGTAGATCTCCGTTGCCGTCGCCACGGTCGAGCGCGGATTGCGCGTCTGGTTCTTCTGCTTGATGGCAATGGCGGGCGCAAGGCCATCCATATGATCGACATCCGGTTTCTCGATGCGCTCAAGAAACTGCCGAGCATACGCCGAGAGCGACTCGACATAACGACGCTGGCCCTCTGCATATACCGTGTCAAACGCAAGCGAGCTCTTACCTGAACCCGACACCCCGCTGACTACCGTGAGCATGTTATGCGGTATGTCAATATCGATGTTCTTCAGGTTGTGCGTGCGCGCGCCGCGAATGATGATGTTTTCATTCGGCGAGACCTGCCCAACCCCACCTTTCACTCTGTCATCCCGCAGCGAAGCGGAGGGATCTGCTTGTGTGTTCGTACCCTGCGGAACGCTGCGCGAAGTGATGGATGCTGGAGTTGTTTCAGGCGCCACGGAACTCTCCCGCAGCATCATCCGGCTGACTCGCAGATTCGCTCACCTGCTGACTCGCTGTACCCCTCGGCCACACCAGCTCGGCAAGCAACAAAACCGCGCCCACAGTGATCGCGCTGTCCGCGGCGTTGAAATCAGGGAAGTGATAACTGAAGATATGGACCTCAAGAAAATCGACCACATAGTGCAGTACAA
>CAZZVI010000090.1:0-1507 GCA_964657335.1 uncultured Terriglobus sp.
TAATATGCTCTTCCAACGCTCCTCCTCTTTCATGTTGTCATCCCGTAGCGCAGCGAAGGGATCTGCTTGTCGGCCTGCGCGGGCGATGGTGCAGATGCTGGCCGAAATGCAGATCCCTTCGCTGCGCTACGGGATGACAATCGTGTCTAGAGGGTCGAGCAAGAACGACTCGCTAGACCACATCCCCAGCCGCAACCTGCTCCCTCGAAAGATCCTTCCGTGAAGGATTATCCAGCTTCTCCTTCGTCGACCAGAGGCCCGCTGACGGCGTCGAAATGTAGAAGACTTCCTCGCCATCGGGCATGGTGTTCCAGCCCTCGTTCATCACGGTGGGATCATAGCGCTTCGTCATCTCGGCGAGGTCGGCATACTGATAACCCACCTGCTCGATCTCTTCCTTGGACAGGTGTCCGGGAGCGTATGTGATGGTGAAGCGGCCTTCGCTTGAGCCGTGGATCAGGTGCGCGACGCCGTGCGGAATCTCCTGCATGTCGGCCTCGGTCTTGTAGAGCGCGAGCGTGCGCGGCGTGCCCTTGTAGCCGTACTTGCGGATGAGCGCGTCCACCTCAGGCTGCTCGCCGAAGCGTTCGACGCCCGGAGCGAGAATCAGCAGTTCGCCGCCATCGGCAATCGCCATGCGCGTGCGGTAGACGGCCTTGTTCGCCACCCACGTCGCGCGGAACTCGTCGGCCTGCATCACCGCAACGATCTTCTTCACCGGCTTGTCGAACAGGATGATGTTCTGCGCTTTGCTGGCGCGGGCTGCTTCGAGATACGTCTCGAGATCGTCGCCCACGTAGATGCCGCTGGTGACCAGCTTATTGTTCTCGTCACGCTGCATCACGATCTGCAAATACACATCCGGCAGGTGCGCAAGGTGCTCGTCTTCTGACCAGTTGTAGCAGGCGCGCAGCGGCGTCACCAGGCAGCCGAGGTTGTTCTCAATGCCATAGACCGCGGCCGCAATGTGCGAGGCGCAGATGGTGTCTTTGCCGCCCAGACCGATGTAGTAGTTCTTGTTGTGATTGGCGAAGCCCAGCACCTCGTGCGGCACCACGTGCCCCACGTTGATGATCAGGTCCCACTCTTCATCGATCAGCTTGCTGTTCAGGTCGACGGGGATCTCCCAATCGGCCACGCCGCCCGTCGTCTCCTTTACCAGCGACGCTGGAATGGCGCCGACGTGGGTGCATCCATTGCGCCAGTCGTGCGGGAAGATGCGTTCTTCCGGAATGGACCCGAACATCCACTTGTTCTCCGCCTCGGTGTGCGGCACGTGCTGGCCGAGCGTGGGGATCACCTCAACGTGCGCGTCGGGTAGCGCGTTGTACAGGTACTCGGTAATCCAGCCGGAGCCGCTGTGCGCGCGCGTCAGGTCAGGCGGCAGCAGAAGAACACGCTTGAGGTCCTTGTGGATGCGCGTGCGAGCTTCCGCAAGCAGCCGGTCGCAGGCTGCCTTGATCTGCTCGTCCGATACGTGAGGGGCTTCTGTCTTGAACCAGGGCAC
>CAZZVI010000090.1:1607-8228 GCA_964657335.1 uncultured Terriglobus sp.
GGCGAGCGCCGCGGCCTTCTCTTCGTACGGCTTCTTCCACTCCGCTTCGGAGATCTTGCCGTACTGCACGGCCGCCGCACCGCCCGCGATGAGAATTTCGACATCCGTCAGGCCGATAAAGCCCAGGATGTGGCGCAGGTAGGGCGACAGGAAGTCGTAGCTCTCCGACGGCGTGCCCTTGTCATACGATCCCGCGCCCGCCACGATCACGTACACCTTCTTCCCCTTCAGCTGGCCGACAGGACCCTCAGCGGTGTAGTTCACCGTGATGCCGACGCGAACCAGGTGATCGATCCATGCCTTCAGCACGGCCGGCACCTGGAAGTTATACATGGGCGTCGTGATCAGGATGGTGTCGGCGGCCTGCGCCTCGGCGACAATCTCGTTCGACAGCTTCAGCGCGGCCTTGTGCTCGTCGGTCAACTTCTCCGGCGGAGAGAACGCTCCCGCGATCCACTGCAGATCGACGTAGGTGGGCTGGTTCTTCGCCAGGTCGCGGGTGACAATGGTCGCGCCGGGGTTCGCCGCCTGCCACGCCTGAAGGAAAGTGCTGCCGAGCTGGCGCGAATACGATGCGTCGCCGCGCGGGCTGACGTCGATCTTGAGAAGAGATGCCATGGAGAACTCCTGCTGAGAATGTCGTGCAGCAGTTCGGATGATGGTTCCATGTCGAAGGATTCGTGAATTTTGTGAGTCTCAACCTGGCTCCTGACCAGAATCACGGAGGAGTCCGGGATCATAATCAGACACAAACAGAAGGGCTCAACAATTAAATCGATGCAGCGGCACGCGCCCGGTCGCCCATGGTACGCGGGTCTGCTCCGGCTCTCCGTCCCAGCCCGGGATATCGAACGCGCCCGCGGGATGCGCGGAAGCCAGCGGATTGTCGTGGTGCTGCTGGGCCAGGCCTTTGCGCGCCACGCGGCACAGGGCGCCGCGCGACATGCCCGGCGTAGGCTCGGTCAGCACCAGGAAGCGGCGGCCGCACACGGAGCACTGCACATCGGAGACGGTTTCAGACGGAAGACAGGAGACGTTCATAAGCGGGATCCGGCTCTTCGCTAAGGGCGCTGCGTTACACGCTGGCGGGGCTAAGCATCTCCAGCACCAGTGGCATGCAGAAGCCCTCCGCGGGGTGTGCGCTGTCGTTGTCGCAATCGGTATGCTGCCTGCGCAACGCCTGTTGCACGTGCGTCAGGACTTCATAATGATGCAGATGGGCGAGGCGGCTGCTGAACAGCAGAAATCCTTGTCCGCAAACGGTGCATCGCACGTCGCTGCAAAGTGTGGACGGTCTCAGTTCGATGGACATGGTCGACCTCCTCAGGATGGTCATCGGCGGCACGGCGCACATCCATGAGTTGCACCGTGTCTCACAACAGGTCAAAACGCGGTCTTGCGTTCCGAGTCGCTCGCAACTAAATTGCCGTGCCGTGTTCGCGAGCAAGCGGCCCCGCTTGCCACAGTTTTGTATCGTGGAGCCATGCTGCTGCGCTGTCTTGCCCTCGTCGTCTTCACCCTGCCCTGCGCGGCACAGCAAGTCTCACTTCCCGACGCACTGAAGCAGGCAGCCTCGCCGGTCACGCTGACCGGAGGCCAGTTGTCCGGCAGGGGCGGTGCGTTGCTGCAGCAGGAGATCGCCGCATCGCGCTTCGTTCTGATCGGTGAGTCGCACCTGTCGCGTGAGATCCCGCAGTTCACCGCGGCCGTGTGCAACACCATGCACCCGGACGCATACGCGGTCGAGGCGGGACCGCAGGCTGCGCAGTTCGTCCGTTCGCAGCTGCACGATCCGCAGCGCGTCGCGCACATGCGCAGCATGTTGGGAGCCCACCCGGCAAACATGGCGTTTCTCGATGTGCGAGAAGAGAACGACTTGGCGGCAACCTGCGCGGGGAGTTCGCACAATCCGCAGTTTGCGCTGTGGGGATTCGACCAGGAATTCCTCGGATCGGCCGGAGCACTGCTCGACAGCATGACGAACACGCACCCCGGACCGCGTGCACTGGCCGCCATTCGCAGCGCGCAGAAGAAGGAGCGTGAAGCCGAAGCGACCGCGCACGCCAGCGGCGACTACCTGAAGCTGTTCCTCGTCAGCAGCACCGACGCGGAGGTGAAGGCGATCACCGACGCCATCGCCGCGGACGGCACGCCGGCGACGGAGCGCATCTGGCATGAGTTCACCGAATCGCGCCGCATCTACAAGCTGAACCTTGCCGGCGATCCCGACAGCAACCGCGTGCGCAACCTGCTGATGAAGCAGCATCTGCTCGACGCCTACCTGCCCGTCGCGTCGGAAAAACCGGAGACGCGCGTGCTGTTCAAGTTCGGCGCGATGCACATGGGCAAAGGCTTCAGCCCGCTGCACCAGCGCGAGCTCGGCAACACGATCGCAGAGCTCGCCGACGTGCAGGGCGTCCGGTCGCTGCACATCATGATCTTCGGCGCACACGGTACGGGCGCATCGCCGCAGGGCTATCGCAGGCCGCTGAAGATCGAGCCCTTCGATCTGGCGACCGACAAAGAGGAAGCCTATGTCGCACCCGCACTCGCCGCCATGTTCCCCAGCAGACCGGGTGAGCCAACACAGACGCTCTTCGACCTGCGCAAGCTGCGCTTCCAACGCAAGCTCAACCTGCCCGACGAGTGGAAGAGCATGATCTACAGCTATGACCTGCTCGTTCTCGTTCCGGAAGTCACGCCGGCGACGCCGATCGAGTAGGACTCTCCGTGCGACTTATGACGCTGTCGCCCAGGTCTCGAACACTCCGTCTAGAAATGACATCCAATGCGTTCCCATCACGCTAATTTCCGCGAAATGGGCATCGCAGGAGTAATGGATGTTACTCACGAAACCGTGTCTTTCTGCAGAGGAAAAAACTTGTCTTCAATCAAGACGACCATCTTTGAGTGACCGTTGGAAGTAGGAACCTGGCGGCGCGAAATCGCTTGCTTGTTACTTAGTGAACCTGCCGCGACTTATGGAATGCGGTGACGAACCAGGTGGTTCCTGAGATGGACGAGCCCTTGTCTTAAGTCAAGGGACACTCATGGTCGCTGCTCCATGGAATCAAGGGTTTAGCAGAAGTAGTTACTTACCTTGCAGGATGAGTCAGTTACCAAAGATGTATTCAAAAGCCCTGTGGGATGGTTGTAGTCTGCTCTCGCTTCACAAACAGGGTCTCTCCCAGATTCTGCTAAATAAACCAAGAAGGACACTAACAACATGAAGATGAAATCCTTAGTTGCCGCTGGCGCTCTGCTGCTAACCGGCATTGCTGTGCATGCTGCCACGTACAAAGTAACAGTGTCGGAAGGGCTGACAAACGGTTCTGGGTTCGACACGGCGAGTGGCAACCCCTTCGCCACGCCTTCCACAACCAGCAACACTGCCAGCGCTTCCTTCCTCTATACGGGCAGCCTGAACTTCAGCAACACCGCGCCGCAGAACGGGCCCGGCACAAGTGGAGACACAAACTCCGCGTTTGGCTTTTCTACCGCAAACATCAGCGGCTATTCAGGTGTAGGTACCGTCAAGTACAGCGGCACGCAGATCGCGAACTACGGCACTCTGGCTAATTTCCTTGCATCGAGTGGAAGCTCCAGTGGCTTCGACTACGGTTCGTACTTCACCTTTGACCTTGGCAACCTGCCGGCAGGTACCGTGCTGACGGTTACCCACGACGATGGCATCAGCGTCTTCCAGGGTGCCACCCAGGTCGGTTCGTCCAGCTCCGGGGCTACCTCCGTCACGACAGACACCATCGATCTGACCTCCGGGGGCGACACCATCCTCCGCTATGCGCGGGAAAACGGCACGCCGTCGGTACTCCAGGTCACTGCTGTGACTCCCGAGCCGTCGAGCCTGGCGCTGCTTGGGACGGGTGTCCTGGGCATGGCAGGCATGCTGCGCAGACGCATGAAGGGCATCGCGTAACCTGCCGTCCACCAGCCCCGGCCTCGCGGCCGGGGCTGGTGACGACTTGCTGAAGCTGCGGCCAGTGTCGGTTGCGTCGGTGTCGGCTCGCTGTCTAGTAGTGCTTCACGGCTGGGTCATAGATGGTGGCCTGCCGCGCAATCATCATCCAGTTGCCGTCGGTGTACTGCCACACATTTGTGGAGCGCCGGTGCAGCAGCTTGCCCTTGTCGGGACCGAAATTGGGCGTGTAGGTATCCTCGCCCATGGTGACCGCGACGTCGCCGAAGAACTCGACCTTTTCCGGCGTTGACTTGTAGCCGGACTCGTAGTCCAGCTCGCCATCCTTCATGCCTTGGAAAATTTCGGCGCGCGTCAGCACGGCGTTGTTAGGACCGTTGACGATCATCTGCGGTGACCACAGTTTTTCGAGTGCGGCCTCGTCGTGCGTAGCGAGCGCTCTGCCGAGCGCCTGACCAGCCATCGCCAGTTTGCGCTTGGCTTCGACATCCTGGGCGTGCAGCGCACAAACTGGCAGCAGTAAGGAAAGCGTCAAGAGAATACGTGAGAACAAACTTGGACCTCCGAGATACGAAATGACGGACATTGCAGCGTGTTACGCCGATGAAAAGAAGGCTCACTTTGCCGGCGGCTTCATCGAAGCCCGCGGATCCACCGACGAGTTCTCCGAAGCACGAATGAGCCAGTTACCATCGCGCTTCACCAGAACCATCAACCCCATGGTCTGAAGGCCCTTCACCGCTTGCCCGTCCGGCGTGGTGAAGTCGTCAAGCTGCGACCTCTGCACCACCAGCGCAACACCAGGCGCAATCTCACTTTCCTCATGCGACAGCGTGTGCACGTTGACGCCTTTGTAGCGCCCTTCGAGCAGCACACGGTGCATTTCGGTCACTTCATTGCGACCGTGCCAGTGCATGCCAACAATGTTTACCCAATCGCAGTCTTCGGTAAGCATCGCGCGAAACGCGGCCATGTCACGACTGGCCCACGCATCTTCAAATCCATGAACAACTGCTGCAATTGCATGTTTATCTTCAGGGGAAAGCATCATCAATCTCTCCGGGGGCTAGTACGTTGGGCATGCGCTCTTGCCGCTGGACACAGCAGCAAGATCGAAAGGAACAGCATCTTCATGCCCCCAACCTACCGCTGCAAGCCCATCTCGTATAGGAAAAATGCGACATCAGCTCACGGCTGCGGCGGAGCGACTCGCAGCGCCGCAAACCCCATGGGCGTCGCTCCGGTCATCGCGCGAAAATCGCGTACCAGGTGCGATTGATCGAAATATCCGCATACACTGGCGACTTCCGCCCAGTTACTTCCCGGCCTTGCCATCTCCAGCGCATGATCCAGGCGTAGAAGCCTCGCGAATACCTTCGGCGAAACCCCGATTTGCTCCTGGAACACCCGCTCCAGATGCCGCGTGCTCACTGCCGACTCAGCTGCAACCCCCGCCACGCCCACCATCCCGCGCGATCGCTGCATCGTCGCCGCCGCCTGGGAGGCAATGCGGCGTTCCGGCGACCATACAAGGATTCGTGCACGTTTCAGCAGGTATTGCTCCGCAATGGATTCCCACCCCGTTGGCCCCACCGACGCAAGCTGTTCATGCACTTCAACAATCTCTCGCCCCAGCGCCTGTTCCGCTTCCAGAGCCTCGTCTCGCAGCAGGCGCGCGGGAATGCCAAACAATGCACGAAAGCCTACTGGCGAAAAGCGAATCGAAAACACGCGCAATGATCCTGACAGCTTCAGATCTGCCGTTCGCTGCGTGCTCGGCCCCACCAGCACGCAACGCGGGGCCCAATGCTCGGCGCCAGTCGCCACCGTCACAATCCGGTAGCGATCTTGTAAATAAAACTCCAGAAAACAGTCACGCCGGGCTGGCAGCGGGACGTAAGCCTGCCTCGTCCCGAACCCCGCCTCGCGAACGCTATAAGCCTCCACAAACGGCTGCAACTCCGCACACGGCTTCCACCGTCGCACTGTCATTGGTCGGATCACCGGAGGGCCCATGCAGCCATCCTAGAACCAAAGTGTTCCGATGAGCGGAGACCCGCTTCGCTGTCTGACTTCTAGTGGCAGACGACAACCGACTCACGCCCAATCAATACAATCACGGTAATGATTGCCCACCTGCGCGGACGTCTCCTGAGCAAAGCCCCCGGACAGGCCATCGTCGAGTGCGGTGGCGTGGGTTACGACGTCAGCATCAGCGTGCCCACGTTTTCCGCGTTGCCGGCCGAGGGCGCCGAGGTGTCGCTCTTCATCAACACGCAGGTGCGCGAGGACGCCATCGCGCTCTTCGGCTTTCTGAACCGCGACGAGAAGCGGCTGTTTGAGCGTTTGATCACGGTCAGCGGCATCGGACCCAAGCTCGGCATCACCGTGCTTTCGGGCCTGCCCGCGGCGTCGCTGGTGACGTCCATTCGCAGCGGAGATCACGCCCAGCTCACACGCATTCCCGGCATCGGCAAAAAGACCGCCGAGCGCGTCGTGCTGGAACTGAAAGACAAGCTCGACGACCTGGGCGGCGACACACCCGCGCCCGGCAGCAGCTTCCACGCGGGGCCCGTTGCGGACGATGTGCTCTCCGCCCTGGTCAACCTTGGCTATCGCCGCGAAGCCGCGCAGAAGGCCATCGAGGCAGCCATCGCAAAACACGAGACAACCGAGCTCACGAT
>CAZZVI010000090.1:8328-12402 GCA_964657335.1 uncultured Terriglobus sp.
GGCAAGCCGCTGCATGCGCTGCTCGATCAGTTCCGCGGTCTGCGTGCCGCAAACATCGAGCGGCTGCTTGCGCTGGATCTGCAACCGGCGCAACTTGATCTTGCGGGCACGCACCCTGCGCTGGGCGCGGTGACGCTGCGGCAGTTGCTCTCAACCTGGACAGCGCACGATCTCGCTCACCTGCTGCAGATCAACCGGGTCATGGCCCGGCGCTACCGTGACGAGGTCGGGCCGTGGGCGCAGTTCCTGTCGGTTATGCGGTAACGCCCGTCGTAAGAGGCACTATGCGCAGACCGTTTCTTCCGTAAGGTACTTCTGCCAGTCCTCGCCTTCTGCAACGCGCTTGATGCGGGCGAAACGGTTCTTCATCAGCTTGCGGATATGCGGCACCATGATCGAGCGCGCGACCAGCCGGCCGAGCGCGCCGAATGGCATGGAGAAGCGAAGGTCATCCGAGAGCAGAGTTCCATCGGCGGTCTCCTTCAGGTGATGGTCATGCTGAAAATACTTGAAGCGCCCGTCCAGCATGGTGTCCTGCATGAAGACAGGAGCCTGGTACGACGAGATCTGCGACACGTGATGGTGCAGCAGGCCAAGCTGCCATCCTTCCCAACGGATGATGTCGCCGCCAACCACCAGGCCCGCGGTGCGTCCGCTGACGGCGTCCATGCCCAGTTCTTCTTTCACCAGCGCGACGCAGCAAGACAGCCGGAAGCAGCGCTCGATGGGAGCGTGAACCAGCGTGCTGTCGCTCACTTGAAAGAGGCCGTCTTGTTCCACTGGACTCGAGGACATCGTCTTTTCTCCCCCGCTTTCGATGCGATCGTACGCCCGCACACGCTTCGTTCTTCGATAAGATGGGGCCAGTCTGCACCCCTCATCTGCCGCCGACTGCCGGTTACCCGGCATAACGCCGCAATTCTGCTCCGCCTGCCAGAAACACAGGAGACGACTCGCCATGTCCTATGTCCCATCGGGCGCCATGAACCGCCGCAGCTTCCTGCAGACCGCACCCGCCGGCTTGGCCGCCGTCGCGCTGTTGCAGTCGCACCTGGCCGAGGCGCAGACACAGGCCAGCGCAGGAGCGACCGCGCCATCCGCAACGCAGGCCGCAGCCCTGCCCGCAGCGCCCATCACGCCACGCACCGTATACCTCGCAAGCGATGCCCCACCCGTCGCTCCCGAGACGATGCTGGCCACGCTGGAAGCCGCGCTCGCGCGCCACCCCGGCAAAGAGGACAACTACCTGAAGGGCGGCGCGGTCACCGATCTGGAACATGCCTTCGCCGCCATGCTGGGCAAGGAAGACTGCTGCATGCTGCCCACCGGCACGCTGGCGAACAACCTCGCCGTGCGCATCCTGTGCGGCGAGCACAAGCACCTCATCGTGCAGGCGGACAGCCACCTGTACGCCGACGAGAGCGATGCGCCATCGATCATGAGCGGACTCACCATGCAGCCCATCGCTCCCGGCAAGGCCGCTCCCACCATCGACGAAATTCGCGCAGCCGTGGACGATGCCGAGCATCGCGCGTACCCGCTCAAGGTCGGCGCCATCTCCATCGAGAGCCCGGTGCGCCGCCACGATGGCGAGTCCGTGCCCTTTGCGACGATGCAGCAGATCTGCGGCCTGGCGAAGCAGAAGGGCATCGGCACGCACTGGGACGGCGCCCGCGCCTTCATGCTGACCGGTACGCCCGGCTTCGACATCAAGCGCACCGCAGCGCAGTTCGACACGGTGTTTGTCTCGCTGTACAAGGCGCTGCGCGCGCCCTTCGGAGGCATGCTTGCCGGACCTGCGCCCATGATCGCGCAGGCGCGCGACCTGCGGCACGTCTTTGGCGGCCTGATCTACCACGGCTGGATCGCGGCGCTGCCCGCGCTCGATGCCCTGGACGGCTACGAAGCGCGCTGGGTGAAGGCCCGCGCCGCGGCAGAACAGATCGTAGGAAAGCTGCAGGCGGGCGGCTACGAGGTGCGGCGCGTGCCGAATGAAAGCAACATCCTCTACATCAAGCCTCCCCAAGCCAAAATGGCCGGCCTGCCGGAGCGCCTGGCCAAAGCCGACATCCGCGCCCGCATGCTGAACGACGACGTGATCCACTTCTTCATCAACGAGACCATCCTTCACCAGAGCATCGATGCCATCGCTGCAGCCTTTCTCGGCTGACGTGTGACCCGCTAGCGCATACCCACAGCTAGAGCTCACGAAGAACTGTCGTTCGTCCGGTAGTCGCGTTTTCGCGGCTGGAGCCGAGACCTGCGGCGACATGCCCCCGTCGGATGAAGCCGCCATCTTCGGCGATTGCTGATGGCACGGCAAGGCCATGCTTCTCCGAAGACATTCGTCATGCTGAGCACAAAAAGGAAGGCATTCCCGGGAACACTCGGCGGTCGTAGCAGGAACCTGCATTAAGACAATTTGCCGGCTTGACCGATTAAGTAGATTGATGACGGACGCCCGCATGACCTGCTTCGCACTCCAGCGCGTTGACAAGCTTCGCCAGCCGCGGAGGGCTCATGCCTAGGACGATGCCACTGCTCTCGTCCAACCGCCCCGACTCGGCCATCCTCCTGGTGCTGGCACGCTTTCAGAACTTCGCTCTGGCCCTCATCGCTGCCACGGCCGGCGTCACGCTCCTGGCGTGGCTCGTCTCGCCCTTCGCCGCTCTGCTGCCCGCCGGCTGGGACCGCATGAAGTGCAACACCGCCATCCTCTCGCTGCTCGCCGCGGCCAGCATCTTCCTGTCGCGTCCGCGCCAATCCGCCTCCGCGGTCAAGGCCAGCCGGATCATCGGCTGGTTCGTGTGCGCCATCGGCGCCCTGACCTTCATCGAGTGCAACAGCAACCGATCCTTTGGCATGGATACCCTCTTCGCGGCCGATCAAGTCTCTCCCGTGCCCGGCCGCATGCACGCCGAAATCGCGCTCGCGCTCCTGCTGATCGGCTTTCTGCTCGCAAACATGCGCGTCCGCAAGACTCGAATGGCCGTGATCGTGGACGTTGCTACGGTCGCCCTCTGCGCCACGCTGCTGCTCCAGATGTCCGGCTTCCTCATGCAGCAGTTCCGTTTCATCGAAGTGCCGGAGGAACACGCGCTGTCGATCCCCGGCGCACTCTGCCTCGGTCTGCTTGGCGTGCTGGTCTTCAATCGCCGCATGGAATACAACTGGTTTTCCGTCATGCTGGGCACCGGCATCGCCGGGCATGTCGCACGCGTCGCCGTTCCCATTGTCGTGTCCATTCCGTTCGCGGTCGATTCCACCCAGGCGTTTCTCATCGCCCACGTGCAGGCGGACCCGAAGATCCTGACCGGCATCGGCGCCACCCTGCTCTCCGCCACCGGCCTCTGTCTCGTGATCGTTCTGTGCCGCAAGATCAGTGAACTGGAAAATCATGTCCGCGAACTCTCCCTGAGGGATGAGCTCACGGGCCTCTACAACCGGCGCGGCTTCTACTTTCTCGCCGAGCAGGCGCTGCTGACGGCGCGGCGCGGCGGCGACAGCTTCAGCATCTGCTACTTCGACGTGGACGGCCTGAAGCACATCAACGACACCCAGGGCCACGACACAGGCTCCGAATTGCTGCGGGAGATGGCGCAGCTGATGAAAGACACCTTTCGCGAGACCGACATCCTCGGCCGCATCGGGGGCGATGAGTTCGTCGCCGCGTGCAAAGGCGATGCTCCGCCCGTATGGCGCCTCGCCGATTCGCTCACCGCCGCCGTCCAGCTTGCCAACGGCCGAAGCGGCCGCACGTACACCCTCAGCTACAGCGCCGGCATGGCGAGTTCCGAGGCCGACAGCGACGAGCCGCTGGAGACACTCATCCAGCGCGCCGACCACGAAATGTACGGCGTCAAGCGCGCTAGGAAGAGCCGCTGAGGGCAACTGTTTTCGCTTCTTTTAGGCTTGTCATCCCGTAGCGAAGCGGAGGGATCTGCATGTGTGCCGACTCATCTCACGCTATCTCAGAAGGCAGCGACATCGACATGTCGCGCTTCGCGCGAGCGCTTTCGCTTTCACCGCCCGCTGCTATGGCGTCGGCGCGTTACGTCACATGCGGATCCCTCC
>CAZZVI010000091.1:0-4549 GCA_964657335.1 uncultured Terriglobus sp.
CGCAGTCCAGCGACCAGCGCAGGTCCCTGCCGTGCAGCAGGCCGTAGATGAACCCGGCGGCGAACGAGTCGCCACCACCCACGCGGTCGAGTATCTCGAGGTCGTCGAAGTGCATGCCCTCGGCGGCTTCGCCCGCTCCGTAGCCGAAGGCTCCCCAGCCATTGCGGGTTGCGCTTTGCGGCTTGCGCACTGTGCTGGCGATGGCCTTCAGGTGGGCGAACTCGCTCATCACGCGCTCTGCCATGGGTGCGAAGCTGTCGAGCGTGTGCCAGACGGGACCGTGCGCCGCATCGCCCAGCGTGGCAGCCACATCGCCCTCGTGGCCGAAGAGCACATCGACCATCGGCAGCAGGGAACGATTGACCTCAACGGACCCTGCGCGGCCGCCGCGTGACTTCCACAGCGAAGGACGGTAGTTGCAATCGAAGCTGACGACGGTGCCATGCCGCCGCGCGGCGCGCATGGCTTCGCGGACCAGCTCGGTTGAGTTCACGCTGAGTGCGGCCATGATGCCGCCGGTGTGGAACCAGCGCACACCTTCGCCATGCGGAGGAGGCGCGAAGATCGCATCCCAATCCACGTCGCCGGGCTGCATCTGCGCGATGGCGGTCTGTCCGCGATCCATCATGCCCATGCCGCCGCGCACACCGAAGCCGCGCTCCAGGAAATAAACGCCGTTCCTTGCCTCGCGCCCGATGCCGTCAAACGGCACCCATCGCACGTGCGACGTGTCCACGCCACCCTGCAGCATCAGGTCTTCGACAAGCCGCCCGACGGGGTTGTCGACCAGCGCCGTCAGCACGGAGGTGCGCAGGCCGAAGCAGCGCCGCAGGCCGCGCGCCACGTTGTATTCGCCGCCACCCTCCCACACGCGGAAGTTGCGCGTGGTGGCGATGCGGCCTTCGCCTGGATCGAAGCGCAGCATCACTTCGCCCAGCGAAAGGAAGTCCCACCGGCACGTCTCTGCGGGCCGCAGGCGAAGTCCGTACTCAACAGTGTTCGTGCTCACTTGCATTTCCCTTTCGCGGGCATGGGCGGTACCTGCCGATGGTACCGGAAAGATCGAGGCGAGCGAATCGTCCCGGTGATCGGCTGGGTCGCAGAACGCCACAAGGACTCAGGCCCGTTACGAATGTGTCTGTCGTGAAGTCCATGGGGCCGTGCTACACTCGGCGCCTGCACAAACCCCAATGAGGCAAGGCCATTCCGGCCTGATTCAACAACCCTGATGTGAGGATCTTCCCCGATGTTCTCAGCAGTGTTCCGTACCCCTGCCTTCGCCTGCGCGTGCCTTGCGCTTCTTTCGGCCTCTCTTCCAGCCCAGCAAACCCGACGCAATTTCATCACAGGCAACATCAACGACCAACAAACAGTGACGCTGCGAGGGAACGTCAGGCCGGAGGCTACGGCTGAGAACGATCGCGGCGTTCGCGACAGTGGCGAGGCCATGTCAGCGACCCTCGTGCTGCATCGCTCCGCGGAGAACGAGGCAGCATTCAAGGCCTACCTGGACCAGTTGCAAGACCGCACGTCAGGGAACTTTCACAAGTGGCTCAGCAATGTCGAAATCGGCAACCGCTTCGGCCCGTCGAGCCAGGACGTCGCTCGTGTCGGCGAGTGGCTGGCGGAGAAGGGCTTCGCCGTGCACCAGGTCGCGCCCGACGGATCGACGATCGAATTCGATGGAACGGTCGGGAAGATCGCGGAGGCGTTTCATACCTCCATCCACAATCTGAGCGTGCGTGGCGAGTCTCACTACGCCAACGTGACCGATCCGCAACTGCCAACGGCGTTGATGCCGGTGGTCTCGGGCGTCGCATCGTTGAACGACTTTGCGCCCCACCCGATGAGCCATCGTGTCATTCCGGCAGATACACCGAACGGCATCCGGTCGACCGGCACCAACTATCTGAGCGCGGCGGACCTTGCCACCATTTACAACTTCAATCCGCTCTTCCGGCAGGGCATCACCGGCAAGGGGCAGACGATCGTTCTGATCGAGAACACCGACCAGTACAGCGTGGGTGACTGGCAGGCGTTTCGCAAGGTCTTCGGCCTTACCCGTACGTACCCGTACGCGACGCTGACGCAGGTCCATCCGACGGGCACAAACACCTGCACCGCTCCCGGCGTGAACTCCGACGATGCAGAGGCAGCGATCGATGTGGAGTGGGCGCTGGCTGCCGCACCGAACGCGAGCATTGTGAACTCCGCGTGCCGCGCCTCCGGCGGCATCTTCGGCGGCTTTATCGCGCTGGCAAACATGCTGCAGGCGAGCGTGCCTCCCAAGATCGTCAGCATCAGCTACGGCGAAGCCGAGGCTTCAGACGGAGCGACGTTGAATGCTTACATCAACAATCTGTACGCGACTGCCGCGGCGGAAGGCGTCTCCGTCTTTGTGTCTTCCGGCGATGAAGGAGCCGCAGCCGCGGACAGCTCAAGCAGCAGCCCGAGCCCCGCAACGCACGGCATCGGTGTGAGCGGTTTCACATCGACGCCCTACAACATCTCGGTGGGCGGAACGGATTTTGGTTACACGCCGCTGGGCACGCCCGGAGTCTACTTCAACTCGACCAACGGGCCGAACTTCCAGACAGCGAACACCTACATCCCAGAGGTTCCCTGGAACTACTCGTGCGCGGGATCACTGTACGCGGGTTATCTGGGCTATCCCTCGGTCGGGCCGAACAGCCTTTGCAACAGCGGCAGCTATATCACCAACCTGCGGCCACGTTCGCTCGAAGTGATCGGCGGCAGCGGCGGCCCGAGCGGCTGCTCCACAGGCACGGCTTCGACGCGAGGCGTTGTCAGCGGAACCTGTGCCGGCTACGCAAAGCCAAGCTGGCAGAAGCTGCTGGGCGTGCCGAACGATGGCGTGCGCGATATTCCGGATGTGTCTCTCATGGCGTCCAACGGCTTCTGGGGCACCTCGTACGCGGTCTGCATCTCTGACCCGACGACGGCCACCGGCAACGGACCCTGCGCCGCGGACCCGGCAAGCTGGCTGGGATTTGGCGGAACGTCGATCTCGAGCCCGATCTGGGCCGGCATCCAGGCGCTGGTCAACCAGAGTACCGGCGAAAGCTGGGGCAACTCCAACCCTGTGCTGTACAGCCTTGCGCGGTCGCAGTACGGCAGCATGGGCAGCACTGGCTGTAACTCATCCCTGGGAAATGCGGTGAGTGCGAACTGCGTCTTCTATGACGTGACGCAGGGAGACATCACGGTGCTCTGCACGGGGCTGAACAACTGCTACAACAGCGGCGGAACCTACGGATCGCTTTCCGTGAGCGACTCGATCTTCCAGCCGGCATACCCCGCCACCGTTGGATGGGACTTTGCCACCGGCATCGGAACGACGAATGTCACCAACATCGTGAACGCCTGGACGGCTTACGCCGGTTCGACCTCCACGGATTGACGAGTTCACTATCTCGGCACTCCGCAGGTCCTTTCAACCTTGAAACGCACCATCAGCTTTTAGGAGCTCTTTCCCCCATGCGCAAACTGATTGGCACTTTCTCCCTGGTCGTTCTGTTCTTCTGTGGCATCATGCAAGGCCGCGCGGCTACCTGTAATGCAGTCGTGAGCAACCTGGTGTCGAACTGCGGCTTTGAAACTGGCAGCTTCAGCTCCTGGACGGGTACGGCAACGACCATAGGTTCGAACTACGCCGGAATCGATACGTTCGATCCGTTTACGTCCAATCCGACGCCCTACTCCGGCAGTTACGAGGCATACCTGGGTGGCTTCCGTTCAACCATCGCACTGACGCAAACGCTGGCCACGACAGCGGGCAACCTCTACCAGATCGAGTTTGCCTTGTTGAACGACACGGACCCTTCCACCAACTCCACCAACAGCTTCAAGTTGCTGTTTGGCGGAGCAACGCTGTTCTCAGAGACGGCAGCTCCCGCTGACGCGTATACGCTCTACACGTTTACGGGCACTGCGATCTCGACTTCCACCGCGCTCTCGTTTGTCTCAGAGAACGACGGCGGCTATTTCGAGCTCGACTCCGTGAGCGTAAACAGCCTAAGCTCGGTCGCGACAACGCCGGAACCATCCAGCCTCGTGCTGCTTGGCACCGGCCTGCTTGGCCTGGTGGGCCTTGCAAAGCGGAGGCTTGCGTAACGCACCCAGAGGATTTCAGGGCAGCGTTTGGGGAGTACGACGAGAGCTTCCGTCCGGTTGTAGAGGGCATTCAGACCCGTGCAGTGGAGTTTGGGCTGGAGATGTTCATGCCCCGGTCGGAAGAGGCGATACAGAGAAGGAATGTGCAGCTCGGCCTTGGCTGAGCTGGACCAGGCCTTCGGATAACGCGGGCCTTCAGCCCGCTCTGGCGCGGACTGCCCACCCTGGGGCTTCGCCCCAGGCTCTTACAACACGCGCCTTCAGCGCGTTTTTGTTACGCAAGGTGTCTGGAGCACCGGCATTCAGCGGCGGCTTAGGAATGGGTGCCCATTCATACACGCAGCGGATGAGTGGGACTTCGTGCGAAGCACGAACCTGCGTTCTCCACGAGCGTCCTGATCCCACACATGCGCGA
>CAZZVI010000091.1:4649-12221 GCA_964657335.1 uncultured Terriglobus sp.
GTGCGAAGCACGAACCTGCGTTCTCCACGAGCGTCCTGATCCCACACATGCGCGAAAGGCCGCGCATGTATGGGGCACCCCGCGTTGTACGTGAGAATCCTCTTAAGTCCTCGTGATGAGCCGTGTACGCGCTCCGCCATGGCTTCCCGATCCCGGCGGGTTGGGTTCCGTCTTCGCGCGGATCGTTGGCGGTAAGAGTGCCCCAGCGGCGTCTTTCACCTGCTGCGAGCCATACGGACGGGAAGGGCAGCGGCGCGTGAGAGGAGTCTAACGATGCGCCTTCGCGCTTTGGCGATGGACATGCATTTCACCGCAGCGCCGTGGAAGTCCCACCGGACCTTCCTCGTGAATCTGCCGTTCCTGGAGCCTCTGGGTGATGCTGCTGCCAATCGTGTCCAAGCTGTACTCGTCCGCGCGTCCCCGGCTCTTTGGCGTCGTCATCAGCCTGCTGATGGCCATTGGCGGCGGCAACCTGCTGCATGCCACGCCGGTCTCCACCCAGACAACGCTGGCGATCTCGCCCTCCAGTGGCACGCTGCCCACCAAGACGGTGGTGACGCTGACGGCGACGGTGGTGAATGCGTCGACTTCGGCATCGATCACGCAGGGTACGGTGTACTTCTATGACACGCTGAACACGTTCTTTGTGCCGGGCGCGGGTACCGGATCGCCGCAGCCGCACGTGCTTGGCAAGGCGCAGGTCACGTCGAGCGGCACGGCCAGCATCAAGACGATCCTGCCCTCGGCCACGCACACCCTGGTCGCGGTGTACATGCCCACGCCGCAGGGTCTCGGCAGTTCTTCCACAGCAGCGACGGTGACGGTGGCCGGCGGCGGCAATGAGCAGGCGACGATCACCACCACGGTGACGGGCACGAAGCTTGGCTACACGCTGCGCGATGATGTTCGGTACCAGGGCGTCACCGCACCAACGGGAACACTGGGGATCTACGACAACACCACCTCCTCCACCATTGCCACGACGACGCACATCGCCGACCAGGGGCCGTTGTTTGCGGGCGCCGGGTTTACCCAGGGCACCCTGCCGACGCTGCCCAACGGCAGCCTCGGTGCTGTGTATGCCGACATGAACAACGACGGCATCGCGGACCTGGTCAGCATTGCGAACGGGCAGGTTTCGATCGCGTTCGGCGTGGGCGATGGCACCTTCGGGGCCGCGACGAGCTACAACGTGCCGAGCGGCGCCGTCACCTCGGTGGATGTCGGCGATGTGGACAGCGACGGCCACCCCGACGTCGTCGTGGCCGACTTCAACAACAATGCCGTCAACGTGCTTCTGAACGACGGCTCCGGCGGCCTGGGATCGGGAGCCATGTACACCGTGACTGCGCCGTACAAGGTGCGTCTTGGAGACTTCGGCTCCGGCTACCTGGACATCGCGACGCAGCTAAAGGGCGCGGCGACACCAACCAATGTGCCCACCGGCGTCAACATCCTGACGAACAGCGGCGTTGGCACCTACGGTTCGGCCACGCTGCTGAACATTGAAAACACGACGGTGTACGCCGGCGCTCTGGATTTTGTGACCGGCGACTTTAACGGGGACGGCCACCTGGATCTCGCGCTGATCTCCGGAGGCGCGGTGAGCGGCGAGGAGGTAGTGTTTCTCAGCAATGGCAACGGCGGCTTCAACATGCTGCTCAATGGGTCTGCCTCCACGGGCTTCGGCAACATCACCGCGGGCGACTACAACGGCGACGGCGTCACCGATTTTGCCACGGTGTTGCCGAACGGCACCGTGAATCTCTTCTCCTCCGCAAACGGGGGCGTTGCGTCGATCGGATACCTCGCCCTGAACTTCACCCAGATGACCAGCGCCGATTTCGACGGGAACGGGTGGGTAGATACGGCGTGGATCAGCGGACCGGGCTTCAAGGTGGACTACGGGGTCGGATATCAGACCGGGTTTTATCCCGTGCCCGCCGTGGTGACGGTCGGGCCGTTTACCTCGACCGCGACGGGAACCGCGTCGACGGGATCACTCCTCGGCGATGGATTGCAGGACCTCTTCTTTGCGGGAACCACCCCCGCGGAGTGGCTCTCCTACAACGACGTGACGCCGGTGTACCCGGCGGCGAGCACGTCGGAACAGCCGATCGCGTTGATCAGCACCACCTCGCTCGCGCCGCACTCCATCACCGTGTCCTACACGCCGCCGGGGGGCGGATCGTACGGCCCGGTCACCGGCAATACGGTGCAGCTTTATCCCATGGGCCAGGTCACGCCGACGGTGACGGTGAGTCCGACGAACATCGACTACAACACGTCTTCAACGACGGCCACGCTCACGGCCACGATGGCGTCGCTCTCGGGCACGGTGCCCACGGGCAGCATTACCTTCATGGACAACGGCACTGCGATCGGCACCGCCACGCTGAACGGCAGCGGCGTGGCCACGTACAACCTGATCCGTCCGAGCGGAGCGTCGCACGCCATCACGGCGGTCTACCAGGGCGACAGCAACTACATCGCGCAGACCTCGGCGGCGGCATCGCTCACGGTGACGCCGGAGACGCCGACTCTTTCGGTAACCAGCTCGTTGTCCTCGCAGATCGTGGCAGGTACGGTGACGCTGACGGGAACACTCTCGGCCATCAACACCGGCGTCGCCGGCATCGTGCTGCACTTCGATATCAACGGGGCAAACGCGGCCACCTGCACCATCACCACGTCCGGGTCGACCGGCAGCTGCTCGGTCCAGACGGTGGTGCCATCGAACGGGTCCCTGACGGTCCACGTCTCCAACGTGCTGAACACGAACGCGCAGCCGAACCTCGCCTCCGGTGCCGCGACAACGACGATCACCGGCACCCAGTCACCGGGCAACTTCACGATCCAGACCTCGGTGAACCCCTCGTACCAGAGCCAGGTGGTGACGATCACGGTGACCGCGCCCTCCGTGAGCGGCGTGTATCCCAACGGCACACTGGGTGTGTATGACAACGGATCGCTGCTGACGACGCTCTCGTTTGCCAGCGCGGGATCGGTGTCGTTCACCAACAACAGCTTCGGCACGGGAACGCACGTTCTGACGACGCAGTACAACGGCGACACCATCGGACGTTCGCTGCCCAGCGGCTACGCGACCACCCAGCGCTCGTTCCTGCCAAGCACCAGCGGGCCGTCCCTGACCCAGCAGGTGGTCGCGTACACGGTCGCCGTGGTGGTGGGCGTCTCGCCGCAGAACACCACGCAGGGCACGCTGCAGCAGATCTCCGTCAACGTGAACTCGGGCGGCGTTGCGCTGGTCGGCGACCTCGTCGAGTTCCACGACGCAAGCACGAATCCGACCCTGCTGGGCTACGGCTACACGGACGCGAACGGCAACGCGGCCATGCCATGGATCTTCTCGCCGGGGCAGCACTCCGTCTACGCCGTCGCCACCATCATCGGCTCGGGCCCGGCTTCGTACACCTCATCGCCGGTCGCCGTAAGCGTGACGCCCGCCGGCACCTTTCCCCTGGCGCTGAACCTGGGGGTGACCGGAGTTCCGGGGAACTACATCTCCACCGTGACGGCCAATCACCTGGGCACGTACCCACTGGGTCCACTGTCGCTGCAGAACGTGAGCAACGGCAACGCGGCGCTGAGCAGCATGAGCTTCGGTGCGCCCGCCTTCACCTTGCCAACGGGCGGTGGCAGCTCACTGCCCGCCGGCATCGGCGCCTTCTTTTCCGCGGTGGGCGATGTCAACAACGACGGCAAGCCGGACCTGGTGGTCGCCAATTACTACGACGAAACCCTGGATGTCTACTTTGGCAACGGCGATGGCACCTTCCAGTCGCCGATCGTGGTCAGCGTACCCTACGTCAGCCCGAACTCCATCGTGCTGCGCGATTTCAACAACGACGGCTTTCTGGACGTGATGTTGATCTGTGACTGGCAGCAGGGCGGCCCGCTCCTCTTCGGGGACGGTACCGGCAACTTTAACCCGGCTGGCGGCGGCATGAACGTTCCCTTCGCGACCACCGACCAGATCGCGCTCGACCTGAACAATGACGGCCTGCTGGACGATGTGACGGTCGGATTCGGCGCAGAAGTCAGCGTTCTGCAGAGCAGCGGGTTTTTCTTTTCCAATGCCTTCGGCAATGTCAACAACGAGCAGCCGGTATGGGTCGCTGCCGCGGACTTCAACGAGGACGGCTTCCCCGACATTGTGACGGCGAACTACGGCGGCGGCACCAACACCACCAACAGCGTCACCATCGGGCTGAATGACACCACCGCGAACTTCGGGCTGTCGCTGAGCGACCTGCCGGGAGCCCCGGGAGGTATCACCACCGGCGACTTCGACGAAGACGGCCACATGGACTTTGCCGTCGCGCTCTATGACACGCAGCAGATCGCGATCTTCCGCGGCGTCGGCGACGGAACCTTCCATCCCTACACGCTGATTAGCGCGGGAGGCACGGTGGGCGCGCAGGGCATCAAGGCGGTGGACTACGACGGTGACGGCAGCCTGGACTTCCTTCTGCTCGACACCGCGACCGTCATCGGACGCTACACCGGCGCGTCGAATCCCTACTCCGCCAGCGGCAATCAATACACGACCACCTCCAGCGGCAACGTGCTGTACCTGCGCGGCGACGGCCAGGGCAACTTCGACGCGGCACAGACGATTTCCGTGGGCACCGGCACGACGCCCTTCAGCCTGCTGGTGGCGGACTTCAACACGGACGGTCTGCCTGACCTGGCGGTGACGCAGAACTCCGGCTTCGACGACAAGTTCAACCTCACCTCGACCTCGACGGTGGTCATCCTTCCAAGCACCAACACGGCCACGGCGGTGCTGTCGGGATCGTCCGCGGTGAACACGGCCGGGCCGGTGCAGATCAGGGCCCACTACACCCCCGGTTCGCCGGATGTCTACCTGACCGCGAACTCCAACACCGTGCAGCTGCAGTCGCTCACGACGGCGGCAGTCACCTCGTCGCTCAATCCGTCTCCCCTGGGATCTTCGCTGACGCTGACCGCGACGGTCGCGACGGTGTCGAGCGTGGTGCCGACGGGCACGGTGCAGTTCTTCGACGGTGCGACCAGCCTTGGGACGGCAACCCTGTCGAGCGGCGTGGCCAGCGTCACGACCAGCTCACTCACGCTGGGCGGCCACACCATCACGGCCTTCTACAACGGCGATGCGAACTTCCAGGCGGTCGCGGCGACCGCGCTGTCGCAGACGATCTCTCCCGCGGCAACCGCGGTCACGCTCACCAGCACGGCAAACCCGTCGAACTACGGCACCCCGGTCACGCTGACCGCGACGCTGGGCAATAACGCCGCCACCGGCACGGTGCGCTTCCTGATGGGCGGCAGCACTTTGCTGGGCAGCTCTCAGGTCGCCTCCGGCGTGGCGACGCTCTCCACCAGCACGCTGCCGCTCGGCACCTCGCAGCTCACGGCGTCGTACCTGGGCGACAGCAGCAACAGCGCGGCCGTCTCGGCGGCGTTGTCGCAGGTGGTCTCGAAGTCGAACGGCGCCCTGGTGACGCTGGCCGTCTCCCCCTCCAGCGCGGCCTCCGGCTCCGACGTGACCATGACCGCAACGCTGGGCAGGAGCGACGCGACCGGCACGGTGACCTTCACCTCCGGCGGCAACACCGTCGGCCAGGCAACGGTGGTGAATGGTGTCGCCACCTTCGATACGACGGCCCTGCCGGTGGGCAGCTACTCGATCACCGCCGCCTACTCCGGCGACACCTACTACAACGCCCAGACCTCGAGCGCGGCGTCGCTGACGATTACCCAGGCGACCACAACGCTCAGCTCGCCGTATGCTTCGCCGTCCGCTCCCTCGTACGGTCAGACCGTGACGATCTACCAGCCCGTGCCGTCGGGCGCGACCGGCACGGTGACGTTCTCGGTCAACGGATCCAGCATCGGCACGGCGACCATCGCGAACGGCGTCGCTTCAATTACCACCTCGTCTCTAGCCGTGGGCACAAGCACGGTGACCACCTCCTACGGCGGCAACAGCAACTACACCTCCGCCACCAGCCCCAGCTACTCGATCACCGTCTCGCGTGCCACGGTGACGCTCGGCGCGCCGTCCGCGTCTCCAGCTTCGGGAGCCCTCGGCGTCAGCGTGACCCTGACCCAAGCCGTCCCCACCGGCGTGACGGGCACGATCACCTTCCTGAACAACGGCGTCAGCATCGGCACGGGAACGATTGCCAGCGGTGTTGCGACGCTGACCACGACCTCGCTGCCGGTGGGAAGCAACAGCATCACCACAAGTTTCACCGGAAACTCGAACTACACCGCGGCAACCAGCCCGGCCACTTCCGTGACGATCACAGCGCCCACGACCAGCATGACGCTGTCGGGTCCGTCGACTGCCAACTATGGCACTTCGGTGACCTTCACCGCGACGATCACGCCCTCGTCCGGTCCGGCGCCCTCGTCGGGTTCCGTGGACTTCCAGGTGGGCGGCTCGAGCGTCGGCACCGGTTCCATCAGCAGCGGCGTGGCCACCCTGACGACCTCGGCGCTGCCCGTCGGCAGCCTGACCGTGACCGCGATCTACACGGCGAACAGCAGCTATGGCGGCAGCACAGCCACGGCCGGCATCGTGGTCTCGCAGGCCACGCTCACGCTGAGCGCACCGACGTACTCTCCGTCCTCCCCGACCTACGGCCAGACGGTAACACTCACCCAGGCCGTCCCGAATGGCTTAACGGGCACGATCACCTTCCTGAACGGCGGCGTCAGCATCGGTACGGGCACGATCGCCGGCGGTGTTGCCACACTAACCACGACGACGCTGCCTGTGGGCAGCAACTCCATTACGACGAGTTTTCCAGGCAACGCCAACTACACCGCTGCCACCAGCTCGGCTGCCTCGTTGACGATAGCGCAGGCGACCCCGACGCTGAGTGCGCCAACCTACTCGCCATCGTCGCCGACCTACGGCCAAACGGTGACGCTGACCCAGGCCGTGCCCACCGGTGTGACGGGCACGATCACCTTCCTGCACAACGGCGCCTTCCTTGGCAGCGCGACGGTCTCCGGTGGCGTTGCGACGCTGACCACCTCGGCACTGCCCGGCGGCAGCAACAGCATCACCACCAGCTTCCCAGGCAATGCGAACTTCACCTCTGCCACCTCCGCCGCGACTCTTCTCACGGTGAATCCTGCCACTCTCGTTCTGAGCGCACCCACGATGTCGCCCACGAGTGCGACGTACGGGACCAGCGTCACCATCACCCAGGCCGTTCCCACAGGCGCGACCGGCACCTACACGTTCTACAGCGGATCGACTGTCCTTGGCACCGCGACGGGCGCCGGCTTCGCGGTCCTGACCACGACCGCGATTCCCGCCGGGACGAATTCCATCACCACCAGCTTCGGCGGCAATGCCAACTACACGGCCGCGACCTCGGCTGCCGGGTCGATCGTGATCAGTCAGGCGACGGTCTCGCTGGGTGCGCTTACGATCACGCCTTCGAGCTCGGTCTACGGCACCAGCGTGACCATCACCCAGGCCATCCCGAACGGGCTGACCGGCACCGTCAACTTCTACAACACGCCGAACTTCATCGGCAGCGGCACCAT
>CAZZVI010000092.1:0-12131 GCA_964657335.1 uncultured Terriglobus sp.
AGCCTTCTCTGGGGTTTGCGGGCAGAGAGACGAGCCAGAAAACCTGTCAAGTGGTCAACGCCCTCGATCCAGCCGTAACTCCTTGCCTGTCAGTAGTTTCCGAGCGTAAGACAGTTGGCATGGTATTTCGCCGGAATCGTTATCCTTGAAGTAGAGGCAATTTCCGGCGGGACGATTCGTCCGCTGGCTTAAACTCCTTGTTTACAGGATTTTACCCGTAAGCTAAGAAGAATGAGCAATTTGGCGGCACTTTCGCCTAAGTGCAATGTTTACTGGAATTTAGATGATCGAGAAAACACGGGGGTACCCACCACCGCGAAGCTTTCGCGCGACCGGCATTTACCCGCGTTCGTAATAGAGCAGGATTTCCTGTTCGCTCGCGATCGGCTTGCCGTCCTTCGTTGCAGGGCGAAACGTCCACTCACGCACAGTCGCGAGCACCGTCTGATCGATGCTGTCGCCCAGCCCGCTGACCAGCGTCAGCTGACTGATCCTGCCCTGCTCGTCGATGACCGCATTCATGATGACCTGGCCGCCCGCGCCGTGAGGGAGCGAGGACAGGTCCGGCTGCGGACGCGGATGCACCTGGACGGAAGCGATGTTGATGTTGCCGCTTCCGAGCGCGCTCTCACCGGACGTGCCGCTGCCCTGGTCGATGGCATGCGCGTCAGGAGCCTTCGGCGCGGAGAGCGCCGCCGTTGCCGGCTGTGGCACGTCCGCCGGCTTGGGGATCGACTTGGCCGCGACGGTCGCCGCAGCCGTCTTCCCGCCGACGCTGTAGGTCAGCATCAGCCGCTTGCCCTGCGCGGTGCCGGGCAGTCGCACCGGAACAGGCCGCAGGCCGAAGTGTGCTGTCAGTAGCAGAAGGAGGAGCGCGCAGCCGTGGAGCAGCAGCGAAGCAAGCGGAGCTCGAAGCATCTTTTGGGAGCGCTTCACGCACCTAGTGTATGCCGCAAACCGCAGCGGCGTGATCGAGATTCCGTGCAAGCGGATACCATTTGCCACGGCTGCCGCGGGAGCGGTATACCTTAGGCATTCCGCACAACAGCAGGTCGCCGGCGTTTCTGGCCTCAAGGAGTCTTCTCATGACCAAGTATTTGGTGGGTACGCTTGCAGCGTGCTGCCTCGCGGTTGCTCCGGCAATGGCGCAGGCGCCCGGCTTGTCTGACGTCAACACCCAGCTGCGCGCGGCGGAGACAAAGGATTCGCAGCTGATGTGGTGGCTGCACGAGGTGACGGATGTCTACGGCCCGCGCCTCACCGGCTCGCCCGGGCTGAAGGCAGCAGAAGACTTCGCGGTGAAGCAGATGACCGCTTGGGGCTTCAAGAACGTGCATCTTGAGGCCTGGAACTTCAACCATCCCGGCTGGCAGAACTACGAGTTGACGGCCAACACGGTCTCGCCCTTTCAGCAGCCCTTGAATGTCCGCGCGGTTGCTTGGACGCCTGGCACAAACGGCCCGGTGCAGGGACCGGTACTGATCGTGGAACCGCCTCAGCCGCCAACACCAGCAGGCGCGGCACGAGGCGGCGGCTTCGGCGGCCGGCAGGCAGGTCCAACACCGGAAGAGCTGGCAGCGATCCAGAACGCGGGCAGCGCGCCTCCGCCGATGCCGGTCACGACGCCGGCAGCAAACAAGCCTGTATCTCAAGCAGATCTAGATGCTTACCTTGCAACTATTAAAGACAAGGTAAAAGGTTCCATCATCCTTTACGGCCCGCACGTGCAGGTGCCGGAGAACTTCGTACCCACGCCGTTGCGCCGTCCCGACGAATCCTGGGCGCAGCCGGGCGGACGCCGCGGTGGCCCTCCCGCGGGAGCGCCGGGCGCCCGCGGCGGTGCTCCGGAAGGCCTGACCCTCGCCGAGATCAACGGTCAGGTGAACAAGTTCCTCATCGCGAACGGCGCATTGGCGAAGCTGACCGACTCCGGCCGCGCCTACGGTATTGTGCTGCAGCAATCGACAGCGGGATACAACGAGAATCCCAACAGCCCCAACCTGCCCACGCTGGTGACGGGAAACGAGGACTACGGGCGCATCTATCGCACCTCGACCATCGATCACATTCCGGTGGTCCTGAGGCTGAACATCAAGAATGAGTTCTATCCCGCTGGGCGAACCGTGTACAACGTGGTCGGCGAACTACCCGGAACGGACAAAGCCGATGAAGTTGTCATGGCCGGCGGTCACTTCGACTCGTGGAACCCGGCGACCGGCGCAACCGACAATGCCGCCGGAGGCTCAGTTGCGGTCGAGGCCTTGCGGCTGATCCAGACGCTGAAGCTGCCTCATCGCCGGACGATCCGCGTTGCGCTCTGGAGCGGCGAGGAGGAAGGCCTGTACGGTTCGATCGCGTACGTGGCGCAGCACTTCGGCAGCGCCGAGAACCCCAAGCCGGAATGGTTCAAGCTCGACGCCTACCTGAACCTCGACGACGGTACCGGCAAACCGCGCGCGGCAAGCGTCTTCGGTCCACCCGAGGCCGCCGCGATGGTGCAGACCGCGATGGACAACTTCAAGGATTGGGGCTTCAACCACGTCAACCCGACCATAGGACGCCAGACCGGCGGGACGGACAGCACCTCGTTCAACAACGCAGGTCTGCCTGGCGTTGGATACAGCCAGGATCCGTTTGACTACAACACCTACACGCACCACACCAGCTTCGATACCTACGAGCGCATCTACGAGCCAGACATGCGCGAAGCTGCCGTGGAGGAGGCGCTGACGCTGTTCGCGCTCTCCAACACAGACGGTATGGTGCCGCGCTGCTCCGCCGCAACGATGCCGGCGCCTCCCGTGCCCAACGCCCGTGTGCTTGCGGCGCGGAACAGCAACGTTCCGGTAACGCCGGTCGCGGAGTTCATGCTGCCCGCGGGTGCAACACCGCCCGAGCGCCCCAACCCTTGCACCGCGGCACCGCCGGCCCAGGCCGCTCCGGTAACCTGGCCCGCAGGGCTTACAACGAAGTAGGCCGCTGCGCTCTCGACCCGGATCGCTTAGGTGTTGATCAGCTTCCCAAGCTGATCCAACACCGGATGCTGCAGCACGGGCAGCGGCAATCCTGGCCCCGGGAAGATCAGCTTCGGCCCCAGACTTACGGCGCCGACGCTCACCACCTCTGTGACCGGCTGGCCCAGGTGCATGATGCACGGTGCTGCCGGACCAATGTTGCCGCTGAAGCGCATGGCGAGCGTTGCGCTGCCCCGTGTTTGCGTGCCAACGAGGAAGAGGCCTCGGGTGCCGTCCACGCTCCAGAGCGGCATCATCGAGTGCGGAACGGCTCCGGGGATGGAGAGTGTTGTGTCCTTCCAGATGCGTTGCCACGGCAGCGGCTCCGGGCTCTCCAGCATCAGCACCACGGTGAAGCCGGCAGTGTTGAGGAAGAGGCTGAGTTCGGTATCAGGCACCGCGACGGGCGGCTGTCCGCTTGCGAGTTCCGGATGACCGAGGGCTGTGATCAGGCCATCAAAGGCGGCATTGCTGGCGGCCGTAACAGCCGCCCAGTCTGCAGCAAGCGTCTGGCGCAGCGTCACAAGCGCGGCGTTGCCGTTAACGGCATCTCCCCCCGCGGATTGCAACGCGTCCCCAAGCGGATCCAGGGTCAGGCCTGCGGTGACGCTCTTCAAAAGGTCGGTGGCGTAGGCCGTAAGAGCCGTCGAGAGGTTCGTACTCAGGGAATTTCCGGTCTCAAACCAGCTGACCGGGTCGACCGGCGCGGTGTAGTGGCGAATGGGTGTCGCGCCCGCTGCCGCGGCAAGCTGGCTGCTTACATTCGCCATCTGTGCGGTGAAGGTGGCGTAGCGCGAGGTGGTGAAGGTGATGCGCTTCAGTGTGGTGAGTGAATCTTCATAGGTGTAGAAGGCCTGCAGTGCCGCGAGAGCAGAGATCGCGTCCTTCGCGCTGAGGATGGCCTGCAGGCCGCCGACGACGGGTTGGACTGCGGCTACCACGACGCTCGACATACGGGAGAACGGTCCGGCGACGACGTCAAGCGTGTACTGCGTCTGCGGATAGAACGGCCTGAACCAGAGCGAACGCGCCTGTTTCGCTGCTGCCGCCTCCTGCGCCTGATGCAGGATGGTGCCGAGACCGGGATCAATGGGGCCGATTGAGATCGGTATCACCGGAGTGACCGGCAGAATCGGATCCGTCGGTTTGAACGGAGCAATGGGCTTGACCGGGTCGATCGGTTTGACCGGAAGGATGGGCACGACTGGATCAACGGGCCTGAAGGGAACAGCCGGCGTGACCGGGACGGCCGGCACGGTGGGATGGATCGGGAGAGTGCTGGCGATACTGTGAAGGGTCGTCGGGATCTCCAGGTGTGAGACAGCAGGAGATGCGATCACATGCGCCTGAGGCGGAGCGGCCGTGATCGTTGCTGCAAGGTTTGTGGCGGTGGCAGTTTGCGTTGCCGGTGTTGCTGGTGCCGCCGGTGTTGCCGTCAATACCGCGGGGTCGATCTGCGCAACGGCGCTGAAGAGCGTTGGGTTCACAGGCGTGAAGCGCAGCGGATTGTGAAAGATCCCGGTTGTGGGCTGCAGTGTTGCAGGCAGTGCGGGAACGGCAGTGGCTGCGACGAGCGCATCGTTGGCGGGGACCGAAGGCACCTCAAACGCATTCGGCACAAGCGCGGTGTAGCCGTTGTTGCGGTCGACACAACGGAAATGCAGCGAGCTTAGTTCGCGAACATTGAACCGGCTGTAGAGCTCATTGACGTAACTCTCGACAAACTCTACGGAGACGTCATAGCCGTAGTACGCAGCCGTCGCGCCGTTCAGCGGCCACGACCATTGGGTGTAGGTAGTTAGATCATCGAGCGAACCGCCGATGGGAAAGGCTGCGACCGGTTGCTGCTGCTTGCCGCAGTTGCCGGCGAGCGTGGGATATGGTGCAGCTCCACTTGGAACAGGCGGCACGATGCCTGGCGGAACAGCAACGGCGGTTCCCGGCCCTGAGGCCGTCTGGAAGTAGGTGTACTCGACGATCGGGTAGCCGTCTGCGACGGTCTGGTAACTGTTCGTTCCTCCGCGAGCCGCCTCGACCCTTGTGACAGCGCGCAATGCGTAGAGGGCCGGCGCCTTCGGCAGGATCCCGCGCTTCACCTGCGTCTTGCCATTCGCGGCGGTGACGATCGAGTACGGGACGATCTTGAGCTGTGTCATCTTCGGCTTGTTGTCTTTTGCGGCGGGCTGCAGCCAGACGCCGGTAAACACCGTTCGTCCGCCGGTTGTCGCCGGAACCGGATTTGCCGTTGTATACAGCAGATTCCAGCCCGCGAACGTGTCGTACTGATACAGCGCAACCTCCGTAAGCGAATGCTTGATGGTGAAGCAGACGGTTGGCGGATTGGGATTGATGTCGGACATGTCGTCCGCGCCGATCACCGGATTGTTGGGCACCGCGGCCTGAACGACCTCCACCGGAAAATTCGCCGTGCCATAGGCGATCGCTCCAGCAAAGAAGTTCGTGCTGTCCTGCGTTGGATGGGAGAAGTTGAGGGTGAAGTGCGCGTCCTGCGGCACGATCGGCGCCATCTGGACCGTGCTGTTGTTGTCCGGAGTGAAGCCGGCGAAGGTGGCCGGGTTCAGCTTGCGTGGGCCCCAGTTCACCAGCGACTGTCCGGTCAGATTCAGAATGCCCGGTACATCGCTTGTATCGTAGACAAGAGGGCTGCCGTTCACCAGGTCAGGCTGCACTGGCTGCTTGCGATGTGCCAGCAGCGTGTAGTGGTCGCTGGCAGGCTGCGAGCTGGCGTCGCAGTGATCGACCAGCGTAGCGTCGATGTGGCCGAGCGCAAGCGGCGCGGGCGGCACGGAGCCATCATCGCCGCCCCATGACAGCGAAACCGTCCCGCCAACGTTGGGCAGAGGCCATGGCAGGTCCAGCTCGAGGCTCAGTTCGCCGTGTATGTAGAAGGGATGCGGTGCGGTGCCCTCAAGCAAGGCGTCCGCGGTAATGCCGACACCGATACCGAAGGCGCTGAGGTGGACGCTGCCGTAGAGCTCGATGCCACCACCCAGTTGGAAGGGCGACCACTGGATTGCCGCGAGTGTTGCGAGATACGCATCGAGCGAAGCAGACAGCGGCCCGAAGCTCCACGAGTTCTTGTAGCCCGTCCATGTGCCGGTGACCAGGCCCTGGTTGCTGATGACGAAGTACGCATCGGTCTCGAACAGGTCGAAGATGCGGGCGCGCACACGCTTCTCGCGAGGCGGCTTGCCCATGGCGAAGAACCAGTCGCCTCCGCCCACATAGAGCTCCGCCGTGGCAGAGATATCGAGGACGATGGGAATGGAGTACTGCGCCTGGATGACGAGATCGAATGTATCGGAGTTGCCGTCATAGGTCGCCATCGCCTCGAAGTTGGCTTCTTCCGCGGCTCCGCTCATGCGTTTCGACAGGATGTTCGCCTTGCCGATGAGGGAGATGATCGGGCCCGGCATCATGACCACGAGCATGATGGCGGCGGACACGGTGAAGCCATCGTCGAACTCCGTGCCGATGGTGACACCGCCGCCGATGGCAAACGCGCCGGGCTTGTAGGCGCCGATCCACTTATCAACCACGGTGGCGTCGTAGTCCGTCGTGGTGTCGCTCGTGTCTTTGAACTTGTACCACTCCCACCAGGTGCGGGCGGGTTCCGGTTCGGGCTCAAGGCTGGTCGCAACCAGTCCCTGAATGCCCCACAGGGATACATCCAGGAAGAGCGGGATGCCGACTGGCAGTTCTACATCCAGATCGAGGAAGAAGACCGAATGGCCGTCGATGGTACCGGTGATGAACGTCGCATCGATTTCCAGCCCACCGATCGCGATGATATCGACGCTGACCTTGCCGGCGAACAGGTTGATGTCAACCGTCGAGGAGCCTGTCGCTTTGGAAAGGGTATCGTAGAGGCTTCCATTGAGGCCTTGCTGCGTAAAGCCATCCGGCCCCGTTGCATGGACATGGATGTGGTCGATCTCGCCATCGATGGACAGCACGTCCGGGATCTCGAAGGAGATGCTGACGCCGTCGAGCGAGACGTCGCCGGTCGTGAGATTGATCCGCAGGCCGCGAACGCTGCCGCCCAGCGAGATGCCTTCGACAAGGCTGATGTCGCCGTTGAAGCCGATCCAGCGGTCGCCGTTGCTGTCGTTCCCGAAGCCAAGTTTCTGCAGGCCGACATGGAAGCCGAAGAAGTCCAGCGCGAGCTGGCTGGGCAGGTCGATCCAGCCACCTTTGAGTGAGACATGGCCCTTCGTATCGATCCCAAGGCCCTGCAGAGCGATCGTCGGAAAGTTGAGCCCGGCAGTGGTTGTAACGATGAGATTGCCGGAGAGGAGGATGGTCCACGTGCCGTCGGCGGCCTTGTCTATCTCGAGTGAGGCGACATCGATCTCGACAGTGCCGACGCCGCCGGGCAGCGGGCAGAAAAGCTGGATGAGACCGTCCGGCGTGGTCCCCTGCGTGCTTTGCTGCGCGGCAACGGTGATGTTGATGGTGCCGTCTGCCTTGGTGGAGACTTCGATGTCGACGACGTTGGATTGGCCACCCGCGTTGGTGAAGAAAGGAATGGTGAGCGATCCGCCCACGTGGCTGGCAGCGAGCCCACCCTGCGCGAAGGTGAGGTCAAAGCCTGTCAATGCGACTTCGAAGCCATCAAAGAGCGTGGCCTTCAGCGGATCGGTCGCGAGGCCATCGATGTAGATGCGTCCATTCAGACCGCCGCTGAACGAGACGCCTTCCGTGTGCAGCGTCTGGTCAGACGAAAGCGGCAGGCCAAGATTGATTCCACTGCCGTCATCCCCAATCGTGAGCTTGCCCGGGCCGAAAGCCGCGTCCGCAGCCTTCTGGACAGCCGAGAGGCCGATCGACTCGAGCAGCGATATTGGGACCAGCGTGGTCGACATAAGGCCCGGCCTTTCGTTAAGCGGTTGGGAACAGCGCGGCGAGTGCGGTCATCTGTTGCGCCAGCGCGGCGATCTCGTCCGCGGCAATCTGCGGGTTCGGCACCTTCTGCAACATGGCGGACAGCTGCGTAAACAGAGCGCTGCCGGAAGAGATCGCAGGAGCCGCAGCGCCAGGCGCAAGTGTCGAGGCAAGAGAGAGCGCTTGTTGTACTCCGCTGAGTGCTGATGCCGCCGTCGTGGTGGCGGACAGGCCGTACAGCGCCGAGGCAATCTTGTTGAGGATCGGCACCACGTCGCCGATGCCACCGTTGATGGTCTTGCTGACCGTTGTAAGGTCCGGCGACGCGGTGAAGATCACGTTCAGCAAGGTCTTCACGTCGGAGTAGGCGGTACCCGGCGGCGGTGCTGCGCTCCACGAGCTTGGGTCGACGGCGGTCGTCGTGGGAACGGCGGGCGAGGGCGTCACAAGAAACGTGAGCGCATTCACGATGTCTAAGATCGGGTCATCCATGATGTAGTTCCTTCCTGAGGCAAAGTTGAAGTGCGGTGGCGCTTAGGTCGTGCCGAACATCTGGCCCGCGAAGACCTGGGAGGGCGTAGACCGGTTGCCGAAGATGTCAACCGAGACCACCGCGTAGAAATTGGTACCCGTTGCGCTCGGAGGCGGCGCGCCTGCAATGGCGTTTGCATCGGCCGGGACCGTTGCAGAGCTGGTTGCGTCCACGAAGCCCGCGCGGCGGTTGGGAACGACACCGATAGCCTTCTGAGTGCCATTCCATGTGGCAACCACAACGACTGGCACACCACGGCCAAGACCAATGCGAAGGCCTATCAGGCGCGTCTGCGTGGGCGATGTCTGGACGACAGCCGGCAGGCCGCTGACCGGCGGCGTCCAGTAACTGAAGCCGGGCTGCGTTGCACCCGGCGTGACGATGTAGTCCGAAAGGCGATAGACGGCGTTCACCTCATCCGGCGGCGGCCCCGGCGGAAGGACGATCTCAGCCATCACGCTGTTGGGATAGTCGCGGGCGACAAGACGCGGATCGGGCACAAAGCCAATCAGGCGTGGGTCGACGTCGCCGCCCGAGCCCTGGTTGAACGTCAGCGGAGGATATGTCTGGGTGTTCGTGCTGATCGACCACAGGTCGCTGAGTGGAACGGGATGCGCCGGATCCGGGCCGAAGTAGCGCAGGTCCGCCAGGGCTGCGGGACTGGCTCCGCGGTAGACGATGTAGGCAGCGACATCTGGGTTCGTATCGAGCGCCCACGCAACGATGATGGCCGCGGGCGCTGACTGCACCTTGTACAAGACCGGAGGCCGCGGCGGCGTGACGATCCGCGTGTAAACAGGACCGACTGAGCCCGTGTCGTCGCTGAGGCTGCCTGCCAGATTGACCGCAGCCAGTTTGTAGAGGTTGCGGCCGTAACCCGTCCCATCGACAGTGTCGCGGATGGGCTGAGGTGGCGATGGCGGCTGAATCGGTGTTGGGTTCACACGGGCAAAAGCGGGTGAGTTCGCTGCGAGGTCTCCAAGAGCGCGCAGTTCTTCATCGAGCAAACCGCCATAGAAGTGGTCGATGAAGGAACGCTGACCCAGACCGCTATCGAGTACATCTGCGGCTACCTTATGCTCTCCGTTGATCAGGTTGAACGCGGTAAGCCAGTCAGGCAACGCAGCGATCCATGCTGCAAGGTTCTGCCCATTGGCTGCCAGTGTTGGCTGTGGGTCAAATGCATTAACGACGCCTGGGCTACGGCGCCGCGCGATGTCCGCGATGGCAAGCGAATGGACCGCGGCACGCTTCAGGACATAGCCATAGATGCCCGGACCTGCGGGCGTAACAAAGGGAAGGTTCTTGCTCGCCTGCCCTGTCGCATCGGCGGGGTCATAGTAAATATGGTTGACGTCAGGCAGCGGCGTTTGCGGAGCCGCCGGGACGAGACGTTGCGCGCCGGTAAAGCCGAGTGGAGCGGACTGTGGTTCCGGGCGGCTGGGCAGAACGCCGTTGGGATCGACGATCTGTTCGCCCGCAAGAAACGGAGCTTGCGTCGAGCCGACGATTAACACCTGTCCACGCGCGGTCTGCTGTGCGACTGGAACCTGCAATGGGACGGGGATCAGCATATTCGGCGTCCGCCAGCCGGAGACGAGGTACGCAGGTTGGTTTTGGAAGTTCGCTGGAGAAGTGACAAGCCGCGAGATATTGCTGACCGTGATCTTCGCGATGCCGCCTCCACCGGGACCGCCCGCGACGGGCCGTACAGCGAAGCTGAGACTCACCGGATCCGGAGCGCCTGCCGTGAGCATGAGAATCATCGCAGGATCTGTGTCCGCGAGAACCGGCAGCGGTGGCGTCGTCGTAATCGATGCATTGTAGCTGTAGCCGTCTGCATTGAGCACGAGCGGCGATGGCGTGATGGTTGCCGCTACCTTCGTGATGGTGGGAGCGGGCACATCGAAGGTGTAATCCCCGATCGGGTTGGTGACGCCTCCGTTCGCAACGGAGAAGAGCTGCGCCTGCGCCGTCGCGATGTCGGGATACATCAGGAAAGCCGTTGCGTCCCAGGCGACCTGCAGGTTCAGCGTGCCGCCAACCCACGCGGAGCCATCGGCCAATGGAGCGCCTCCGCCGGCAGCGGAGTTATCGAACTGCAGGATGCGCAGCGCTGTGGGTGCGGGCGCGATCTTCTCCACGCCGATCGGCTGCGACCACGGGCTGGGCGCTCCGAGCACGCCGAAGATGTCAAAGGCAGAGATCGAGTGCGAGTAACCGGACGAGCCCGGCGAAGGATCGGGCAGCTGTGCGTCGTTCTGCCGATAGAGCTTGTCCGTCGTGATCTTTGAGCCTTTTTCCTTCGCGACCGCGCGGCTCGCAACCCACCCAGGCAGGCGGGTCACGGTTCCGGTCTGGCCGTTGTCTTTCCTCGTAACGATGAAGCCGATGGGCTGCGTCGGAGGCGGCAACGCCCGGGGGTTGGTGTAGGGATTGCCCGTCTGCGAGGCAGGATCAACCGTGGGCGCGGGCCACTCCACATCGAACAGGCTCTGCGGCACGAGCTTCAGAGCCGATGTGTCGATCACAGCCTTGCGGTTGCGAAAGGTGGTAACCGGCTGGCCTGGCGCGGGCGGGGCTGTTATCGGAACGGGTGCGGTCATCACCGCGACGATGTTGCCCGCGGCCCCCGGGGCAGTAGCGAAGATGCCGATGCCTCCTACAAGGATGAAGGTAGCCTGCGGCTTGACCGGCGTGGCTGCCTTGATGACGACCACGATGATGGGCGTTAGGATGTCTGAGTTCAAACCCAGAGTGGTGAATTCGGCCGAGTTGAACGTGACCGCCGGCATCGCGGTGATCGCGGCCTGGCCGACCGCCTGTGTGTACGCTGTGACCGTTCCGGTCCCTGCCACCTGGACGCTTACCGCAGGCGATCCCTGGGGTATGCCGACGAGAACTCCTGCTTCGCCAGCCGGCCCATTGGGCAGTCCGCTGGCAAGGATCATGATGCCGTCAGGCTGGTTGGCCGCGGCTTCCAGAGACAGGGCCGTCTGAACGATCGCAAGAGTCTGTGGAGGCGCGGTTGGATCAAGCTGCTTGTTAGGGCCGGCGCCTTTAATCCAGCGCCAGACGGACGTACTGGCTTCCCGAAGAATGGTCAAGCCCTGCCACTTGGTATTGCCGCTGGCCAGTTGGCCGCCGGGTGCAAGGCCCGGATAGATAACGTCTACCCCAGCGTGGTTGTTGCCCCAGTAGCCGACAATCGCGTAGTCATACTTCACGCCGGGCGTGGTCTGCGTATCGACAAAGTACAGGCCGAGCACGCGCGCAAAGTACGGATCAAGTGCAAGCAGCAGCAGCTGGTCCATCAGGCTGATGTTCAGCGATGGAGCGTTTGCACCGGACGAAGCCGGTGGCAACGTGACGCTGGCAAGGGGCGTTCCGGGATAGCCACTGACCAGCCTTGCCAGCTCGCCCTGCAGCGTCTGTAGATTGCTTTGCTGGTCTGCGGGCGAAGCCGTCGCTGCCAGCTTCAGCGTGCCGAGCCGGCGTGCCGCCTCCGCAACGTCAGCGGCGATGAGATTCGGCGCATTCGGCGCCGGAGCGTTGAAGTATCGTGCGGGCCAGTGAGCATTGGTCACAGGCAAGGTGAACAGCGAGCCCCATGCCTGCCAGCCGTTGTTGTTCGCGTCCGGTGCGCCCCAGCCGGGAGCGGCGGAAGCAGGCGCGCCGGT
>CAZZVI010000093.1:0-12095 GCA_964657335.1 uncultured Terriglobus sp.
CTCCGCAAACGATAAAGTGTCCGCAAACGATACAGTCCGATGGAACGTCGAGGTATCGCCCGACACAGACGCGTCATTACGGCAATTTCTGGGGGATAAGGAGATCAGGAGCGGCGGGTTCTCGAAGTTTATCGAGGAAGCCGTCCGTGCGCGAGTATTCCACCTGACCGTGCATGATATTCAATCACGCAACGCCAGCACCGACCCGGTCGAGTTGCAAACGTTGATTGACACAGCGGTACAGGACGTTCGTAAGAGCGGCAGGTCTCGCAACCAGTAGAAATGCGCACGGTTCTTGACACCAACATTCTGATCTCATCTCTGCTTGTGCAGAGCGGTCCACCCGGTGAGATCTTCCGGGCGTGGACGAAAGGACGCTTCACTCTGCTCATCTGCCGGACGCAACTCAGCGAGATGCGCGCCACGCTGCGAAAGCCGGCACTCTCGTCGCGGATACGTCCACATGATGCCGGCAGCCTTCTGAACGATCTGAAGCACTTCGCAGAGGACGTCCATCCATTGCCCCGCGTCGAGCGCTCACCCGATCCTGACGACAATTTTCTCTTGGCGATGTGTCAGGCAGGACGCGCCGACTACCTGGTGACCGGAGACAAGGGTGGTTTGCTCGCACTCATCAAGCATGAGGGAACACGGATTGTCACGGCACAGAAGTTCTTGGCATTGTTGAGTTGATGGATTCTTCAGCCTCTGGGACACCAAACCAAGGCGGTCCCTGCATTAAGGCTTCGGCACGGCGCAGCAATCCGTCGGCGGCTCATTAGCGCTGGCGTCCAACGCCACCTTCCACTTGCCGTCCGGCATGCGCTTCCACACCGTGATGTAGCGGCCGCCCGTGGCGATGTCATTGCCGTTGCGGTCCTTGGCATGCCCGTCGTAGTGGCCCCACGTAAAGCCCATATCGCCGGACGGCCCCATCTGGCCGCCGGCAGGCTGCCACTGCAACTGGTACTGCTTCGGATCCCAGTTCGCGTCGGCAGCAATGGCGGTCTTCCCATACACAGGGGCCTTCGCATTGTTCAGCGCAAGTGCGTCATCCGCGAACCAGCTTGCGAAGGCTTTGCCTCCACCTGCGAGTGTGGCCTTGCTGAACTCCTCGTCGGCCCGCATCAACTGCAGCACACCGGGCGAAAGCGACGGCTGCGTCAGAGGGCTGGACGTTGGCGCGGGATGCGAAAGCGGATCAAGCTGCGCATGCATCACCGCAGGCGCGGAGAGCAGCAGGGAAGCGGAAAGGATGAGGCGCAGCCTGAACATATCAGCATCACTTTACGCCGCCCCGCACGTAGAGGAACAGGTACAGTGTGAGGAATGTCCACACCCCGCGGTACCCACAGCCGCCCGCAGAGGCGCAGCGAGATCGCGCTGTGGTGTCTCGCACTGCCGTTCTTCCTCATCGGTTCAGCGGCGGGTATGAAGGGGAGCTCGGCCGCGCTGCACGTGACCGGCGTTGTGCTGCGCGTGGCAGCGGTTCTGCTGCTGGCGGCGTGGGCGGCGTTTCTACGCCGCAAGCTGACGCCGTGGATCGTGGTGGCGATGTTTGCGGGCATCGAGATCGGCGTGGATGCGCCCACGCTTGCCGTCAACATGCACTTCCTCAGCGATATCTTTCTGCGGCTGGTAAAGACCGTCGTTGCGCCGCTGATCCTCGCAACGCTGGTCAGTGGTATCGCGGGCCATGGCGACCTGAAAAGCGTCGGCCGCATGGGATGGAAGAGCCTGCTGTACTTCGAGGTGCTCACCACCATCGCGCTGTTCATTGGCTTGGTCGCCGCGAATCTCTCCAAGGCAGGTGTCGGCATGGTGATGCCGGCTGACCTGATCGGCACTGTGCCGAGCGCCGCGCCGATGCACTGGCAGGAGTTCCTGACGCATGTCTTTCCCGAGAACCTCGCCAAGTCTATCGCCGAGGGCCAGGTGCTGCAGGTAGCCGTGTTTGCGGCGATCTTCGGCATGGGCCTGGCGCTTACCCCACGCGCGAAGGCGGAGCCGGTCCTGCGGCTGACGGAGAGCCTCAGCGAGGTGATGTTCCGCTTCACGAACCTGATCATGTACCTGGCGCCGCTCGGTGTGGCATCGGCCATGGCGTACACGGTGGCGCGCATGGGGCCGGGCGTTCTGGTGCATCTGGGCAAGTTGCTGCTGGTGTTCTACCTGGCGGCTGCGGTCTTCATCCTGGGAGTTCTGTTGCCGGTCGCGTTGCTTGCGAAGCTGCAGATTCGAAGGCTGTTACAGCGCATCTCCGGCCCCGTTGCGATTGCGTTTGCGACCGCGTCGAGCGAAGCTGCTCTGCCGCGTGCGATGGAGGAGATGGAGGCGTATGGTGTTCCTCGCCGTATCCTGGCCTTTGTCATTCCAGCTGGTTATTCCTTCAATCTGGACGGCTCGACGCTATACCTGTCAATGGCGATGGTCTTCGTCGCACAAGTGGCGAACGTGCCGCTCAGCATCGGGCAGCAGGTTTTCATGATGGGCACACTTATGTTGGCATCGAAGGGCGTGGCCGGCGTGCCGCGCGCGGTGCTGGTCGTGATGCTGGCGACCGCAGGCACGCTCCGCCTGCCAAGCGAGCCGATCCTGGTGCTGCTGGGCATCGACGCCCTGATGGACATGGGCCGGACTGGCATCAACGTCGCCGGCAACTGCCTCGCCAGCGCCGTGATCGCGCGCTGGGAAGGAGCTCTCGACGCCCCGCAGCCCTCGCTTGCGGTCGTGGAGGCGATGCAGGAGTAACCAGGCGGGGAGACTACACTTTCAGAGGATCAAATTTTGCTGATGTCAGCTTGTTCTTCGATGCGGCATTGGGAGCGTCCTACCACTAGCAAGCATGAGTGATTTTCTACTGAAGATCGTTTCTCCAGCCGACATAAAGAAACTGTCGGTGCCGCAGCTTTCCGAGCTTGCGGAGGAGATTCGTGAGCGGCTGATCCGCAGCGTGGCCAAAACGGGCGGCCACATCGGCCCAAACCTGGGCGTAGTGGAACTGACCATCGCGATGCACTACGTCTTTGATACGCCGCGTGACTCGTTCGTCTTCGATGTCAGCCACCAGGCCTACGTGCACAAACTCCTGACCGGGCGCGAGGCGCGCTTCGACACCATCCGGCAGCCGGGCGGGTTGAACGGCTTCATGCTGCGCACGGAAAGCGAGCACGACAGCTTTGGCGCGGGACATGCAGGCACAGCGCTCTCCGCGGCGCTCGGCATGGCGGTCGCGCGGGATATGAGCGGCGGCGACGAGCACATTGTCGCGCTGGCCGGCGACGCGGCGTTCACCTGCGGCATCTCGTACGAGGCTCTCAACAACATCGCCGCGCAGACCAAGCGCCTGATCATCGTGCTGAACGACAATGAGTGGTCCATCGACAAAAATGTCGGTGCCATCGCCTCTTACTTCCACCGAATCGTTACCAATCCCAGCTTCAACTACCTGCACGACCGCGCCTCAGAGCTGATCGCCCGCATCGGCGGCAAGGCCGCGAAACATGTGCAACGCAAAGCTGAGGAGAGCGTGAAAGGCCTGCTCGGTCCGTCCATGTTGTTTGAGGAGTTTGGGCTCGACTACTACGGCCCCATCGACGGCCACGACCTGCCGCTGCTGGTGAAGACTTTCCAATTCCTCAAGGCGCAGAACCGGCCTGTCGTCCTCCATGCAATTACGCAGAAGGGCCGAGGCTTTCAGCCCGCGCTCGACAAGCAGAAGAAGTTTCACGGTCTTGGGCCGTATGATCCGGAGACGGGCGATACGGCCGCAGTTGGGCAGAAGACGTACTCCGAAGTGTTCGCGGAGACGCTCGTCAAGCTCGCTCACAACGATCCCAAGGTAGTCGCCATTACGGCGGCCATGCCCAACGGTACGGCGCTGGACCTCTTTCGACCCGCGCATCCCACGCGCTACTTCGACGTGGGCATTGCCGAGGAGCATGCGGTGATCTTTGCCGCGGGCATGGCAACGAAGGGTTACCGGCCGTTCTGCGCGATCTACTCCACGTTCCTGCAACGCGCGTTCGATCCCATCGTGCACGATGTGGCCCTGCAGGAATTGCCGGTCGTCTTCTGCATGGACCGTGGCGGCCTCAGTGGCGATGACGGCCCGACGCACCACGGCCTCTTCGACATCAGCTACCTGCGCTGCGTGCCGAACCTCGTACACATGGTGCCGAAGGACGAAGACGAGCTCGCCGACATGATGCAGACCGCACTCGAACACAGCGGCCCAAGCGCCATCCGCTATCCGCGCGGAACGGGCCCGGGCAGCACGGTCAAGTCGCAGCCGGTGGCGCTGCAGATCGGCCGCGCCGAGATCGTCGAGGATGGTACCGACGTTGCAATCTTTGGCCTGGGAGCGTTGCTACCCATGGCGCGCGAAACGGCCGCGCGGCTGCGCAAGCAGGGCTTGTCAGTAGCCGTCATTAATCCGCGCTTCGTCAAACCAATTGACCACGCGACCGTCGAAGAGTACGGCCGCCACTGCGGCCTGATCCTCACCTTTGAAGACCACGTCCTCGCGGGCGGCTTCGGCTCGCTTGTACTCGAAACACTGAGTGCCGCGGAGATCAAAACACCCGTCGTGCGGATCGGCTGGCCGGACCAATTCATCGAGCACGGCAAGGTGGACGCGCTGCGCGAGAAATATGGCATCAGCATCGACGGCGCGCTGCATCAGGCCGAGCCTTACCTGCAGGTCCTGCTGCAGGAGCGCCTGACAGCGCAGTGAACCTGATTCGGACGGTTGATCGCGGGCGCTGTTTGCGGTGAGATTCTCCGCAGCAGGCAGCTTTTGATGGAGGTTTGCATGCTCAAGGCCGGTCGCATGTTTTGGGTCGCGTTTCTTGGCTTTCTGCCGGTGCACGCACAACCGCAGGCGGACCCAAAAGCGACTCCATCAGCTTCTCCGGCGCAATCGGAGATGCTGTCGCGGAACCGCGTAGTCGGGATCATTGCGGAATCCAGAAAAATCGTCTCCCCGAATGGAGTGGAGATCTTGGCATCGATCCCGATCAATGGAACGATGCAGTGGGTGTCGGTGCGTGGGCGTGACCGGCGGAATCCGATCCTGCTGGTGCTGCATGGAGGCCCTGGCTCGCCGACCATGCCGGAGGATTACACCTTTCAAAGTCCCTGGGAGGATTACTTCACCGTGGTGGAGTGGGATCAGCGCGGCGCGGGGAAGACCTACGCGGCGAACGATCCGAAGACTGTGGCACCAACCATGTCACTGGATCAGTTGACGAGCGATGCGGCAGAGGTCGTCCGCTATCTGCAGAAGACGTACGCAAAGAAGAAGATCTTTCTGATGGGCCACTCTTGGGGCAGCGTGCTCGGAGTGAGATTGGCCCAGGCGCATCCTGACTGGTTCTACGCGTATGTAGGCGTGGGACAGATTGTGAACATGCGCGAAAGCGAACGCATTGGCTACGACTTTGTGCTGGCAGAGGCAAAGCAGCACCACAATGACGAAGCTGTTAAGCAGCTCGAGGCACTTGCACCGTATCCGGGAGATGTAGGTGGGTTGACGGTCTCACGTGGCCAGGCCCAGCGGAAGTGGCTGATGTACTACGGTGGCCTGACCTATGGCCGAACAGACTACAAATACAACGCGAACGCATGGGAGCTTTCCCCGGACTATACGGAGAAAGACCTGGACGCACTGGACCCGGGTTCTTCGCTCTCGCTCGAACGTTTACTGCCCGCGATGGAGATCGTGGACTTCGATGCGGTGACAAGGTTTAAATGCCCCGTCTTCCTGTTCGAAGGACAGCATGACTATACGACGTCATACCAGCTGGCCGCGAAGTGGTTTGACAAGATCAGTGCACCGAAAAAAGAGCTTGCGTGGTTTGAAAACTCTGCCCACATGGTCATGCAGGAGGAGCCTGGGAGATTTCTCTTTCACCTTGTGGCGGACGTGCGGCCCCTAGCAGCAAGCAGCGGAGACATTGCGCCGGACAACGAGGTCGCTCGTTGAGAACCACGTTAAAGGCCTCCTCGCAAAGAGTCAGCTCGTTCCGCCCATCAAACTCCCGCATTTGCCGCCTGCCGGTGCAGAAGCCTGACGCCAGCTACCGGCGTACGCAAATCAGTTCAAATACATTCTTTTGCCATATGCCATTCACGTTTACGACTCGAAACCGCGAATGTAGGGAGTGTTCGGCGGCCGGGGTCCCGTCTCAAAGAGCGGTCCATGTGTCGAGCGATAGGTCATGTTCATGAACGGCGTCTCGATGCGGCGGCCGACGGCAGAGTAACGGCCGTTCTCCCAGTTTGATTCCATGTAGTGATTCACAATCCCGGTTGACAGAAGCAGCCTTTCCGCGTTGAAGGGTTCCTTTCCGGTCAGCATCATCTCGGTGATCCAGTGCTCGTGGCCGTTCGCGGCATGATATTGCGAGATAGGGCCGGGCCAGCCAAGCATCGAGACGATCGTCGGCTCCTTCTGCCCTGCAATCTCACCGGCATAGGTCCAGCCCACGCCGGAGCCCGAAATGACCGCTCCTTTGGTGCCATCGTTGTACTCCACGACACAAACCGCTGGATTAGGGCCTTCCTGAAAGTATCCCGGCGTCAACTGGAAGTTGTTCCGCACTGCTTCCAGTAGGCTGCCGGCCCAGGCATTCTGCTCGACCCACTTCCATGTTTCAGGTCCGCGAACGGACTGCACTGATTTGACGCCAGTCTCACCGCCCTTGCGGCGATCGACAAAGGCCTGCAGCACGTCAACACAATGTGAGATCGCTCCCTCATCCGGGCTGGCTCCAACCACGATGGAGTTCCTGATTGGCGTATCGACGGCAAGTTCTATCTCCGGCTTGCGGAAGTAAGTCGGGATGGAAGACCCTCCGCTCAGCGCAAACTTTAGCTCACGGGACTTATCAAACATCCACTTGGCGTCATCCCAGTTATAGGAGAGGTGCTTGTCGTTGAACACCGGCACCGAGCGTTTACTCTGCTCGAAGACGCGGACCACCTGCTGGTAGATCCACCAGCGCGGCAAGAGCCAATGCCCTTTGAGATCAGTCGGGTAATTGCCGTGTTCCGCGACGATGACGACACCGTCAACGGCAAGTTCCTTCCCGCCAAGTGTTACGGCCTCTCCAACCGATTTGTAAATTGGGATACCTTTCGCTTTACAAACCTTCTGAGCCAGCAGACTGGTGTCGAGCTGGTGAACGTAAACAGACACGACGTCTACCCGCGACGGCGTATGTGCCCCTTGCCACCAGTAGCCGTCAATCAGCTTGTTGACAATCCAGTCGGCATGCGAGGTGGGCAGACCCCAGTAACTGACGAGACAGGCGATGCGTGGCCGCTTTTGCACGATCTGCGCTTCAGCACCTGGCATGCCGCCGGTCAACGCCGCAAGACCCGCCATACCGCCCATGGCGAGCACCTCTCGCCGGGTGATGAGGGACATCAGCTGTGTCGCTTCGGTTGGTAAGGACGGCTCTGGAAGTTCAAATGGGCTGACCGCTTCGTTCTTCTGCATATCTCACCAACTCCTCACAGGCTTTGAGCGGAGTCTACATTCCAGGCAAAGTCATCGGCGGTCTGAATCGAGTTTGGCAACGAAGTCCGGCATCAGCTTTGCCGCCTGCCGATGGCGCACGCCGAAGATGTAGCGCATCTGCGCGCGGCCGCCGATGAGGTTTGCCAGGTCACCCAGCGGACCGCCGGGAAGCTCGTACTCCACACGGTCGTGCACGACGGTCCCTTCAATGCCGTCGCGAACCTCTGAGCGCACAGAGTGGCAATGCCTCCAGTAGTGGAACGGCCCTGCAGTCTGCGTGTCGCAGAAGTGGTCGTTCCACTCGAACTCGGGAATCAGCGCGAGCCAGTGCAGGCGCAGCGGCAGCAGCGGCACTGCGCGGAAGCTGAGAATCATCGTCGTCCCCACGCCCGTGCCAAGCCGCGACGGCGATCCGGCTGGGGGCGCGGGCGGAGCGATCAACCGTAGTTCGTCGATCTTCGCGCGCTGCCACGCGGGCATCAGTGGGGGCAGGTTCTGCGGATTCGCGAAGAAAGCAAACACCACCGGCAAGGGAAACGGCAGCCACTGATCGGCCTCAAAGACATGGCGCATGCCGCGTTGGAAGCCGTCCGTGCGGTGAAGTTTGCCCCTGCGAGCCGGTAATCGCCTTTGTAAGGAACTTTTCTGCAGAATAAGGACTGCATCGGTCTGAGTTCGTGTACTCTCATCATATCGGACCGATATTGTCGTACATGCGTCCCTAGCGGTGCGCAACGACAATGTCTGGTTTTGGAAGGCGTGGTTGAGGGACCAAGCCGAGTGATGTGACAAGAGCGGGACGGAGTTGAGGGACAAGGTCACCGCCGCAAATCTCGGAGAAACGCAGTGAAGAAGCAGAGGAAATCGGGTAAGTTCAGCGCGCGTCCGGCGTGCCTGGTCGCAATGGGAACGATGGCGATGTACGCCGCGTCAGGAACCCAGAACACAGCCGTCGCAGAGCCAAAGTCGGCGCACAGCGGCAAACAGGAACAGGCAGCGGCCTTCACCTTCGACATTCCCGCCGGCCCGTTAGCGACTGTTCTGACGGAGTTTCGGCGGGTCAGCGGCATCGGCACGGCGCTACACCTGCCGCCGGAGTCGACCGCTGGCTTTCATTCGAACGGCGTGAAGGGGAGCATGACATATGCCGCCGCGCTCGCCGCCATTCTCGAGGGTACGGGCCTCGGCTACCAGATGGATCGCGGCGGCACACGCGCCGAGATCCAGGTGCAGAACGCGGAGCAGGTCAGCGTCACCACCAGCATGAACTCGGTCGGGCTCGGCCAGTTCACCGAGTCACTCACCGACACGGCGCAGACCGTCAGCGTGGTCCCGCAGTACATCCTGCAGGAGCAGGCGACCACCACGCTGCGCGACGGCCTGCGCAACGTGCCGGGTATCGCGCTTGCCGCGGGCGAGGGTGGATCGCAGGGCGACAACCTCACCATTCGCGGCTTTTCCGCGCGCAATGACATCTACCTGGACGGGATTCGCGATTTCGGTTCGTACTATCGCGACGCCTTCGACTATGAGTCGATCGATGTGCTCGAAGGTCCGGCCAGCGTGGAGTTCGGCCGCGGCTCGACCGGCGGCGTCGTCAACCAGGAGACGAAGCAGGCAGTCTCAAACCGCTTCGTGCGCACAAACATCCAGTTCGGCTCGGACGCGATGCGCCGCGGCACGGCAGACATCAACCTGCCGCTCACCAATCTCGTCGCCAACTCGGCCTTCCGCCTGAACGTCATGGGCGAGGAGCAGGGCATCGCCGAACGCGATGTCACGAAAATTCGCCGCATAGGTGTGGCTCCGACTCTGGCATTCGGGTTGGGCAAGCCGACGCGCTTCACGGTCAACTACCTGCACGAGTATGAGAACGACATCCCGGATTACGGGCTGCCGTACTACGGAGCGGGTGTCGCCGCGGTGCCGCGCAGCAACTACTACGGCTTTGCCGGTGGCGGCAACTTCCTCATCACACAGCCCGATGTGTTGACCGGCAGGCTGGAGCACGATTTCGGCAGTCATCTCACTGTCCGCAACACGCTGCGCTGGGGCTACTACCCACGCAATGTGAACATCACCGAACCGCAGATCAACACGACGGCGACACTCACCGGCGTGGGCTTGCCCATTAACGGCACGGGCGGCACCACAGCGGTGTACGCGAGCTACACGGCCACATGCAATCCCAACGCGGCGACCGTCGCAACGCAGTGCTATCCGGTGGGCACGCCGCTCAGCGCAATCTCGGTGCTGCGCAATCAGATTGCGGCGAACTCGGTCGAAGACATTCTGTGGGACCGCGCGGAAGCCATCGGCCACGTGCGTGTCCACGGCATCGACAACGACTACACCGTTGCCGTGGAGGGTGGGCGTGAACGCTCCAATCCGCTGCGCTATAAGTACGCGTTCGCGCCCGGCACGCAATACACCAGCGCGCTCAACCCCACACCCAACGACACCTTCACTCCCACAGCGACTACCTTCAATGGCTTCACGCACGTCAACACGCAGAGCTACGCGGTCAACTTCCTTGACACGCTCAAGCTGCGGCCCTGGCTGCTGCTGTCTGGCGGTGTGCGCTTTGACTACTTCAACGCCGCGTCGAACGCCGCCGCGATCCCCGCAACCAGCACGCCCGCAACCTTCCTCAGCCGGTTAGATAAGCAACCGACCTATCGCGCCGCGATCGTCGTGAAGCCAACGCCAAATGGCAGCGTGTACTTCGACTACGGCACCAGCTTCAATCCCGCCGCAGAGTCACTCTCGCTCTCCGCAAACACGGCAACCTCGCCTCCGGAAGAGAACACCACCTATGAAGTCGGCGCCAAGTGGGACCTGCTGCGCAGCCGTCTGAACCTCAATGGGAGCCTGTTTCGCACGACAAAGCTGAACGCGCGCGAGACGGATCCGACGAACTCGCTGAACTCGCTGCTGGTGGGCACGCAGCTTGTGCGCGGCGTGCAGATCGGCGCGGTCGGCCACCTGCCTCAGCACCTCGACCTGATCCTCGGCTACGCATATCTCGACGGACGTATTGAGAACTCGGTGTTGAACGCATCGCCCTTCGCGACGATCAATGCCAACTTCTACGCGGCTTGGCAGCTTGCGCTCAAGACCAACCCGAACGCGACGGTGGATCCGCGCTACAACACGGCGCCATACTTCATCTCGCCAAACAACTTTCCCTTCGCAAACGTCCCGAAGAACAGCGGCAACTTCTTCGTGACACACAACCTGCCCTGGCGTTTTGTCGGCGGCTTTGGTGGCAACTACATCGCGGCCCGCCGTGCTTCGTCAACCAGCGAGATTGGCCTCTACAACTCGGCATCGCCCGTCGCGTTGAGCAACGTGCCGTTTGGCTTCAAGGCGATCCCCGGCTACACCGTGCTGAACGCGATGCTGCGCCGCCCCATCAATGAGCGCATGGAACTGCAGGCCAACCTCAACAACCTGACGAACAAGTTCTACATCGACACACCGCACCCGAATCACCTGATCCCAGGCGAAGGCTTCAACGCGCAGTTCGGGTTCAACTACCACTTCTAACCACGAGTGTGGGCGGCACCATGCTGCCCACACGCGCAGACGAGTTCTCATGCTTCTCACCATTCCTGACGTTCTGACGGCCGAGCAGGTACAGCAGTGCCGCGCCCAGCTCGACGCCGCGGAATGGGTGGACGGCCGCGTCACCGCGGGCCATCAATCCGCGATGACGAAGCAGAATGCGCAGATTCCCGAGGGACATCCCGTGGCGCAGGGGGTGGGCGAGCGCATCCTGCAGGCGCTCGGACGCAACCCGCTCTTCCGTTCCGCCGCGCTGCCGCTGCGCGTCTTTCCGCCACTCTTCAACCGCTATGCGGGCGGTCAGAGCTTCGGCACGCATGTGGACAACGCCATCCGCACCCACGGCCCAAGCGGCCAGCGCATCCGCACCGATCTTTCGTGCACGCTCTTCTTCAGCGAGCCGGATGAGTACGACGGCGGCGAGCTGAGCGTGGAGGACGTCTACGGCGTGCATCGCGTCAAGCTGCCCGCCGGCAGCATGGTGCTGTACCCATCCACCAGCCTGCACCACGTCACGCCGGTCACACGCGGCGCGCGCGTCTCCAGCTTTTTCTGGCTGCAGAGCATGGTGCGGAACGATGGCCGGCGCACCATGCTGTTCGATCTCGACCAGTCCATCCAGATGCTGGAGCCAGGCAGCGCCGCAGCCGTGAAACTCACGGGCATCTACCACAACCTGTTGCGCGAATGGGCCGAGATGTAAATGAGGATGGTCGGCGCATGTCGCGCCGGCCGACAAGCTGTTCGCGCACGTGACAGCGTGTGAACAGGAGCGGGGAGCCGAATCGCCCTCACGAGGAGGCTCCCCGCTGATCAGTATGGCTCACTTGCATATGTCGACCTTCGCCTTCGGAAGGGCACAGCTTCAGCTGTACCATCACAGCCTTCTATAGGTGCGGGGCTTTAGCCCCTGAGGTCAGCTTTCAAAGCGGCCGCGGAGGCTGAAGCCCGTTTGCTTTCCGAAGTCGCCTTCTTCACGCGCTTCCGGCCGAAAGGTCGACAC
>CAZZVI010000094.1:0-11976 GCA_964657335.1 uncultured Terriglobus sp.
CTGGTTGTCATCTCTGTCCCCCTCCTGGTTGTCATCCCGTAGCGAAGCGAAGGGATCTGCTTGTTTGCCCGTCATCCCTACGAAGGTTGAAGTGTGCCGAAGGGTTTAGCGGGATCCTTTTGGAGCTGTCTGTGGCACGCTTCATCTTCCGTGCCAACGCCAGCACACATGCAGATCCCTCCGCTTCGCTACGGGATGACACGCTCCAGGGGAGGCGCAGGGGAGGCGCCGAATGGCGGATGTGGATCGCGGCTTTAGCCGCCGAGGTAGAAGCGAGGTCACATGGGCCGCGGCTTCAGCCGCCGAGGTAGCCGATGTGGATCGCGGCTTCACAGCCGCCGAGATCGGTTCCTACGCAAAGTGTTCCGCAAGTGCCTGCGCTACCGCGTCGGTGTCATGGTCGTCACTTACCGGCCATCCGCGTTCACGCGCAAGGGTCTTCAGCGCGGTGGGTGCGTTGCCCATCAGCACGGGCCAGCGCGCCAGCTCCAGCATGGGCACGTCATTCCAGTTATCGCCCAGGCTCATCAGCGCGTCCGCCGTCAGGCCCGCGAGCTGCAGGAGCTGCCGTAGTCCCGACCCCTTGGAGCAGCCATACGGCAGAATGTCCACGATGCACAGGTCCCGGCCCGGGTACTCCGTTCGATACAGCGCCAGGCGGTGGTCGTGCGTGGCTGCCAGCAGTGCTTCCGCCTGCAGCATGCGGCCCATGCCTCCGCAGAGCATGGCCTGGATCGGCATGCCGGCTTCGTCGTCGACCAGCGCGTTCTCGATCGGCTGCACGCGCCGGATGTAGGGCGCATTCGCCTCCATCCAGCTGCGAATGCTGCCGTGCAGGGCATCAAGCTCTTCCAATACCAGTGCTCCGGGCACGTCCTGGCCCTCGCTGCCAAGCAGGTCGAAGGTGAGCACAAAGCTGTCGCGAAACGCCGAGAGCTGTGTGCAGAGCCAGCGTGCCGTCTCCAGCGACATGGTGTGGCGAAAGACCAGCTTGCCCCCGACCGTTCGTGCGACGGTGCCGTTCGAGCTCAGAACGATATCGTCCGGCCGCAGGTTGACCGTGCGCAGAATCTTCATGGCATAGCTGTGCCTGCGGCCCGTCGCAATGACAATGCGCGCCCCTGCCTGCTGTGCGTGGCGAAGCGCGGCCTGGTTCGCCTCGGTCACGTGGCCGCCCGGATGGACCAGCGTGCCATCCATGTCGATGGCGATCATCTTCGGTTGCTTCGAAAAATCTGTCATTCGGCTGTGACCAGTTCCGGGATGGACCGTGCGGCAGGATCGCGCATCGTCAACAACAGCGCCGAGCCGACGATGAGGATGCCGCCGGCCCACGCAGCCGGGCCGAGCCGCTCGTGAAAGGCCCACACTCCAAGCGCCGATCCGATGACCGGCTCCAGGTTCAGAAAGACGCCTGCCTGCGATGCCGGAACCTGCGTCAGGCCCCAGTTCCACATCGCCGTGGTGGCAGCGGTACACAGCAGGCCGCTCGCAGCCAGCGCGGCCCAGGCATGCGATGACACGGCCCGCACGGGTGGCAAGCCATCGCGAACGCAGACCCAGATGGCAAGCATGGCCATGCCCGCAACAAGACTGCGGGACGAAACGGCAAGCGAGCCGTGCCGTTTCAAAAGCTCCTTGTTCCCCAGGATCCAGACGAGGGCAATCATGAGCGATGCGACGACCAGGGCATCGCCCAGAAGGGTCGCGCCGCCGCCTCCATCCCCGGCAAGCGCAATCAGGCATGCGCCGACCGTGGAAGTCCCAAGCGCAAACCAGCCGAGCGCATCCAGCCGCTCATGCAGAAAGATGGCCGCGGCGGCCGCAAGCACCACCGGCATGGTGCCCACCATCAGCGACGCGTGCGCCACCGTGGTCAGCGACAGCCCTTGGAACTGCACAAGAAACTGCAATGGGATCCCGAAGAACGAGGAGATCGCAAGCACGGTCCAGTCGCGGCGCGTCCACGGCGTCAGCCGGCGTAGAGCCATCGGCAGCGCGAACGGCATGGCGAACAGGAAGCGATAGAGCACCATGTGCCCGACGCTCATTTCGCGAAGGGCAATCTTGCCGAAGAAGAAGCCCGTGCCCCACAACGTGCCGGCCGCCGCACATGCCAGGAAGCCGAGCGGACGGGATGTGCGGTTCGCGCGCATCTTTCCAATGTCGCACACAGCGTCCGGCCTGTAGCCTGCGTTGTCCGTCCCACACCAAAGGCCTAGAACAGCGTTTCATCCCGCACACGCGACACGGTACGATAGGTTTTATTGGTGCTGGATGCTCCGCCGCATGCGATTTCGCAACATCCCGTTGACGCTGGCCATGGTGAGCTGTACCTGTCTGCCGGCGATGCGTGGGGAACACTCAAGCGATACCAGTGCGAAGGGTGCGCCCGTTCCGTCCGTCTCGCTTCCGCTTGAGAGTTTTGGCTATCGACCTAAATTGAATGCCATGGCACTGCGGGCGGGATATACCAGCGCGACGGTCTCCTTCATCGACAACGATCATGTGCTGCTGACCTACAGCGCACGCAAGCTGTTGAAGCGCTCGCCCGATCAGCGTGAGGGTGACGACGATCACGCGGTGCGCGCCGAGGTGGTCCATCTGCCGGACGGCAAGGTGGTGCGTGAGACGGAGTGGATCATGCATGACCGCGCGCCCTACATCTGGCCGCTCGGGAGCGGCCGATTTCTGCTCCGGGAACGGGGCGATTTGTACATGCTCGATCCCATGCACGGCAGCGATGCAAAAACGCTCGAAAAGCAGCTTTTGATCCGCTCGGAGGATAAAATTGAGACGATTCAATTCAGCCCTTCGCACGATCTCCTGCTCGTCGAAACGTCTCCGGCCATGAAAGTCGGCGACGATCCCGACGAGAAAAAGGACCGGCCCGTGTCCGCGAAGTTCTACCGGATTTCGACTGCCGCTGACGGCAGCCTGCGGCTTTCCAGCCGCGGCGAGGCCGTGGCGCGGGACGCGTTCTCCATCGCGTTCACCTCGACCGGCGTGCTGCAGACGGTCAAGGAAGATCGCACCCACTGGGGCTTCGACTTTCATCCCTTTGTCGGAAAAAGCATGGAATTGGCTGGATTTACAAGCACCTGCCGCCCGCATAGCATCTTCGTCTCCGACGCGGAGTTCTTTGCATACGGCTGCCGCGGCGGAGACGATCGCCGCCTCCTCGGCGGCTTTAACCTGCTGGCCGAAGCGAAGTGGGTGTTCACGCTGGATGATCCGCCGCTCTGGCTCGCTGTGGATACAGCGCCCGCAAACGGACGCTTCGCCGTCCGCAGCACGCTGACCACAACGCCCGCGCAGGATACCGACCGCCTGGATCACGACGAAATCCGCGGCGAAGAAGTGCGCGTATACGGCAGCCGCGAAGGGGAAGAATTGCTGCGCGTGGTCTGTTCGCCGGCGCAACGGCCAGGCGGCAACTTCGCGCTCTCACCCGATGGATTGAAGCTTGCCGTGCTAGCCGAAACGAACATGCAGATCTACAACCTGCCGCCCATTTCCCCGGAAGATCGCAAGCTGCATGAGCGTGAACAGGCCGCCTTGCAGGGACTGAAAGCAGCGGCCGAGGCGAACATTGCCGCCTTCCTGACCCGGGCCGAAGATTCGCCCAGCGGCAGATAAAGGCTATTCGTTCATGCGGGTGCGGTCCAGCAGAAAGAAGATCGGCACTGCGATCGCGGCATTCACAGCAGCTCGTATCAACTCATGAATCCAGCGTGGCGCGGCATCAGTTGAGCCCAGCAGGAAATGCATGATGGTGAACAGCAGCACCGATTGCAATAGGAAGAAACCGAAGTTCAACAAGGCGCGGGTCACCACGTTATCCACGTCGACCTTCAGGCCGATCGAGGCTGCGACGTAGCCAATGAGCGCCTTGGCCATGCCGTTCACGCCGATGTATTGGTTGCTCGGCAGGTCCTGCAGCAGGCCGACAACTGTTCCCAGCAGCGTGCCCTGGATGCGATTGCGCCACGAGATCGAGAAGTAGAGCACCACAATCAGCGGCAGGTCCAGGATATCCAGCGGACGCCAGATGTGCGGCAGGTAAGCGTGCAGAAACAGCGCACACAGCGGGACAGCGAGCACAACCACGGGGTGGAAGTGGTGCTCTTCGAGCTGCCGGCGATTGGCGAAGGAGCGGCGAGCCATCAGGGTTGCTGTTCCTCCGCTGGCGCGCGCGCCGGTTTGGATGCGGGCGGCGCAAGCTGATCATGATGCTCTCCCGGCTGCAGCGCGGCGGCCGGAGGAATGGCACCAGGCGAGTAACGATCGGTGTGCAAGGGCGGCGGCGGCTTGGGCAGGGTCACGCCGGGCTGCTGGGCAGGGTTTGCGCCGGGAGGGATGTCTCCCGTCTGTGCGCCTGCGGCCGGCTGGTCATGCAGCCCCGGCAAACGTCCTGCTACCACTTCTGAGGCCTTCTTGCCCGTCTCGTCTGCCTGTTGGCCGCTGGCAATGGCTGTGGCAAGCTGCTCACTGGCGTCGGTCACCACCAGCACTTCTTCCAGCCGGTCAAGGTTCGCCGCGGGCTTGATCGAAATGGCTGCGTAAGGCTGGTGGTCCGGATCAGGCCTGACGGAGGTGACGATGCCAACGCTCAAGCCCCGCGGAAAGATGCGGTCCCCGCCGCTGGTGATGACAGGCTCGCCCGGCTTTATGCGCTCATCGGGCAGCAGGTTGCCGATCTGCAAACCGCCGGATGCGGTGCCGCGCAGAATGCCGCGCGAACGTGTCGTCGTGAGCACGACACCAGCGCCGGAGCTTGGATCGTTCAGCAGCAGCACCTGCGACGAGCGCTCAAACACATCACGGATCTTACCCACAACACCATCCGGAGTGATGACCGCCATGTCCGGCTTAAGGCCGTCGGAAGCACCCTTGTCCAGCACCAGCATGCGGGATTGGTCGCCGCCGCCCGTGCCTACAACCTGCGCCGCAACGGTCTTGCCGACGTATTGCTGTTTGAATCCGAGCAGTTGCTGCAGGCGCTGACCCTGTCGCGCGTCTTCGGCAAGCGAAGCCTCGCGTAGGCGAAGCTGGTCGATCTGGTATTGCAGATCGCGGTCGTGCTGGCGCACATGCCGCAGATCCAGATAGTTCGTCCAGGTGCCGCGGACGACGCTGCCTACGCGGCGAAGTACCGTCTCGAACGGTGTCAGAAGAAACGCCTCCGAGGCACGCGCAGCGCGCACGTGGTGCCCATCCGATCGAGCGGCGTAATCCGTGCGCCGCATCTGCGTGGCAAGACCGATGCCCTGTGCCAGCAGAACAGCAGCCAGCACCAGTGCACTCTTGTAGCGGCTGAAGAAGGATTCCATGGGCGTGCAGTGTGTCGCGTGTGACCCGGCCTGCGCCAGACCTAATCGATGGAGATTTTGCGGAGCAGACTGAAGTCCGAAAGCATGCGCCCAGTGCCGAGAACCACCGACGCCAAGGGATCGTCTGCAATCGAAACCGGCAGTCCCGTCTCTTCCCGGATGCGGCGATCGAGATTCTTGATGAGCGCCCCACCGCCAGTCAGCACGATGCCGCGATCGGAGATGTCGGCTGACAGCTCCGGAGGTGTACGTTCCAACGCAACGCGAATCGCATTCATGATCGTGGAGATGCACTCGCTGAGCGCTTCGCGGATCTCGGAGTCATCGATGGTGATTGTCTTCGGCACGCCTTCGATGAGGTTGCGGCCCTTGATCTCCATGGTGAGCGGTTTGTCCAGCTGGTAGGCCGACCCGATCTCCATCTTGATCTGTTCGGCGGTGCGCTCGCCGATCAGCAGGTTGTACTTGCGCTTCAGGAAGTTCGCAACAGCCTCGTCCATCTGGTTGCCGGCCATGCGCACCGAGCGCGAATACACAATGCCAGCCAACGAGATCACCGCAATATCCGTCGTTCCACCGCCGATGTCGACGACCATGTTGCCGCCCGGTTCCGTGATGGGCAGGCCTGCACCGATGGCAGCGACCATGGCCTGCTCCACCAGATACACCTCGCTGGCCTTGGCGCGGTACGCGCTGTCTTCGACCGCGCGCTTTTCCACCTGAGTAATTTCACTGGGCACGCCAATGATGATGCGCGGGTGCACCAGCATTTTGCGGTTATGCGCCTTCTGGATGAAGTAGTTCAACATCTTCTCGGTGTGGCGGAAGTCGGCGATGACGCCGTCCTTCATGGGACGGATCGCAACGATGTTGCCCGGAGTGCGGCCGACCATCTCCTTGGCCTCTTTGCCGACGGCCTCAACCTCGTTCGTCACCTTGTTCACGGCGATGATCGAGGGCTCGTTCACCACGATTCCCTTGCCGTGGGCATAGACGAGAGTGTTCGCCGTGCCCAGGTCGATCGCAAGATCGTTTGAGAACAGCGAGAAGAGCGAACGCATGCTGCGTGCGCGCGAGGTGCGGCCTTGATATCCGTTCTGGGGCATGCTGGTTTTGCGATTCCTGCTTCTTGAGGCTTCATCGATTGTATAGGCTCACCCTCGCAGGCGCGCGTCCGTTCCCGGCGTATCACACTCCTGCGATTGGTAGAATCGCGATGCGAGGAGCACAGATGATTGTTGGTGTACCAAAGGAAGTAAAGGATCACGAAAGCCGCGTTGGCGTGACGCCTGCCGGTGTACACGCGCTGGTGGGCGCAGGCCACAAGGTGCTCGTGCAGACGGGCGCGGGCGACCTCTCGGCATTTCCGGATGATGACTATCAGAATGCCGGCGCGGAGATTGTCGGCTCGGCCTACGACACCTGGCGGCTTGCCGACATGGTCGTCAAGGTGAAAGAGCCTGTCGAAAAGGAATACACCTACTTCCGCGAAGGCCTGCTGCTGTTCACATACCTCCACCTGGCCCCGCTGCCCGCGCTGACCGACAAGCTGCTGGAGAAGAAGGTGAACGCGATCGCCTACGAGACGGTACGCGACCGTGCTGGATCGCTGCCGCTGCTGACGCCGATGAGCGAGGTCGCGGGGCGCCTGAGCGTTCAGGTGGGCGCACAATATCTACAAAAGGAGCACGGCGGACGCGGTGTTCTGCTGGGCGGCGTTCCCGGTACCATGCCGGGCAATGTCGTCATCGTCGGCGGAGGCATCGTGGGCACCAATGCTGCCAAGATGGCACTCGGTCTTGGAGCGAAGGTCACCGTCATCGACCTGAGCCTGAACCGCCTGCGCGACCTCGACGATATCTTCAACGGACGTGTCTATACGCTCGCTTCGAACAGCTACAACCTTGCCCGTGCTGCCAGCGAGGCAGACCTGTTGATTGGCGGCGTCCTGATCCCCGGTGCGGCCGCGCCAAAGCTGGTGACGGCAGCAATGGTCAGGGAGATGAAGCGTGGAGCGGTGATCGTGGATGTCGCCATCGACCAGGGCGGATGCATCGAAACAGCACGTCCCACGACACACACCGATCCTTCGTACGTGGTGGATGGCGTGGTGCACTACTGCGTCACAAACATGCCGGCAGCCGTGCCGAATACATCGACCCTCGCGCTGACGAACGCGACCTTTCCTTACGTGCTGAAGCTTGCCAATCACGGAGCGGAAGCTGCGATCAAGTCCGACCCCGGCATTGCCGAAGGCGTGAACACCTACGCTGGAACGCTGACCTACAAGGCAGTTGCCGAGTCGCAGCAGCGCGATTGGAAGCCGGTTACGGCCTTGCTGTAGCGACCTCGCAGCCTCACAATCTGGCGAGCTGAGGCGCGCGACAACCCGCATTTCTTGCTCCGCGTCTTTAGCCGCCGAGGCACATAGCTTCGGTCAAAGGAAGTGGCTTTAGCCGCCGAGGTTCTCATCCCGGCGGCTAAAGCCGATTTCCTTGTGCACTGGGCTACTAGCTCGGCAACTGAAGCCGCATCGCACATAGACGTATGAGCGATCGGCCCGATGCACCAGCTACTTGACAGTGATGGTGATCGCCTTACTCGTGGTGCCGAAGTGGTTCTCCGACAGCACGGTGTAGGTGGTGGTAGATGTCGGCCGTACCAGCGCGTACGTTCCGCTGACTGCTCCCGGAAACGGTGAGACAACCGTGGACGTGGTGCCGCCGGTTACATTCCAGGTAAGCGTCACCAGCGTGCCGGCCGCAACCTTTGTGGCGGAGGCTGTCAACGAACGAAACACCGGCGCAGTGCCTTTCGGAAGCGTGCTTGCGGTGATCGGTGTACCCATGTTGATCACTTCGAAGGCAGACGCGGGTACCTTCTGCAACGCATGCAGATCGTCGTTATTCCAACCATCGTTCGGTGCCCCGGAGACATACATGTTGCTGCCGTTGTCTGCGACGATCATGCCGTAGGTCTTCAGCGCCGTGAGAATGACCTTAGCCTGCGGCGTGAAGGCGGATATGTCATAGCCTCCCTTCAGCCGCAGGCGGGCGCCCATGGGCAGGTAGCTCGTTGAAGTGGAGTTCGACGCAACGTGCGTAGCCGGCGCAACAAAGGCTGCGCGCGTGTGCTGGACGGTAAAGCGCAGCGCATGTTGGATCTGTCCCGCAGCAACCTCATCGTAGCGCGCGAGGCCAGGAAAGATCGGCAGTCCGGCCGCATCCGCCGACGTCCAGAGGTATGGGCGATCGGTATTCTTCGCCAGGTTCCAGATCACGCCAACATCAGCGGTCCACGATCCGTCGCCCTGCACGTATGCGTTGCCCAGCTCGTATAGAAAGCACGCATTTGAGTCGATGGCGATTACGTGCCGGTCACCTGCGGCGGTGCTGGGATAGCCCTCAACCCATGCGGAAGCGGGAATGGGCATGATGCCCGGGTCGCTCTCTGAGGCATAGGCACCGTACTTGACCTTGATGTTCGGCTGTCCGTTGACGACGATGTAAGGAATGCCCATCGTTGATCCGTCATACTCGCCCGATCCGAAGTCAGGGTGCAGCACGCTGCTGCCCAGCTGAGCGATGAGCGCTGCGGAATTCGGATCGACCGCGGCGTTAGCTACGCTGGTGCGCCACGGATCGGTCGCGAGAAATGGAAGCACGCCGTTGAGTGAGGCGTTCTGCCCGATCGTCATGGCAGAACATGGAACACTTGAGCCTTGCGCACTGAGGGGAAGTGAGCTCGAAAGGGCACACGTGATTGCGATGGCTGCACACGCAGCCATGGTAGAGAGGGTCTGTTTCACTAGCGAATACCTGCAATTCTTACGGGATGGTTATGCCTGTCCTGAACCGTGGCTAAGTGGTCGCGCGGAGACTCGTACGGCGCCTGAGGGCGCTCGCCGTCTCTGACTTATGTCGGCAGGAATGCAAGGTGTTGCAGCGAGTAGCGTGCTCGAGATCAACTCACTTGCACATATCGATCTTAAGTGTGCGCACCCGGGTAAAAGTTATCTGGTCAAGTGAAGCGAGTTGAGTAAAACTGAATAGCAGTCCGCAGATTCTTCCAATCTCAGAACGTGGCGCTCTGCAGACCTATAATCGCCACGTAACCTGACAGGCAGCGGAGGTCAGAACAGTGGGAACAACACGGCAGCGAAAGATCGTCACCATCATTGTGGGTGTGTGCCTGCTGCTGCTCTTCCTTGGACTCGCAGCGCTGAATGCGTTCCGCCTCAGCTTCCTAAATCCGTCCACGCCGGGCCAGATCGTTCTGTTCACGTCCGTTTCCTTCATCGCATTTCTGCTGTTCCTCGCGGGTCTGCTGCTGCTGCTGCGCAACGTTCTGAAGCTCTATGCGGAGCAGCGCAGCGGTGTGCTTGGAGCGCGCCTCCGTACGCGCATGCTTTCGGGCGCGGTGCTGCTCTCGCTGCTGCCGATCGGCTCGATGTTCGGCTTCAGCTACCTGCTGATGAATCGCGCGATCGAGCGCTGGTTCTCGCAACCGGCCGCTCAGCTTCGAGATGAGTCGTCGCGCATCGCGGTGGATCTTTCGCGTTACGTCGCCGCAAACGCGCGGTCTGAGGCCGAGGAGCTTGCCGGCTCCGTCGTCGATGGAAAAGGCAAGCTGGTGAACGACGCAGCGTTGCAGCAGGAGATGCAACAGCATGACATCACGCTGCAGGGCGGCTTCTTCCTTATCGACCAGGCAGGCGTGACGGCAGCACGGCATCATGTACCGGCAGGCGCGCGCGCCAGGCTGAGCACGTGGCAGCCCCAGGACATCTCATTCGATGACGAGCCGTCGGCAGCACCGGGATCGTCTCCCCTGCATGTGCAGGCGATCGGCACGGTTGAGGCGCTGGCACTGCAGGCTGTCCACCGCACGGACGGTCCCATCCTGTCGACCGGCGGCACCGACTACATTGCAAGCTCCGCGTGGATCAAGCCCGACACGCAGGTGATCGCGGCTCTCCCGCTGCCGGACGGCATGACGGCGCACATGACGCAGCTTGACCGCGCCAGCCAGCAGTACTGGGCGCTGTTCCGCCTTCGCCGCCAGATTCGCACCACCTACATGCTGCTGATGTTGATGATTACGGCGCTCGCCCTCTTCGTGGCGAGCTGGCTCGCACTGCACGTCTCCAAGCAAGTCACCAAGCCGGTTGAGGCGCTCGCCGTTGCCATGGCTGCAATCGCGCAGGGCAACTACGACCAGCGCGTGGAAGCCTCGGCCACTGAAGAACTGGGTGACCTGGTGCAAAGCTTCAACACCATGGCAGAGGATCTGGAAAGCAGCCGAGGCCTTGTGGAGCAAAGCACGGTGCAGGTCTTCGAAGCCAACGTTGAGCTCGAAATGCGCCGGCGTGAGCTAGAAACGATGCTGCAGACGATCCCGAACGGCGTCGTCATGCTGGACCAAAACCGCGTCATCCGCGTCGCAAACCGCGCCTTCAGCGAGATGCTCGATCCCGGCGGACAGCGCAACTTCCCCGGGCTTTCGGTCGATCAGGTCATCCCGGCAGACGCGATGGAGATCGTGGACCGCGTGCTTCGACGCACCCACCGCATGGGTACCGCATCGGCCGAAATGGAGATGCAGGCGCCAACGGGCATCCTGAACATCGCCGTAACAGCCGCGTTGCTTGAAAGCAGCACCGCCGGCATCCGCGGCGCGATCGGCTATGTGCTCGTGCTGGAGAATGCGACGGAGCTGCTGCGTGCGCAGAAGCAGTCTGCGTGGAAAGAAGTGGCACGCCGGGTCGCGCATGAGATCAAGAATCCGCTTACGCCCATCTCGCTCTCTGCCGAACAGATCCACCGCCACATCATTCGCCTGGGCGAAACGCTTGAGGCGAACGACTTGGATTCTCCTTCCGTCGCAACGATCCAACGCTGCAGCGAAGTCATCAGCAGCTCCGTGCAAAGCATGCGGTCTCTGGTGGACCAGTTCTCTTCGCTCGCGGAGTTCCCCAACGCCAGGCCGCGTCCCGCGGACCTCAACACTATTGTCGAAAACACCCTGTCACTGTTTGCAGGACGGCTGCAGAACGTGGCCGTGGTGCGTTCCCTCACGCCGGGGCTGCCGCTTGTGATGGCCGACCCTGAGGCGATCAAGCGCGCTCTTTCGAACCTGATCGACAACGCGGCTGAGGCCATGCAGGTGAGCCTTCTGCGAGAGATCCACATCGAAACGCGTCGTTCGGATCAGTCGCCCGGCATGCTGGAACTTGTGGTCGCTGACAGCGGCCCGGGCGTCACGGACGAGATGCGCGAGCGGCTCTTCCTGCCGTACTTCTCTACCAAGAGCAGGGGCACAGGACTGGGCCTTACCATTGCCGCGAAGATCATGGCTGACCACCAGGGCAGCATCCGCGTCGAGAAGAACTCGCCTAGTGGCGCACGCTTTCTGCTGGAGCTCCCGCTCGCTCCCGTCCTGTCGGAGGACGCCACGTCGCACATCGTCACCGAGGCGCAGCACGCGTGAGACACATTCTGGTTGTTGACGATGAGAAGGAAATTCGCGAGTCGCTTGAAAGCATTCTGCGCGAAGAAGGCTACGCGGTCGCCAGTACCGGCTCTGCGGTTGAGGCGGTCGAGCTCATACGCGACGTTGAGTACGATGTTGTCCTGCTCGACAT
>CAZZVI010000095.1:0-11909 GCA_964657335.1 uncultured Terriglobus sp.
AGCACCGCGCTCCGACTGAAGCGCGAGATCGATGACTTTCTTGCGGCCAACCAGCTTGGCGTGACGCTGTGTTCCCTGGCCCTGGGATGGCTCGGTGAGGGCGCGGTTGCGCAGTTGCTGCAGGATCTGCTCTTCCGCGTTCGTTACGAAGGCGAGCCGAAGTTCTTCCTGGTGCATGCGGCGGTTGTGTCGCATACCGTCGCGATTGCAGTCGCGTTCCTGCTGATTACCTATCTCGAAGTCTTGCTGGGCGAACAGGTGCCGAAGTCGCTGGCACTGCAGCGTGGCGAGCGCATAGCGCTGGCGGTCGCGGGTCCGGTCGATGTCTTCATCCGCATGACGCGCCCGGCGGTGCGCCTGCTGAAAGGCTCAACCGCCCGCGTGTTGCGGCTGTTTCGCGTGCCGTTGCGCGGCGAGGGCGGCGATGTGCACTCGCCGGAGGAACTCAAGATGGTGGCGACGGCCACGCGCCGAAGCGGTCTGTTGCCGGTCTTCCAGGAGCAGATGATTCATCGTGCCATCGACCTGAATCACGTGACGGTGCGGGAAATCATGACACCGCGCGGACGCATCTTCGCGCTGCCGGCGGACATGCCCGTGGAGCTCGCCTCCGCGCGCATCGTGGAGGAGCAGCACTCCCGCGTGCCTGTGTACGATCCGGCACTCGGTACGGAGCACATCATCGGTGTGGTGTACTCCAAGGACATCTCGCGGCTGATGCACTATCGGCGGGACAGCCGCCTGCCGGTGGCTCTGCAGGAGCCTTCCGTGCAGCTGCGAACCATTGCGCGGGACGTTCTGGTGGTACCCGAGACGAAGCTTGCCGTCGAGGTGCTGCAGGAGTTCCAGGTGCGCCGGCGGCAGATTGCGATCGTGGTGGACGAGTTCGGTTCGACCGTCGGCCTGGTCACGGCAGAAGACGCGCTGGAGCAACTGGTCGGCGAGCTGGAAGACGAGTTCGACCTGTCGGCGAGGACGCTGCCTTCGCTGAACCGGCAGGGCTTCGTTGACCTGGATGGCACGGTGACGCTGCGGGACCTGACGACGCAGTTTCACTGGCAGTTCCCACGTGAGCCCGGTGTGGAGACGCTTGCGGGCTTTCTGCTTTCGCAGCTTGGGCACCTGCCGCGGGTTGGTGAGGAGTTCTCGTATGGCGGAAGGACCTTCACGGCGATGGAACTGACCGGCCGTCGCATCAGTCGCGTGCGGATTACGGCGGAGCCGTCTCAGCCGCGAGAGACGGACATAGCAACACTTGAAGAGCAGCGGTCCACCTCATGAAGGTGATGCTTTCGATTCTGCGTCGCATGCTATTGACGTTGCCGGTGTTGTGGCTCATCATCACGATCGTATTCCTGCTGATCCACATCGTCCCGGGCGATCCCATCGCACAGATGATGGGTGAGGGCGCAAGCGCTACGGACCTTTCTGTGTTGCGCCATGCGTATGGTCTGGATCTGCCGCTGCATACACAGTACCTGCGCTATTGGCGGGGTATCTTCCATGGCGATCTGGGCAGTTCGCTGCGGCTGCGCGATTCAGTGACGCACCTGGTAGAGCAGCGGTATCCCTACACGCTGTTGCTGTCGGTCGCGGCCTTGCTGCTGGCGCTGTTGCTTGGCGTGCCCGCCGGTGTGACGTCGGCGCTGCATCGTGGCCGGTGGACGGACCGGCTGTTGGGGGGCATTTCGCTGCTGGGCCTGTCGGTGCCGAACTTCGCGCTCGGGCCGGTGCTGATCCTGGTCTTCTCCATCAGCCTTGGCTGGCTGCCCGTCTCAGGAGCAGGCGCAGGCGACCTGCTGAGCGGCAGCACGCTGCTGCACCTGGTGCTCCCGGCGGTCACGCTCGGTCTTTCGCTGGCAGCCATCCTCACTCGCATGGTGCGCACGTCCATGCTGGAGGAGCTTGGGCAGGACTACATCCGCACGGCGCGCGCGAAAGGGCTAAATGAACGGTCGGTGGTCTACCGGCACGCCCTGCGGAATGCGCTCGTGCCGGTGCTGACGGTGGTGGGTCTGCAGTTCGGATCGCTGCTTGCGGGAGCCATTGTGACGGAGACGATCTTCTCGTGGCCCGGCATTGGCCGGCTTACACTTTCGGCCATCTCCAACCGCGACTATGCGCTGGTGCAGGGATGCACGCTGACCATCGGGCTGACTTACCTGGCGGCAAACCTGCTGACCGACCTGGCGTATGCGCTGGCGAATCCCAGGATGCGACGCTCTTGAGATGTCTTGCAAGTGCGTCTAAGGATTTGAGATTCGGATGAACTTCTTACCCCGCATGTGTTGCCTGTTCACGTTTCTGCTCCTATTCGGAGGAGCCGCAAGTCACGCGCAATCGATGCCTGGCGCCGCAGGGGACATCAAGGGTTTTACCGTGCCTGACGATCCGGAGCACCCCGAACCTGCCGCAACAGACTTTCGTGACCGGCGATACGGCGTCTCCTTCCACGTGCCCGCGGGTTGGAACTTTGAGCGTAAGGATGGCATTCTGTCGAACTTCGGGACCGATGTGCGCAGCGCTCGACGCGGCCTCGACGTGCGGGGCGTTGCTGCGATCAACTTCAATCCGTACCCGCCGACGACCTTTGCGGGAGCTATGTTCTATTATTCCGTCCTGCCCGGGTCCGATGCGAAGGCGTGCGCCGCACTCGCTGCGACGGGTCATCTGAAAGCGAAGTCAGACGTGCAGATCGCAGGCGTCACCTTCAAGCATGGTCAGGACCAGCACGGCACCATCTGCACGGAAACCCGCGACGAAGTGTTTACCGCGCTGCGCGGCCGAAGCTGCCTGCGGTTCGACCTGGTGGTGAACACCTTTTGCTCGCAGACCAGCGGCGCGATGGAGATCACACCCGGCCAGTTGGAAGATGTGAATACGCGGTTGGGGAACATGTTGCGCTCAATCCATATTGACGGACATTAAACGTGCCTGAAACGTTCGTCATCCTGAGCGTAAGAGAAGGATCCCAATAGAGTTTGTTTCGCCTCAGCCGCTCGAACCTTTCAGCCCGAGAGCCATATACATCTGTGACACGTCAGATGCGTAGGGGTTCTTTGCTCCGCTCAGGATGACAGACGTAGTGATTGTTCGCAAGAAATCTGAAAAGGCCGATGTTTAAACTCAGATGACAGAATCGCTACAAATCAAACGTCACGTTCTCCACTTCAATCTGCCCATCCTCAACCCGTAAGAAAGACATTGCCACCGGCAGCCGAAAGCGCCTCGGCCCGGCACTCCCGGGGTTGAGGTACAGAACGCCGTTCCTCCGTTCCTCTTTGGGCTGATGCGAGTGGCCGGAGACGACGACCCGTACGCCGGCGGCGAAGGGGTCGATGTCAAGGTCGGCCAGCGCGTGTATCAGGTAGAAGTAGACACCGCCGAGCTGGAGCATTTCTGTAGCGGGCAGGTTGGCACAATCGCCATGCGTGTCGATGTTGCCGCGGATGGCCGTCAGCGGTGCAATCTCCGATAGCCGCGCAAGTATGCCGGGATCCCCTACGTCGCCAGCATGCAGTATGTGGTCTACACCTTTGCAGGAGGCGATCACCTCAGGGCGCAGCAGTCCATGCGTGTCAGAGAGAACTGCAACGTACGTCAAAGCCATGTGTTCGAGCTTGCCATATGAGATGACGAGTTAGATTCCATCGCTCTGCGCATGATGCCTGCGTCTGATAATGAAGCTGATGGCAGACCCCGCAAAGCGCTCGCAACCGACGTCCCGCAACAGCGACCTGGTGCGCGAGTACATGACCTGCCTGCGCGTGGAGCGTGGCCTGCGTCCCCTGACATGCGAGGCGTACACGCGCGATCTGCTGCAGTTTTGCGAGCATCTTGAACTGGACGGTGGTCTGCTGCAGACCGCCACGCGCGATCACGTGAGCCGGTGGATGGAGCACCTTCGTACCCATGAGCGCGCCGACCGCTCGGTGGCGCGCAAGCTGAGCTGCCTGCGCGGCTTCTACAAGTGGATGCTTACCGACAAGCGCATCCGGCACGATCCGACAGTAAACATCGAGTCGCCTTCGACGTGGAAGGTGCTGCCGAAGTCGCTTGCCGAGTCGGAGGTTGGCCGTATGCTGCAAGGCACCGCAACCGCGGCGCAACATCCGCAGGCGGACGCGCTGGCGCTGCGCGATCACGCGTTGGTCGAGCTGCTCTACGCGGGCGGACTGCGCGCGGGTGAGGTCGTCTCACTGCGCGTGGAAGATCTGCATCTCGAGCAGCAACGCGCGCAGGTGCGCGGCAAGGGCGATAAGGAGCGCATCGTGCCGCTCGGCGTCGCCGCGTGCGTTGCGTTGGAGCAGTATCTGCAGCGTGGGAGGCCCAGCCTGGCGACACGCGGCCTGCAGCGTGCTGGTTACCGTCTGCAGCGGGCGCTGTTCCTGTCGGTGCGTGGCAAGCCTCTGACGACGCAGGTGGTCTGGTCGATCGTCAAGTCGACCAACGCGAACGCAAGCCCGCACAAGCTGCGCCACAGCTGTGCGACCCATATGGTGGAGCACGGCGCCGATCTGCGCAGCGTGCAGACGCTGCTTGGCCACGCGGACATTGCAACGACGCAGGTATACACGCACCTTGCGCTTGGCCGGTTGAAACAGGTGCATGCAATGCACCATCCCCGAGCTCGGCGTCGCACGTCCGCCGAGGCGCACGCATGACCGTCAAGGAACTCGCGACCGCGTACCTTGCTATGCTGCAGCACGAGCGGGGCGTGTCGGAGCATACGCTGCGCGCTTACACCCGCGAGGTGCAGGACTTTGCTACGTATCTCAGCGAAACGCTCGGCACGGAGGCAGAGGTGCGCTCGGTTGAGCACCTGCACATCCGCGGCTATCTGGGTGTGCTGTATGACCGCGGCCTCACGCGGGCTTCTGCCGCGCGGGCGCTATCGGCGATCCGGTCGTGGTTCAAGTGGCTCGCGAAGGAACATTACGTGGAGGTCAATCCCGCTACGCTGGTCGCCTCGCCTAAGCTGCCGAAGCACCTGCCGCGCGTGCCATCGGCGGAGGAGGTCAATCGCGTGCTCGACTCGATCGAGCAGCAGGAAAAGCCCGACGATGAGGGCTCTACCGGCTGGCCCGAACGTGACCGCGTGATCTGGGAGCTGCTCTACGGCTGCGGCATCCGCAATTCAGAGCTAGTTGGCATCGACGTCCGCGATGTGCACTGGGCGAACGATGCTATTCTCGTCCGCGGCAAAGGCCGCAAGGAACGCTACGTACCGCTGGGGGACGCGGCTGCTGAGGCCGTTCGCGCGTACGGGCCGCATCGTGAGGCAAAGCTTCGGGCCGCAGGCAAGTGCGGCCTGATCGCGGACGGCCCGCTGCTCATCAATGAGCGTGCGCGTGGAGCAGCCCGTCTGACGACACGCTCCGTCGGACGCATTGTGAAGGCGATCGCGGTGCAGCGAGGCCTGCCGGCAGACGTGCATCCGCACACGCTGCGGCACGCCTTCGGCACGCACATGCTGGAAGACGGCGCCGACCTTCGCGCCATCCAGGAACTGCTGGGTCACGCACGGCTTTCGACTACGCAGCGGTACACGCAGCTCAGCGTGGCACAGGTGCAGGCGGTGTATGACAAGACGCATCCGCGTGCCTAAGTGCTACGTGATATCTGCGGGCGTACCCGCCTTCGTCTAAACTAGTGAGATATGCGTTCCCGCGCCGTACAGTTCGTGGCCCTTCTGCTGCTGATTTCGAGCATGGCGGGGGCAGACGCGTGCGCGGGTAGCGTTGAACAATCGCGAACGCCCGGCGGCGTATTTGTGCGGAACCTGCTGCTCCAGGCAGCGGTCGAGGATTCAGAGCCTGCGGCAACCGGTTTGCGAGGCGAAGAATTGCGAGGCATCGGGCTTACCTTGCAGCCTGTACAGAGCGATGTGCATACGGTTCGCGGCGCGGCAGCGCACGCCGCGATGATGCACTTCGTGACCGGAAGCGGCCTGTAGCAGTTGCAACAACATCGCCTGCTTCGCGGTTGCGCATCGCACCGCAATCACGCCATCGCGCTTCTTTCCGAACGAACAAGGATTACCCCTGTGATCAACAGCATTTTCACCAAAGTTTTTGGTACCAGCAACGAACGCGCCGTCAAGCGCATGCAGCCGGTGCTCGACCAGATCAACGGCTTTGAGGCGTCGGTTGAGGCGCTCACCGACGAGCAGCTTCGCGCCAAGACAGACGAGTTCCGCGAGCGCATTGCGGCGCGCACCGCTGACATAGCCGATCGCGACGCGCGCATTGCCGCGGAGAAAGTCATGCTTGACGAGCTTCTGCCCGAGGCCTTTGCGGTCGTTCGCGAAGCCGGTAAGCGCGCCGTGGGCATGCGTCACTTTGATGTGCAGATGATTGGCGGCATGGTGCTGCACAGCGGCAAGATCAGCGAAATGCGTACCGGCGAGGGCAAGACGCTGGTTGCCACCCTGCCGTGCTATCTGAACGCCCTTGCGGGGCGAGGCGTTCACGTCATCACGGTCAACGACTACCTTGCCAAGCGCGACGCCGAGTGGATGGGAAAGATCTACGGCTTCCTGGGCATGACGGTCGGCGTGATCGTGCATGACCTGGACGATCGCGAGCGCCGCGCCGCCTACGCTGCCGACATCACCTACGGCACCAACAACGAGTTCGGCTTCGACTATCTCCGCGACAACATGAAGTTCGAGCTCGCCGACCTGGTGCAGCGCGGCCACTACATGGCCATCGTCGACGAGGTCGATTCCATCCTGATCGATGAAGCGCGTACGCCACTGATCATTAGCGGGCCGACTGATCAGACGACCGACAAGTACGAGCGCGTCAACAAGATCATTCCATCGCTTGTGCTTGGCGAGTTCACCGAGACTATTGAAGAGAAGACCTATACCGGCGACTACGTTGTGGACGAGAAGACCCGCTCCATCACGGTGACGGATGAGGGTTGGGAAAAGATCGAAAGCCTGCTCGGCATCGGCAACATTGCGGACCCTGAGAATTGGGACCTAAAGCACCACGTCGAGACCGCCATCAAGGCGCACAACCTCTATCGGCGCGATGTAGAGTACGTGGTGAAGGACGGCGAGATCATCATTGTCGATGAGTTCACCGGCCGCCTGATGCCGGGGCGCCGCTGGTCCGATGGTTTGCACCAGGCCGTCGAAGCGAAGGAAGGCGTCAACATCCGCAAGGAAGACCAGACGCTGGCGACCATTACCTTTCAGAATTACTTCCGCATGTACCGCAAGCTCAGCGGAATGACCGGCACAGCCGAAACGGAAGCCGCCGAGTTCGACAAGATCTACAAGCTTGAGATCGTGGTGATCCCGACGAACCGCGTCATGCAGCGCTTGGAATTTCCTGACGTCGTCTATCGCACCGCGAAAGAGAAGTACTTTGCGGTCGCCGATGAGATCGAGCGCCTGCATGAGGCCAAGCAGCCCGTGCTGGTGGGCACCACGTCCATCGAGAAGAGCGAATTGCTCAGCGAGATTCTGAAGCGCAAGAACGTGCGCCACGTTGTGCTGAACGCGAAGTTCCACGAGCGCGAAGCGGAGATCGTCGCGCAGGCCGGCCGCATCGGCATGGTCACCATTGCCACCAACATGGCAGGCCGCGGTACCGACATCCTGCTCGGCGGCAACGCGGACTTCATGGCGCGGCAGGAGCTTGCAAAGAGCGGCACAGCGCGCGCCTTGAGCGCGGTAGAAGGCGAGATTTCGCCGGTCGCCGGGCCGGGCATGTTCCGCTTCTACTACCAGAACCAGGAGTTTGAGTGCACGCTCGCTGAGTGGGACAACAGCCTGGAGCACTTCTCCGAGGGTGCGAAGCGCGAGCATGAGGCCGTGGTCGCAGCGGGTGGGCTGTTCATCCTGGGCACAGAGCGGCATGAGAGCCGCCGCATCGACAACCAGCTTCGCGGGCGTGCGGGACGCCAGGGCGATCCGGGCGCTGCGCGCTTCTATCTCTCGCTCGAAGACGACCTGATGCGCATCTTCGCGCGCGAATGGGTCGGAACGCTGCTGCAGCGGCTGGGAATGGAAGAGGGGGTGCCGATTGAAAGCGGCATGATCACCAACCGGATCGCCGCCGCGCAGAAGGCAGTCGAAACGCAGAACTTTGAAAGCCGCAAGCACGTGCTGGAGTACGACGACGTGATGAACAAGCAGCGCGAGGCGGTGTACGGCCTGCGGCACAACCTGCTTGAGGGCATCGACCAGAAGGAACTCATCCTGGAGGACTACACCGCGACGGCGCTCTCCAGCATCCTGGATGAGACCGCGCCTGCGAACGTGCATGCCGACCAGTGGAAGATCGATGAGATGAAGTCGAAGCTCGTCGACCTGTTCGGCGGGAGCTTTGACGACATCGAGTTCACGTCACTGAACCGGCATGAGCTTGGGGAGACGCTGTTTGCCAGGTTGTCTTCACGCTTCAACGTGAAGGAGCAGATCCTCGGGCCGGAGACGCTGCGCTATCACGAGCGCGTCGTCATGCTGACGGTGCTCGACGGCTTATGGAAGGACCACCTGCTTGCGATGGATCACCTCAAGGAGGGCATCGGCCTGCGCGGCTATGCGCAGCAGGATCCGCTAGTGGCCTACAAGAAGGAATCGTTCGACATGTTCGAGGCGATGATGACGCGCTTCCAGGAAGACACGCTGCGGAACCTCTTCCGCATGCAGATCCTTTCGCCGAACGGCACGCCCATTGAGTCGCTGGAACAACTAGCCGCGCTGCAGGCCGAGGCTGCCACGCCGGTTGCGCCTCCGCCGCCGCAGTTGCCGCAGGCGCCGGCGGCGACACGCCTGAGTGGTGGCGGCACGCAGGAGCAGACGGCGCAATCGCCAAAGCAGGTGGAAGCGCCGCCCGTATCGAAAGGTCCGCAGCGGCAGCAGTATGCTCCGGTCAAGGCAACCTCGGGGCAGAAGCCGAAGCGCCGCCGGTAGGAGTTAGAGCCGTTCCCGCTGATGTGAACGTTGCTGGACGTGACAGAGGCGGAGCGCACGATCCAGAGTGCAAGAAACACTGCTGCCGGCTAACTACGTAAGGATTTCATCCAGCAGCACCTTGGCCTTTGTGGCCAGGGTGCGCGCTCCATCGACGTCTGATTTCTGCCACGCGTCGTCGGCCTGCTTCAGAAACAGGCGCGCCTCCTCGATCTGCTGGCTGTGCAGTGCGGCAACTGCAGTTGAGATCGCGCTGAGCCGGCGCTGCTGCGATCGCAGCAGATCCTCCGTCTGCTGCCGCAGCGGAGCGGTGTCGCCCGTAGTCAGCTGACCCAGTTCCAAGGGAGGAGGCGGCGCCGGTGCCAGCGTCACCTGCTGCACGGGAGACGGACGGTAGCGGAACACGCGCTGGCGCGGCAGAAGCTCTGTCAGCGCCGGTGCTTCCTCGAGCGGCATTTCGGCCTCGGGTTCGGAGACGTGTGTCGGTGGAGGCACGCTGATCATGACGGGCGGCGGCAAGGCGGGAGCGGCGACTACAAGGATCTTTTTATGACATCCTGCCAGTATCAGGGCCGCACACAGCGCGGCGAATCCAGCTGCGCGAAGTTGGCTCATACGCTCACCACCTGCCGCACCGTGACTGCCGGACGGCCTGCAAGCGGCATGCGCAGCGTGAAGGTGGTGCCGCGGTCGGCGGCCTTGGGGTCGCTCTCAGACTTGACCTCGATGATGCCGCCATGCAGCTGCACGATGCGATAGGTCATGGCAAGCCCGATGCCGCTGCCGGTGGGCTTGGTCGTGAAGTACAGGTCGAAGATGCGCGGCAGCTTCTCCGGTGCAATACCCGCGCCGGTATCGCGCACGGACAGGCACGCACTCTGCCGGTCCGACGCAAGGTGCAGGTGCAGATCGCCTCCCCCTGGCATTGCCTGCATGGCGTTCAATACGATGTTCAGGAGCGCCTGGCGCATCAGCTCCGCATCGCACAACAGCGTGATGGGCGAGCCGGGTCGATCCTCCTGCACCGTGACGCGGATGCGTTCGCTTTCTGCTTCTGCGGAGACCAGATGCACGACCGCTTTGACGATGGGAACGAGATCCTGTTCACGCAGTTGCGGCTCGATCGGACGGGAAAAATCCGCGAGCGCCTGCACCACGCGATCCAGCCGGCTCATCTCGCTGGCCAGCACCTCGACGTGACGCTGCGCTCCATTCGTGTCGCTCGCGTGCGCGAGCTTACCCCGAAGCAGTTCAAGATGCACGACCATGGCGTTGATGGGATTCTTCACCTCGTGTCCCACGCCGGCGGTCAGACGACCGATGCTGGCAAGGCGGCGAGAGACTTCAATCTCGCGCTCAAGTTCTTCCTGCGCCGCGATGTCATGCAGCATCAGAAGCGCGCCCATGCCTTCTTCTGTGAAGCAATTCAACGAGAGTGCGATCGTGCGGCCGTCTTCCAGCAGCACCGGTACGGCACGCACACTTTGACGATCCTTCAGCAGGGCGGCGAGCGTCCGTCCGATCGCGGTGTCCGGTGCAAAGACCGCCGCGAGCGGCGTGCCTGCTGCAATGAAGGTGTCCGCGGGTAGAAAGTTGGCGACCGCCTCACCTGCCATTGCGACGCGTAGGTCCGCTGTGAACAGCACAACGCCATCCTTCAGCGTTTGCAGCATGCTGTTGAGGTTTGTTGCCATCTCGGTGCGGGTCTGTTCCGAGGTGCGAATCTGCTCGTCCAGGCGGCTGATAGTCGACGTGACGCGCTCAACCGCGTCGCGCTCGTCATTTGTCAAAGGTGTCTGCTGACGCCCGCGCGCGGAGATCGATTCCAGCTCGCGCCCAATCTTTTCAATGGGACGCAGTGCCGCTGCTGAGAGAACCGCCGCGATCAACAGCGAGCCGCTCAGTGCAAAGACGCATACAAGCGTCGCGTCGTGCAGCCAGGGTGCGTACGCGTTGCGCAGAAAGGTGGAGCGAATGCCGATGTGCGCTGCCAGGAATGGCTGCCCGTTTCGCTGCAGCGGCAAATCGATGTCGAGTGTCTCCGGGCTGCCGAAGAGCAACTGCCGCTTCTCGAACAGTGACGCCGATCCGGCGACATCGAAGCTCCGGCGATGCGGTTGTGCGTGGTCTTCAAGCGCTGGGTCGCTGCTGACCAGAACGCGTCCTTCCGACGTGCTGACGCTGGCGTCTTGCATATCCGGCGAGTAGCGTACGGCGCTGTTGAGGGTCTCCGCCAGCTGATGATCGGTGCGCAGAGCCTGCGTTACCGCGGCGAGGAAAGCATCCTGCGTTGCGTCTACAGGTGGGTTCTCAGCGAGACCGTTTTGCAACGCGGTCTGGGTTGAAGACAGCACTTCATGCGCAAGCACCACGTTGGCCGAAGCGGTCTGCGAGATGCGCTCGCGCAGCACCTCTGACAGGAACACCAGGGAAAGCACAGCAGTCAGTAGAAAGGTGAAGGACAACGTTGCCGCGATCAGCCGGGTACGCAGGCGCATGGTTATTGCGGGGTCTCCCGCTCCTCCAGCGCATATTCCTTTAACTTGTTCTGCAACGTCTTGGAGCTGATGCCGAGGATGTCCGCCGCGCGCGTCTTGTTGTTACGGGTGGAGATGAGCGTCTTCAGGATCAGCTGCTTCTCGGCTTCGTCCACGGTAGTGCCGACGGACAGGTGCACCATTTCGTCGTTGCTCGTGGCGGGCGACTCTGTGCTGATGCTGGCAGGGCTGTCACTGGCTGCGGCAAAGGTATTCACCTCACCGAAGCCCGGCGGCAGGTGCGATGCGTCGAGCGTGTGGTCCTGCGCCATGATGACGGCACGCTCAATGGTGTTGCGCAGTTCGCGTGCGTTCCCCGGCCAGCGGTATTCCAGGAACCTTGTCATCAGTCCGCGCGTGATGCCCGGCACGGCCGTTCCATGGCGCGCGTTCATCTCAGCGACCATGGCGTTGGCAAGGGCAGGGATGTCCTCCGCATG
>CAZZVI010000096.1:0-11762 GCA_964657335.1 uncultured Terriglobus sp.
GATGTGCTTGAGTTTGTGAACTCGCAGTATGCAAAGAAGCTGGCGCACCTGGGCACAAGCTGCCCGGACCACTTCATCCGAACGAAGATTCGGCCCATGTACGTCGAGTGGGATCCGAAGACGGATGTGAGCGAGTTGAAGGCGAAGATCACTTCAACGTTGGCTACGTACCGCGAAGAGTATGCCACCTACTACGGCAACCATGCGCTGCCGGAGTCGCCGAAGATGCGCGATCCTAACCCGACCGTCGTGCTGGTGCCTGGCGTCGGCATGTTCAGCTTCGGCAAGAACAAGGCGGAGTCACGCATCACCGGCGAGTTCTACCTGAACGCGATCCACGTCATGAACGGCGCCGGCCAGCTTGGCGGCGACACCTGCCCGGCAGTGCTGCCGCAGTCCGGCCCGGCCGCCGATACGTCGGCGTTTGCGACGGAAGAGAACTACGTTGCGCTGCCGCCGAGCGAAGCCTTCCGCATTGAATACTGGGCGCTGGAAGAGGCCAAGATTCAGCGCCAGCCGCCCGAGAAGGAGCTGAGCCGCCGCATCGTCATGGTGGTTGGCGGAGCCTCTGGCATCGGGCGTGAGACGGTGTTGCTGGCTGCGCAGCGCGGAGCACACATCGTTGTGGCCGACCTGAATCAGGCGGCGATTGATGGTGTGGTTGCAGAAGCGCAGGCCATCGGCGGCAAGGAGTCCGCGATCGGCACGGTGATCGACATCCGCAGCCGCGAGAAGATCAAGGCCGCGCTCGACAAGTGCATCGCCACGTACGGCGGTCTGGATATCCTGGTGAATACTGCGGCGATCTTTCCGTCGTCGCCCACCGGCGTCATCAGCGATGCGCAGTGGGGCACCACGCTTGAGATCAACGTCACGGCCAACTACCTGCTGGCGGACGAGGCGAACAAGATCTTCGCCGCCCAGGGACTGCTCGGATCATCGATTGTGCTGACCAGTTCTGCCAATGCCGTCGTGCCGAAAAAAGGCACGGAGGTGTACGACGTGTCGAAGGCGGCACTCAGCCACCTGGTGCGCGAGTTGGCCATCACCTTCTCGCCTGACGTGCGCGTCAACGGCATCAGCCCGGCGACCGTGGTGAAGGGCTCGACCATGTTCCCGCGCGATCGCGTCAAGGCATCGCTTTCGAAGTACAAGATCGGCTTTGAAGAGAGTGAGTCCGATGATGACCTGCGCGATAAGCTGGCGAAGTTCTACGCGCAGCGAACGCTAACGCATGTGCCCATCGATCCGAAGGACAATGCAGAGGCGATTCTGTTCATTGGCGGCCCGAAGGCACCGGTGACCAGCGGGCATTTGATTCCCGTGGATGGCGGCTTGCCGGAGGCGTATCTGCGGTAGGTACGGAACGTCAGTCGCAGTCGTAGCTTTCCAAACGAACCTAACGCGCGAAGGGCATCAGGGGCAGAGTGCTGATGGAGAAAGCAGGGGCCTTCAGGCCCCTGAACAGTGCTCGAAGACGAGGGGCTTCAGCCCCGGCTTCGGATTCCGCCGGGGCTAAAGCTCCTGCTCACTGGCGATCAATTCAGCGGGCTAAAGCCCGCCGCTTTCTCCGTGATGACATGCACGAGGAGAACATCTTGCAACCTACCGACACACGCGCCCTTGTAGCCATCGATCTTGGTGCCGAGAGCTGCCGTGTCTCGCTGCTGCGCTGGCTGCCGGATGGACCGCGCATGACCCTGGTGCATCGCTTTCTGAACAACGCCATGGAGACGGGCAACGGCCTGCGCTGGCCCATGATGAAGATCGAAGCCGGGTTGATGGACGGCCTGCGCAAGTGCGCGCAATTGGCACCAGAGGGCATTCGCTCGGTTGCGGTCGATGGATGGGCAGTTGATTACGTGCGGCTTGATGAACATGGCAAGGCGCTGGAGGATCCCTTCTGCTATCGCGACGTTCGCAACATCGAGTCGGAAGAGCGGGTGCACGGCATCCTGAGCGCGAACGGCATGCGCGTGCTGACGGCTGTCGGCATCATGCGCATCAACACGCTGTACCAGCTCTATGCCGACAAGTTGGCCGGCACGCCTGAAGCTCCGTGGTTGCTGTTGCCGGAGTACATTCTGCACCGGCTTGGCGGTGAGCGCGTCTGCGAGTACACGAACGCCACGCACACGCAGTTGATCGACATGCACACCGGCACCTGGTGTACGCCGATCTTCGAGCGGCTGGAGCTCGATCCGGAGTTCGCGGCTCCGCTCGTGCGGCCTGGAACAGTCATCGGCAAGCTAAGCGGCGAGCTGACGGAGCTGCCCGCGTTCGCAGACACGCAACTCGTGGCTCCGTGCTGCCACGACACGGCATCGGCCATTGCCGGTATTCCTGATAGCGCGGACGATTGGGCTTACATCAGTTCGGGCACCTGGTCGCTGGTGGGGACACTGCTGAACGAGCCCATCAACACGATGCCCGCGCGCGAAGAGAACCTCACGAACTTCGGCGGGGCGGGCGGCCGCATTCTGTTTCACAAGAATGTGAATGGCATGTGGCTGCTGCGCGGTTGCCTGGATGTGTGGCGCGACGACGGCATCGACTGGAGCTTTGACGATCTGCTGCCGCTGGCGGAGGCACAACCCACACCGGCGCATCTGCTGAACGTCGATGACCCCGATCTTCTGCTGCCAGGCGACATGCCGTATCGCATCAATCGGCAGCTGGCGGAACGCGGGTTTCCTACGCTTTCCACGGCGCCGCGGGACGCGCCGGTCATGACCGCCCTCATCCTGCACAGCCTCGCCGCGCGCTATGCGCAGGTGCTGGCCGCCATCGGCGCCATCACAGGCAAGACACTGCGCCGGCTCTACATCGTTGGCGGTGGCAGCCGCAACGAGCTGCTGAATCGCCTGACCGCAAAGGCTACCGGCCTGGAAGTGATTCGCGGCGTAACGGAGTCCTCGACGCTGGGTAATTTCGCCGTGCAGATGGCCGCAGTCGAGAGCTCGTCGGACGCGGACACCATTGCGGAGTGGGCGGGAGTGATTCGCTCTGCCCTTTCGTCGTCGTCGGTTCCGGAATGAAGAACACGACGGCCACTGCGGATTCGCGGTGAACACCGCTCCTTTCCTGTAGACATGTGGCTGCCGTGCAATCTGGAGAAGTCACTGTGCCCGCTGTGTGACCACCGCGTCCACCGTGTTCTTCACGAACTTGAAGCGGCCGGCTGCGGCTTTCCGCGCGCGACCCGCTACAATTCGTTGCGATGGCACCCACGCAAAAAGAACTCGCGAAACTGGCCGGAGTTTCGGCGGGTACCGTCTCCAACGTCATCAATGGCGTGCCCGGCGTCAGTGAGACCGCGCGGCAGAAGGTGCTGGCGGCGATCGGGCAGCTCAACTACCGCCCCAACCTGATCGCGCGCAGCCTGCGTACCAATCGAACGCAAACACTGGGCATCGTGGTGCCGGACATCACCATTCCGTTCTTTCCGCACATCATTCGCGGAGCGGAGTCGGCGGCGCGCGAGGCCGGTTATTTTCTGATGGTGCTGGATTCGGAGAACGACCATGCGCGCGAAACGGCCATGCTGGAGCTGCTGCGGTCGCAGCGGTCCGAGGGCACGCTGCTGGTGGCTGCGGGTGGGCACCGCTGGTCGGCAGAAGCTGCCGCGGACGTGACTGCCCACGCGCCGCTGGTTTGCCTGGACCGGCTGCCGGAGGGGCTTGCGGTGGATTCGGTCTGCGTGGATGACGCGCGAGCGGCAGCCATGGCGGTCTCGCACCTGGTCGAGCGGGGTCACCGGGAGATCGCCGTGGTCACGGGCCCTCTGACGCTGCGCAATGAGCAGGCTCGCCTGCGCGGCTTTCGCACAGCCATGCAGCACCACGGCCTGAGCGTGCGCGAAAGGCTCGTCTGGCAGGGTGGCTTTCAGCCGGCGCAGATCGAGCGCATCTGCCAGGAAGGCATGCTGGGCGGCCGTGGCGAACGGCCCACCGCAATCTTCGCGACCAACGGCGTGACTGGGTTGGGAACACTGAAGAGCCTTGCCGCGTTGGGCCTGGATACGCCGCGGGATTACGCCTTTGTCTGTTTCGATGAACTGAACGCAGAGGAGCTTTTCCGCCCGGGCATCACGGCCGTGCTGCAGCCCGCGTTCGAGATTGGGTCGCGCGCCGTGCAGGTGTTGCTGCGGCGCATTCGCGGCAGCGGTGTCTCCGGCCCGCTTGAGACGGTTCGGCTGCCCGCCACGCTGGTCGTGCGCGAATCATCCAGTGAGCAGCTAAGCGCCGGATCGCGTCACCATCGCGACCGGAAACGCACGTAGGGAAGTTGCACCTCGTCAAATCAGCGTGCGTCCGGCGTTTTATACTTGAGATTCGGCTGTCCTTTCGCTGCGCCAGCCAGATGCAGCGAAGCGCAATGGATGCAGAACTTGGTGTCTTCCGCCGGGTTCCTGTCTGATAGTTGAATTGGCGAAGGGTGACTACGAGCATGAGACACATGAAGCAGGTTCTGGGTTCTGTAACGTTTGCCCTGCTGCTGTGGGGCGCTGCCCCGGCACGCACCGCTGTTGCACAGGCCCCTGACGATCATCCCGAGATGCCGAACGGCCCCGGCAAGGCGATCACGCTGCAGACCTGCACCAAGTGCCACTCCATCACCAACATCACCGGTCAGCATAAGGACAAGGACGGCTGGACGGCAACCATCACCAAGATGGTCGGGTATGGAGCGACAGGCACCGACGACGAGTTCGAGGCGATCCTGAACTACGTGTCCAAGTACTATGGCCTTGACTCGCCCCCCGCGGCGGACGCGGGTGCGGCGCACGCGAAGATCGTGGTCAATAAGGAGACCCCGGCGCAGCTATCCACAGACCTGGGCCTGACCGACGATGAAGCCAAGGCAGTGGTGGACTACCGCGGGAAGAACGGCGACTTCAAGAGCATCGACGACCTGAAGAAGGTACCCAATGTCGATGGCAAGAAGTTCGACGCGAAGAAGGATGATCTGCTCTTCTCGTAAAGATACTTAAGGCAGCGAAAGAGGCGCCGAGCATCATGCTCCCGCCTCTTTTGCTGTTTGCCTATGCAGATGGCATCTCCACGGTCTCGGGAATCCTGTCTGCAACAGCCATGCGAATCCAGTAGGTTGCTTCTAGTTGCTCACGGGCGGGCAGCCACTTGTAAGCGGGCGTTTCGAAGAGCTTTCCACGCTCGATCATCTGACGGCGGGTTTCGGCGAAGGGCGACGTGCCGAACTCCATCCCGCGCGTCACCGCTGCGCCGTTCCACGGTACGAAGTCGCGGGCGCAGTTCTCTTCCCAAATGCCGAGCCAGGGGAAGTCATCGCGCTTCCACACGTAGCTGATGGCAAGCTTGTACTTCGGCGACCATGCGGTCCATGAAGCGTGCTCGCCTTCGGGCACCATGCGCAACGCGACGAAGCTGCTGGCGGGAGCGTCTGGCTTCATCCTGCGCAGATCGATCGTGTCACCGTTTGCCATGGGCGCATGCGGCCACGCGAACTTCTTGCCGAGCGCGAGATAGGCGGATGCTCCCATCTCGCTCTCGATCGTCATGGCGCGATCGCCGGTCATGCGGAACTCTGTGGTCTTCGGATCGAGGAACGGCGGGCTGAGCGTGACATGCTGCGTCCACGCGAGAGGACGATCGGATGCCGCGAGGTTCTCCACGGTCTCATGCACGCGCACGTCGTTGCCGTGCAGCGTGAGCGTCCTCTGCACCTGCAATTGCGCGAGCGGCATGTGCAGGTTGCACACCAGGCTGCCGTCGCGTTCCATTATTTCGTAGGGAAGAATGGAAGCTTCGCCGTGCACGGTGACGCCCGCGGCAAACTCCGCTGCGGAGGGAGCGCCGAAGAGGTCAAGGCAAAGGTTGTGGCCCAGGATGCCGTAGAGCAGCTTGCTTTCGATGCCGGCACCGAAGAGACGCTCCTGCTCCGGCCCGAAGTTGGACGGCTCACCCGTGGTCCAGTTCGGGGCCCACAGCGGATTGACGCCGGCAGCCTTGCTGAAGACCTCGGCGATGTGGCCGCCCTCCTCTGTCACTGTCAGGCGAAGGCTTTCGTTTTCAAGGGAAAAAGCCTTGCGGCTGAGATACGTTGACTTAGGCAAAGATGGTCCCTCGTACCAAGTATGAACTGCCTCCGGTGCTGCTGCAAAAGAACGAACGCAGCAGACAGCCGCGTTCGTTGCGTTCGTTCTGGTTGGGTTCAGCTAAAGCTTCTTGATCGAGATGTTGCGGACCCACAGATCGCCGAGGGATTCGGACTCCACACCGATCTTGCCGCTTGACCGGAAGTACTTCGGATCTAGGTCGACGAACTGCGTCACCAGGTGGCCGTTCATGTAGATGGATGTGGAGTGTCCCATCGCCACGACGACGAACTGGTTCCAGTCATCCTTGTGGAACCAGGCATCGTGCGTTGCTTTATCGGCGATTCGGGCGATGGCGTAGCTGCCGCTGGCGTCGCCGAACATGCTGAAGCCTGGCGTCGCAATGACGGCGCGGCCGCTCTGCTCATAAAACATGCCGCTGTAGTGATTGGCCTCGTCGAAGTCGGCCTGCGGACCGGCCATGTCCCACTTGGCCTCCGCCTCCTTGCCCGGGGCGGTACCGGGAGTGGCGCAGGCAGCGGGCCGGGGCGGACGTGGAGCAGCAGCGGCACCAGGAGCCGGCGCGGGCCGGGGTGGCATGGCTGGACGCGGAGCCGGAACCATCTTGGGACCACCTGTCACGTTTGTTTCTGATGTGACGTAGCTACGGAACTGCATGCCGCCGTTGATGTTGCCGGTGCCCTTCATCTCGTACTTGAGGATGAAGTCACCGAACTCGCCCGCAGTCGACACGGCATACACGGTTCCGGTCGGCTTCTCACAGGTGGCAGACAGATGGATGGAGCCGTCTTGAATGTTCCACAGGTTCGGGTCGTAGCTCCAGCCCTTCAGCGTGCCGTCGAAGAGTGGGGTGAACCCAGCGTTGTCGGCGAAGTCCATCATGGGAGGCGGCTGGCCGATGCGCTGAAAGCCTGCCTGCAGCGGGTTTGGAGCGGCTGGAGCCTGGGCGTGGATCTGAAGCCCGCAGAGGGCCACGGTCAAGGTTGCGATGGAGGTTGTGAGTTTCATGCGACATCCCCGGTTGTCATGATGCAGGCGAGCCGTCATCCCGACCGAAGCGCCAGCTTGAAGTGGAGGGCCTGCTTCCCTTGTGCTGCATGCGAACTTCGAAGGAAAGCAGGTCCTTCGACTACGCCCTTTGGGCTGCGCCCAGGATCACGCTGCTGAGGGGCGATACAGCAGCAGAAGCATGCTCAGGTGGTCTCGACGGTCTCCCACTTACGAGTTTGCGCGGACTTCAACACCGCGTCCGTGACGTACTCCGTCATCAGGCCATCGCGAAAGGTGGGTGCTGGAGGCTGGCCAGAGGCAAGGCCGGTCAGGAAGTCGGCGACCTGGTGAATGAAGGTGTGCTCATAGCCGATCTGCAGGCCGGGAACCCACCATTGCTTCATGTATGGGTGATCGCCGTCCGTCATGTGGATGTCGGTCCATCCGCGCAGCTTGCCTTCGTTCCTGTAGTCGAAGTACTGCAGGTGGTGCAGGTCATGCAGATCCCAGATGGCCGAAGCCTTTTCGCCGTTGATCTCAAGCGTGAACAGCGCCTTGTGGCCGCGCGCGTAGCGTGTTGCTTCGAACAACGCGAGCGAGCCGTTGGCAAAGCGGCCGATAAAGGCGCTGGCATCGTCGATGGTGATGGTCTTCTTCTCGCCGCTCGCGGTGTCCTTACGTTCCTTGATGAAGGTCTCGGTTGCTGCCGAGACTTCCACGATCGGGCCGTTGAGCCACAGCGCCATGTCGATGTTGTGCGCCAGCAGATCTCCGGTGACACCGCTGCCCGCAACGGAAGCATCCAGCCGCCACAGGCCTTCGCCGCCGACTGGCAGATCCTGCGAGATGGTCCAGTCCTGCAGGAACTGTGAACGGTAGTGGAAGATGCGGCCGAAACGCCCGTCGTCCAGCAGGTCTTTCAGCATGACGACCGCAGGCACGCGGCGATAGTTGTACCAGACCATGTTGGCCACGCCGGCTTCCTCAACGGCGTCGACCATCCTTTTGGCTTCTTCGGCGGTGCGGCCCAGGGGCTTTTCGCAAAGCACCATCTTGCCAGCCTTTGCGGCGGCGATGGCTATTTCGGCGTGCGTGTCATTCGGGCTGGCAATGTCGATCAGGTCGATATCATCGCGCTCGATCAGCTTCTTCCAATCCGTTTCGACCGACTCCCATTCCCAGTTGTCGGCAAACTTCCACGCCTTCTCAGCGTTGCGCGCGCTGACCGCTTTCAGGACAGGCTTGTAGGCCAAGTCGAAAAACTGCGGCGCCTGGCGGAAGGCGTTGGAGTGAGTGCGCCCCATGAAGCCGTAGCCGATCAGGCCGATGTTGAGTTCCTTCTTGCTCAAGTGGATCTCCTGCTCGTCAGTTCCAGCCATGCGCGTCGCGCACCTGGATCATGGTGGCGAGTACCTTGTTCCACGTTGCGGGCGAAGTCATCACATCGTTTGAGAACATGCAGCCGTCCCAGCAGATGTGCCGGAAGGCCTTCGTGGGCGTGCCGTTCTCATCGCGCATCCATAAGCCGGCGACTTCGACGATGTCCATGCGGCCGTTGGGATCGTCGGGCTGGCAGTGGCGGCCAGTCTTATCGTGCGAGCCTTGGCCCTTCACGGTGCCATCGTTCTGCGCGACGTGGAAGTCGATCGTCCACGGCCGCAGCGCCTTCGTTACCTTCTTTAGCGCTTCGACGATGGCGGCGCGATCGTTCAAATCGACGTCCTCCGGCAGAATGCGGCTTTCGGCGGAGTTGTAGCCCAGCGTGTAGAGCATGGTGTGCGCCATGTCCGCCTGGAAGCCCAGCGTCTCCGGCCGGTTCACCATCTCCAGCAGCTGCGTCATGTGGTCCCAGCCATGCATGCCCGCCCAACAGATTTCGCCTTCTGCTGCGAGCCGCTCGCCATAGCCCTCGGCGATGTTGCAGGCCTCGGTGAAGGTGTCGGCGATCTTCTTCTGGCTGCCTGCGGGGTCTACGTAGTAGGCATCAGGGCCGGTCGCCGAATCGATGCGGATGACGCCGCTCGGGCGAACACCGAGGTCGCGCATCTTCTCCCCGATGGCACAGGCCTTGCGGACCTGCGTGAGGAACGCCTTGCGCTCGTCCTCTGATCCCATGGCCGATCCGCCCCCGACGGGTCCCCACACGGGAGCGACAAACGAGCCGCACTTCAGATTGCGGCTGGTCAGCTTGTCAGCGAGTTCTTTCAGATCGTCATCCGTGCTGTCGATGCTGGTGTGCGGCGCGGACATGAACAGGTCGACTCCGTCGAACTTCTGTCCATCGACCTCGGCTCCTGCGGTCAGGTCGAGCATGGTGTCCAAATCGATGAAGGGTTCGGAGGAATCCGGTCCTTTGCCCACGATGCCCGGCCACATGGCGTTGTGAAGTGCCGGTTTGGAGTGTGTTGTTGCCATTTCTCCCTCTGTACCTTCGAGTGCTTCTATTTGCTCCAGCTGCTAGGCCCGAGCTTCGTCTTCAACAGCGGTACGGCATCGGGATTGCCGGGACCAAAGTGCTTCAGGATGACGAGTGGATCGGTGCTGCTGGGGTTCTTGATGGTGACGCCCTTCTGTGCCGCGGCTGCTGTGACGAAGAGCTCATCCTCGGTCAGGGCACCGAAGCGAATCATCGACGGAGTTGAGACGGGCGTGCCGCCGAAGTCGCCGTAGCCCTGCACGACGATCAGGCCGTACGCTTCGGCGTCCTTGATCGTGACGGTGCTGCCCGGCAGAACGGTGAGTTCTTTGGCGCTGTAGAACTTGGTCCCATAGGTCACCCACTTCTCGATGTATCCGGGCGTCTCGTCTTCCGTTACCAGCTTCGGGAAGACCTTGTTGTTCGCGCCAAAGTTGGGATCGACGTTCGCATCCCAATCGAGCATGGAGATGATGTAGTCGATGTCATGCTTCTTGCCTTCGGGGACGTCTTTGACGAGCAGGTCCCACGGCACAATGCGGCCATCGACTTCGGACTGGAACATGCCGAAGACGTCGGAGTTGACCTGCGGCTCGTAGGTGCAAAGCGAGCCGGGCGCGTGCAGTACGCCAGGATTGATCTGCCATCCGGCGCCGGGCTCAAGCCGGTAGGCACGGGCGTAGAAGGTGATGCCATTGTCACCCTGCTCCCACTTCTGAAGGCATTCGCGAATCTGGTCTTTCGTGGTACCGGGCTCAAGGCCCATGAAGGTGTGCGGAAAGTTGTTGAACGTCTGGTTGTATTGCGGCGGGAAGTAGTAGGCTTCCGGCTTGCCCTTGAAGCCTACGGCGGATGCGTGCTCGTCGCTCTGGTGCATGTGGTGCGGTATGGGGCCTTCGTTATCGAAGAACTTGCAGAGAATGTTCCAGCCCTTTTCGCGGTCGAAGACTTCCTTGCTTAGAAGGAGGTCGCCGGCAACTTCCACTGCGTCCTTCAGCAGAAACTTGCTGCCGTCGTTCGTTACAACGTAGCTAAGACCCTCGTCTTCCGTAGTCTCGGGGCCGTTGGAGGCCTTGGTGGTGGAGGAGAACCAGCGCTCGTTGATGCCGCCGCGGTTTGCGCCGAAGGCGTAGATGTCGTCTGGATGGAGCTTGAGACGGCGGCCCGGAATCATAAATGACCGGGGAACCCACGATGGGGCCAGCTTGAGAATGCCCGAGCCGGCTTCCACTGCCTGCTCGACCTGACTGCGATTCAATGCCATGTGCCGTCCTTTGGTACTGCGTCTCTTCGTGGCGCGGCCGTTCAGCCCGAACCTCCCCGCCTCATTGCGAGTGGGTTTTGGGATCGGCTGCCGAGCATGAGACGTCTCAGTTTCGGAAGCCTATGGGATGAAGTGTAACCGTGTCAAACGGAATGGTGCCGCGAATGGCATGGAACAGGACGTTGCGGCGCAGACCTTGTTTCAGTCCCGTTCGCAACCATGAGGCATGCTTTGCGATACGCTGGCGGCGAGCTACAAGGGCCTGATCTTCGACGATGACGGCACACCGATGGAAGTACTTCAGCGAACCTTCAGCCCGCATCGAAAGGCCTGAAGCGTGAGCGCCGCGCGAGCGTGCGAACCGTGCGGTTTGAATTACGCGCTGCCGCCGCACGGCAGCGTTTCGCCGGCGAAGTTGCGGCAGACCGCTTGAGGCGTCTAATCGTCTGGATGTTCCTTTCTCGTTATCGCGTCCTGCTTGTCATGTTGCTGCTGTTCGCTGCCGCGGTCTGCGGCAGTGCACAGACCGCGCCGGTGGGATGGCTTCGCTATGCCATACCGCCTGATCCGCCTCGCTACCATGACATGCCGCACGCTGTGATGCTGCTTGGTAATGGAGCTGGGCAAGCTGCTCCAGAAGAGGAACTCGCGGCGGAAGAGCTGGATCGCGGCTTGGGCCACATGGTTGCAGGTACCGATCTGCTGCTGCGCCGCTTCGATCCGCGGATCGATGCCATTGTGCTCGGTACGACATCGGCGCTGCACCATGCGCGGTTGGGCCGCAGCCTGCCTGGATGGGTGGAGAAGCCGCTGCCGGAGGAAGGCTTCCGCATTGTGCATCTGCGCCGCGGTGCGCGGCAGTGGTATGTGTTGCAGGGCGGATCGCCGCGCGCGGAGCTTTGGGCAGCGTTTCGCCTTGCAGCGCTTGTAGCGGAAGACCAGCAGTTGCCCGAAGAACTGATCGAGTCTCCGCAGTTCGCCGTGCGAGCCGTTGC
>CAZZVI010000097.1:0-3432 GCA_964657335.1 uncultured Terriglobus sp.
CACCGGACGCGATCGCAGAGGGCAAGTACGTTCACCTGTCGCGCACCGCGCGAACGGCCCTACCTCGGTGCCCTTTGGAATGAATGCGGCGCCGCGAGCGAACATGCAGATCCCTTCGCTACGCTGCGGGATGACAGAGTGAGAGCGGAGGAGGACAAAGCGAAATGGCGACACGATGACCAGACGGATGTGAGGCATGACAACAGCCAGGGTCAACGTCACGCACTAGTGTCAAAATAAGGACGCATGCAAACCGAGTTCGACATCCTCATCGTAGGCGGCGGTCCCGCAGGTTCCACCGCCGCGTACAAGCTAGGCCAGGCCGGCGTGAAGGTCCTGCTCCTCGACAAAGCCGCCGAGTTCCCTCGCGAAAAGCCCTGCGGCGGAGGCCTTTCCGCGCGGCTGCTGCGGCGCTTCCCGTACGTCCGCGAGTTCCTCGAAGCCGGCGAAGTGCCCGTGAACGATGTCAGTCGTGTACACCTCGAATCGCCGGACGGCACACGCGTGACGTACCAGCAAGCCGACCCGATCCTCCACCTCGTTCGCCGGTGGGAGTTCGATGCTGCGCTCTTTCGCCGCGCGGAATCCGTCTGCACCGTACGCACCGGCGTGATGATCCGCAGGTGCGTCGTTAAGCCCGACCACGTCGAGCTCGAAAGCACGGCGGGCGAGATCTTCACCGCCCCCATGATCATCGGCGCGGACTCGGCGAACTCCGTCATCGCGCGGCACACCGGCCTGCGCAGCGAGGCAGCGCACAAGGAATACGCCGTCGACATGATGGAGGAGACGGACTATAGCCGGCTCGACGTGAAAGACCGCGAGTCGATCTACCTCTTCCTCACGCTGACCGACACCTTCGGCTACGGCTACATCTTCCCCAAGACCGCGCACTTGAACGTCGGCTTTGGATGCAAGCTGGGCTACTACCTGGACAAGATGCGCGGCAAAGGGCCCGAACACCACCAGGAGTGGGTCGACACGCTCAAGCGCAAGGGCGACGTGACCGGCGAGACGAACCGCGCCGCATACAAGGCCTTCCCCATCCCGGTGAGCGGGCCGCTGGAAAGGACCTATACCGACCGCGTTCTGCTGGCGGGCGATGCCGGCGGCTTTGTGAACGCCTTCACGGCGGAAGGCATCTTCTACGCGATGACCAGCGGCGCGCTTGCCGCTGACGCAGCGTTCGCAGCCATCGCAAAGCAGCGGTATGACGCGAAGGAGCTCAGCAGCTATGAGCGTGCCTGGAAGCGCGAGATCGGCGATGATCTGCAGCACTCGCTCGAGATCCAGCAGCGCCTGTTCAACGCCTCCGGCCGCATGGACACGCTCGTCCGCAAGACCAAGGACGATCCCGAGCTGCTGCGGCTCGTGATCCGCTACAGCATGGGCGCGTCCACCTACGAAGAGCTGCGCAACCACATGATGCGCTCGACCGTACCCACGTGGGTCTGGAGCAAGGTCAAGGCAGCCGTCGGCTTGTCGCAGTAGTTAGCTCATCGACTGATACAAAACAGGCGCGTCACCCTGGATGACTCCAGGGGGCATGACTTCAGAGGGTGCTGAAGAAGTAGTGTTTTTGAAGGGCACAGCTTCAGCTGTGCCGCAAACACGCAGGTGCAGCAATCGGCTTTAGCCGCCGAGGTTGACTTCTGAAGCTGACCTCAGGGGCTGAAGCCGATTTCCCGTCCAATCCTCAGTGGCACAGCTGAAGCTGTGCCCTTCCAAACTACAGGGGCTTGCGCTCGGCGCTGCTTGTCGTCGTACAGTGGTAGCGTTCCTTCACGTGGAGATGTGCGATGAGTGAGAAGCAGGCAAGCGGCTTCATCTGGTACGAGTTGATGACCACCGATTTGGACGCGGCAATCGCGTTCTACAGCACCGTCGTGGGCTGGGATATCCGCGACAGCGGCATGCCCGGCATGCAATACATGATCTTCGGCAAAGACGGCAAAGACGTGGGCGGCATGGTGTCGTGGACCTCCATGGGCATGAGCAAGCCGGCGGGTTGGAAGGGCCACATCCACACCGCGGACGTCGATGCCGAAACGAAGGCTGTCGTGGCCGATGGAGGCACGGAATTCCGTCCGCCGACGGACATTCCCGGCACCGGCCGCTTCTCTGTCGTGGGCGATCCGCAGGGCGTCGAGTACCTGCTCTTTCAGCCGAACGGGACCGAAGCGCCACCCCGGCTTGCGCCGGAGGAAGTTGGCGCCGCAAGCTGGCACGAGCTGCTGACCACCGACTGGGAAAAGGCCTGGGAGTTTTACAGCAGCCATTACGGCTGGACAAAGGAGACCGTCGTCGACATGGGACCGATGGGCACCTACCAGGTCTTCACCACGCCAACCGGAGGTGGCGGCATGATGACCATGCCTCCCTTTCTTGCAGAAAAAGGCGCCAAGCCAGCGTGGCTCTTCTACTTCACGGTCGACGACATCAACGCCGCGAAGCAGCGCATCATCGACAACGGCGGCACCGTCACGCACGGACCTGCGCCCGTACCCGGCGGTGCGTGGATCCTGCAGGCGACCGATCCGCAGGGTGGTGCGTTCGCGGTGACGGCGCGGAGTTAGTCACCGGGCGTCGGCCGTAGATCGGCTTTGGGATCCGTCTTCCGCTCGGTATGAAGTTTAAAGAGAGTTGTCATCCCGCAGCGCTCCACACTTTGTCATCCCGCAGCGCAGCGGAGGGATCTGCATGTGTGCCGGCCCACCTAAGTCAATCCCTGAGGATACGGGAGTTCACCTGTCGCGCTCCGCGCGAGCGCCGCCAGCCTTGGTGGCTTCTGGAATGGATGTGGCGCCGCAACCGTAAATGCAGATCCCTCCGCTTCGCTGCGGGATGACAAAGATCAAGGAAGGCGCTCTGCACCATTAGAGATGCTGCTTTCGATGCAGCCTAACTGCGCACAGCAGAAGCAATCGAGGCAAACGTCACCTTCCGCTGCTCACCCGTGGCAAACGTCTTGACCGTAGCCTGCTCCTGCGCGACCTCATCTTCCCCAAGAATCACGATGTGCCGCGCCACGCGGTCCGCCGCATCGAAACTCTTCTTCAATCGGAAGCTTCCATCGCCAACCTCGACCTTCAAGCCGCCGGCACGAAGCTCACGCGCAAGCGCAAGCGCAGCTGCATTCTGCGCAGGACTGAGCGGCGCGATGTAGGCGTCGATCTTCTCCGCTGTGGGCTTTTCGCCGCTCGCGATCGCTGCCGATTCCGCAAGCGCCTGCAGCGTCAGGATCAGCCGGTCTTCACCGATCGCGAACCCGATACCCGGTGCCTTCGGCCCGCCGAGCATCTCGCTCAGGCCGTCATAGCGTCCGCCGCCAAGCAGAGCGTTCTGCGTGCCGAGGCCGAGATCGACGGTGAACTCAAACGTCGTCCGCGTGTAGTAATCGAGCCCGCGCACCAGCCGCGGGTTCACCGTGTA
>CAZZVI010000097.1:3532-11457 GCA_964657335.1 uncultured Terriglobus sp.
GTCGCCGGCCCGATGACCTCCGCGCCGATCTGAAAGAACTGCCGATAGCGGCCCTTCTGCGGGCGCTCGCGGCGGAACTGCGGGCCGATGTAATACAGCTTCTGCAACTGGCCGGTATCGCCCAGCTTGTGCTCAATGTAGGCGCGGACGACGCCGGCCGTGTTCTCAGGCCGGAGGGTGAGCGACTGCGGCTTCTCGCTGGCAGCGCGTGCGCGGTCCTCCCACGTGTACATCTCTTTGCTGACGATGTCGGTCTCTTCGCCCACGCCGCGCGCGAACAGCTCGGTCGCCTCAAGCACGGGCGTGCGGATCTCGCCGAAGTTGTAACGCGCGAAGACCTCGCGTGCAGTGCGTTCCACGCGGTTCCAAAGCGCGGTCTCGGGCGGCAAAAGATCGCGCGTGCCGCGGATCGCTTTGACTATCTGGGCCATCTGTCCAGTTTATCGGACAGGCACGTCTGCAGCTTCAACTACCTAAGTCCATAGTCTTGCGGGCTGTAGGCCCGCGTTGTAATAGCCCAGGGCGCAGCCCTGGGTCAGGGAAGTCAATAGTTTTTGCGGGCTGAAGGCCAGCGTTATGCCGATGGCCTATAGCGCGGGCCTACAGCCCGCATCCGCCATGTTTGCATGGAGACCCAGGGCTTTGCCCTGGGCTTTTACAACACGCGCCTTCAGCGCGTCTCCTTGCGAAGCCACCTAGCAAATTGCATACAGTCCGACAATCCGCAGGGGCCGCACATAGCTTGCCACTAAGAAGTTCAGGTTCATAACAGCCTAGAAGACAAGGCGAGCCTCGCTCAACGCCTGCTTTCGTACGGGCTCGTGCATCCAGGCTTCGGACGAGAGGTCCACGCTGACACCGAGCAGCTTGCTCAAATCGTGTTGCAGCCTTCCCAGCGTGACCAGCGTGATGCGAGCAGACGGATGGAAGTTAACCATCAGGTCGACATCCGAGTCAGGACGCATCTCATCCCGAGCAGCCGAACCAAAAAGGCTGAGATGCGCGACACCTGATTCCCTGATCTCGGATGCGTGTTCTCTGAGCCGAGCCACGATGGTCTGGCGATCCATGCGGTGATTTTCTCGCTTTTCGTAGCACTTCACAAGCAGTAACGCTTGGAACTCTCGCCCTTCTATACTGGCTGCGCGGAGAAGTCTCATGGCTGAGGGCATCACCCACATCGACACATCCACCACCGCGCCCAGGCTGAGGGATGGTGTTGTCCTGCTGGAAACTTTAGAAGGCGTGGGCGAGGCGCCCGGCGTCACCGCCTACGTTCATTACAACGGACCGACCGACCAGCTCGCGACGATGTGCACCGGCATGGCCGTGCTGGAGCCGGGTGCGACGCCGCACCCACCGCATCGGCATCCTGAAGAAGAGTTCATGACGATTACCGAAGGCAACGGCGAGATCGTGGTGAATGGCGAAGTGACGCAGGTGTCTCCCGGTTCGGTCATGTACTGCGCAGCCGATGTGCTGCACGGCATCACCAACACCGGTGATGTGCCCATGACGTTCTACTTCTCCAAGTGGCTCGGCAAGACTGCCGCGGATTAGCTTTGCCACCCGCAAACGCGGGCGGCAGCGATGCGTGGCAGCATACGGGCGTGCTCACCGGCACGGACGTGGTGCATCCAATCAACATGCTTCATGGGAAACATCGCGGCAGGCTCGGCAGGGTCGCCGCGCCGTCGTTGCTTCTGCTTTGCCTTGGAGCGGGCGGGTGCAAGCGCACGATCAGCGACCGGCCGATCGGGCCCGAGGTGCAGATCAAGGCGCCGCTGGGTCTTCCGCCCCTGTCGATCCCGAAGAACAACCCCCCAACGGCGGATGCGATTGCGCTTGGCCGCAAGCTGTTTTACGACAAGCACATCTCGGTGGACGGCACGCTGTCGTGCGCGTCGTGCCACGATCCACGCGACTACTTCACTGACGGCAAGAACGTTTCGAGCGGCGTGCGCGGCGCGCTGGGCACACGCAATGCGCCAACCATCCTGAACGCGGCGTACCAGCCGTTCCAGTTCTGGGATGGACGCGCCAGCACGCTGGAAGAGCAGGCCGCATTCCCCATCGCCGATCCCGCCGAGATGAGCCAGCCACATGCGGCCGACGTGTCGAAGCTGGGCGACGATCCGGTCTATCGTGCGATGTTCAAGAAGACCTTCGGAACGGAAGACGTGACCATCGGCCGCGTCGAAGCCGCGCTCGCCAGCTTCGAACGCACCGCGCTCAGCGGCAACTCCGCCTTCGATCGTTACCGCTATGGCGGACAGAGCGACGCTCTGACGCCCGCACAGCTTCGCGGCTTCTTTGTCTATCTCGACCCAACGCGCGGCAACTGCGCGGCATGTCATTCGGTCGGCGCGAACTCGGCCCTGTTTACCGACGGCAAGTTCCACAACATCGGCGAAGGCGTCAACGACGGGGGCGGCTTCAGCGATGTGGGCCGCTTCCACGAGACCAAGGTCGCGACCGACACCGGAGCCTTCAAGACCGCGAGCCTGCGCAACATCGCGAAGACCGCTCCGTACATGCATGACGGCAGCCTGAAGACGCTCAAGGAAGTCGTCGACTTCTACGCGGGTGGCGGCAACAGCAATCCGTACCTCGATCCCGAGATGAAGAAGATTCATCTCACCCCGGCCGACCGCGCCGACCTGCTGGAATTTCTGCAATCATTAACAGGGGACATTCCGCCGAATCTCGGGCCTCCTGAGGGGAAATAAACGTGAAATTGATACGTCTCAAACGCACTTCCGGTTCCCTTGTTTTGCTGTGCGCCATGCTCGTCGGATGCAAGGGCAAGCAGACCGAAACGGCTGCTCCGGGCCAGGCCGCACCGGCTGCCGCGCCAACGTTCCAGGTGGATGCGGCGACGGCCGGCTCCATCCACGGAACCGTCAGCTACTCCGGGCCAAAGCCGAAGCCGAAGCTGATCGACATGAGCAGTGACCCCTCCTGCGTGTCCGCGCACAAGGGCAAGGCGTACGACGAATCGCTCGTGGTCGGCTCGAAGGGCGGCCTGGGCAACGCCTTCGTGTACGTCTCGAAGGGCCTGGAAGGAAAGCACTTCACGGTGTCGTCGTCACCCATCACCATCGATCAAAGCGGCTGTTGGTTCCGTCCGCGCGTGCTTGGAATCCAGACCGGACAGACACTCGACGTCGTGAACTCCGACCCGGTGACGCACAACATCCATCCGATGGCCCAGGTCAATCGCGAGTGGAACCACAGCCAGGGACCCGGCGATCCGCCCATGCACCGCACCTTCGCGAAGCAGGAGGTCATGATCCCCGTCAAGTGCAACATCCACGACTGGATGCACGCCTACATCGGCGTGGTCGACAACCCCTACTTTGCAACCACAAAGGATGACGGCAGTTTCGATCTGCCGAACTTGCCGCCGGGCACGTACACAGTGACGGCATGGCACGAGACCCTGGGTACGCAGCAGGCGACCGTCACAGTCGCTGCGAGCGGCCGGACCGAGACCGCAGTGTTGTTCCACGCCAGGTAACGTGTGCGCAGCCGGCGCGGGTCTCTGACTGCCAGGACGTGCCGCCGCCGGCTCCGCTATTGAAACGCTTGCCTCGATCGAGATTCGTGCCTCATTACCGAACACAGAATCCGTGGTGGGAATCCAGTTGTGCGCTTGAACCACTTTCAACATGACGAATACAGATTAGGTGTGTTGAAATCTAAGAGCACCTCTGAAACGTATTTTGTTTAGAGCGCGGTCCACTGTCCGCGCCTGTTGAAACTGCCTTGCTGTTCTTTCTCTTCTCCCTTCACAGGAACATCCGTTGCTGCCAGGTACCGCGCATGCCCAGACTGCGCGCGTTCTCCGTTGGCCCGCAACGTGAGGTCATTGAGGATCGAGAACTATGGAACCCATCGCAACAAACGGCACCTGTGTGATCGGCCGCCTGCCCAACCTCTCAGCATTTGCGAGCGTGGAGCAGGACGGCAAGGTCTGGGTCAAGAGCTATCCAAGCGTCGAGGCAGCCCTCCAGGAGGCCAAAGGAAGTGGACTGGTAGACATGCTGTTTGCAGCTGCTGCCGCTCTGTACATCCAAGGCCGGCACAAGCACTGCGTGTCGCCGGTTGCTGCGCCCCTTGACGACCGCAAACTCACGGCCCTGGGCTTCCTGCAACCACGATCAGGGCTTCACATCTAGCTGTCACGTTGATCCGCGACATAGGCTTCTCCCGTACTTGCCACGCGCTCTCCCAAAGGGCTAGAGTGTCATGGCTGGTAGCTGAAGCCAATCGAATTGGAGCAACGTACATGAACGCAATCACCCGCAGGCACTTCCTTTCCCGTACCGCAACACTCGCAGCCGGTGCTGGCGCAATCGCGTCTTTGCCGAAGTGGGCGTGGGCCGATCCGCTTGGCCTGCCCATCGGTATCCAGCTGTACGTCGTGGGTGCAGACATGCAGAAGGACGCGCCAGCTACGGTGAAGCAGATTGCGCAGATTGGCTACAAGGAGGTTGAGACTGCCGGCTTCGGTTCGCTGAAGACCGCGAAAGAGCTTCGCAAGGTGTTCGACGACAATGGCTTGAAGTGTCCCAGCGCGCACCTGCCGCTGAAGCTAGACGATCTGCAGGCATCGTTCGACGATGCGAACACGCTCGGCTGTACCTATGCCACATCGTCGGTGCCGCAGACCTGGCTCGCAGCACCTATGCCCCCCATGGACCCCAACATGTCCGCGGACGAGCGCCGCGCGGCCATGCAGAAGGCGCGTGGCGGCATGCTCGCCCCGTTGACGCCTGAGAAGTTTAAAGCGCTTGCCGAAGACATGAACAAGGTCGGCGAGGCGGCGAAGAAGGCCGGCCTGAAGTTCTGCGCGCACAATCACACCATGGAGTTCGCCATGGACGGAGACAAACCCGGCTACGACTACCTGCTCACGCACACCGAAGCGGGCCTGGTGAACTTCGAAATTGATTGCGGATGGATGACGGTAGCTGGCTACAAGCCCGCCGATTATGTCGCCAAGTACCCGGGACGCATCAAGATGCTGCACATCAAAGACTTTCTGCCCTATCCCGCAGGTGCCAGCACTGGAGGTCCCACTCGTCCGGAAGGTGCGGAGATCGGCCAGGGCGTCGTCAACTACAAGGACATCTTCGCCGGCGTGAAGGGCCATGGCATCGAGCATGTCTTCGTGGAACAGGAAGGTCCCTACAGCCGCATGCCCGCCATCCAGGCTGCAGCGGTGGACTACAAGTACTTGCATTCCCTCAGCTAGACGTGAGGCTTCAGCCTCCGGAATAGAGCGGCTTCAGTTGCCGAGATACCGATCTCGGCCGCTGAAGCCGCTTCCACTTAAAGCTTTATCTCTCTACCTTGGCGGCTGAAGCCGGTATTTACGAGATGAGGGTATGCGGCGCGTGCCTTTACGCTAAACACGTAGGCGGCTCGCGACCGGATCGTTCCGCATGGAACCAATCATGCCCGGCGCGCGTACTGGCTTCCATGGGCACGATGACCATGACCGTCACACCGTTAACGCTGGCGCCGGCTGGCTGGGTTCGTCAACCAAGGCCGAAAGTCAGCGTTCCGCATGCGGTGCCGACACCGTTGGCTCCGCAACCGGCCGCAAAGCCGGCGATCGCCGAGCAGCCGTTTGTCCGGCTCGATCTGCCCGTGCAGCGCGATGAGCGCGGTACACTTTTGCCACAGTACCAGGGGGGATCGTTGCTGCAGTCGGCGGATGAACCATCCGGGGAAGAACCGTGGCGCAGCGCTCCTCCGGCGCCGCCGGCGGTGGACGCCGCCAAGGCCGCCGAGACGGCTGCGCTGCACCAGGTGGTGTTTGCGTGCATGCGCGGAGACTCCGCCGCCTGGCAGCAACTGGTGGTGACGCAGCATCGCCGGGTCTACGGTATCTGCTATCGCTTCACCGGGTCGCCGACCGATGCGGAGGACCTGACGCAGGACGTGTTCCTGAAGGTCTATCGCAATCTGCAGGGCTTTGATCCGGAAAAGGGCGCTTTCACCACCTGGCTGACCACGCTGACCCGTAACCTGCTGGTCGACCATTTCCGTCGCACGCGGCAGGACCGCGCGACCGACTCACTGGACGAGACCGCACGTGGCGAGGACGGCGATGGGCCGACGTTGGCCGACCGGCTGGCGGACACGCGTCCGGGACAGATGGAGCGCGTAGCCCAGATGGAGTTGCGCTCGCGCATTCAGCACGCGCTGAAGCAGCTATCGCCGGAGCTGCGCGAAGCCGTCATCCTGCGCGACCTGCAGGACATGGATTACAAGGAGATCGCCGCGGTCCTGCATGTGCCTGAAGGCACGGTCAAGAGCCGCATCAGCCGCGGTCGCGGCGAGCTAGCACGCATGCTGGGGCGCAGAGAAGGGCAGGTGGTCTAGGTGGCCGATGAGAGATCCAAATCAAACGACATGCCGGACGCACAGAGCGACACTCACACAAAGGGGAAACGCATGAGCAGACTGACCTGCGCGCAGTGCGAGGGCATGCTGCTGGACGCCGCTGACGGCCTTCTGCTGCCCGACGAACAGAAACACTTTGATCTGCACCTGGCGGAATGCCCGGCCTGCACCAGGCTGTTTGCCGATGTGCAGCGTGGCAGCGCCTGGATGGAACTGCTGAAGGAAGCGCCGCCGGTGCCGCCCGCGGGCTTGGTCGACCGCATCCTTGCCCGGACCTCAGGCGATGCCGAAGTGCATGCGAGTGTCATGGCGCAGGCAGCACACGCAGCATCGCTCTTCGGGCACAGCCAGGCGAAGGTGCTCCCCTTCCGCGTGCCGGCGCATCTGCAGCAGCCGCGTACGCGGGTGCAGCGCATGATGCACACCGTCATGCAGCCGCGCTTTGCCATGACGGCTGCGATGGCCTTCTTTTCCATCGCGCTGACGATGAACATCGCCGGGGTCCGATTGAGTTCCCTGCGCGCCAGCGACCTGAAACCAAGCAGTGTCAAGAAGAGCTTCTGGGCAGCCAACGGACGCGTAGTGCGCTACTACGACAACCTGCGCGTGGTGTATGAGCTAGAATCACGCGTTCGCGAAATGCAGCGCGAAAACGACACCGAACCGACGCCGCAGCGTGGCGTGATGAACACACCACAGAACGACGCGCAGCCATCGCGCCAGGCGCCGTCCGGTTCGCCGCACAGCAGCGCTCCCAAGTTGAACCGCAACGCTCCTGCCACCCCCTCGCAGAGCAGAGATGACGCGCCACACCTCCTAGAGGTGAACCAGCGCATCGAGAACGCGACCGCACGGCAGATCAGGCAAGAAGGAGTGCAGGCATGAGCATCCAGGATCCAAACGAGCCGCAGTACACCCCACCCGGTGCTTCCGCCACGTATGACCCGGTCACGGGCGCTCCGCAGCCGCCTGTCAGCGGCCCCGTGCCTCCCTACCCCGGTGCCGAGTACCCGCCGGTCGGCTTTGTTCCCGCTCCTGGCATGCCGCATCCGCCCAACCCTGCGACCGCCGCTCTGCTTGGCTTCATTCCCGGTGTGGGCGCCATGTACAACGGCCAGTTTGCCAAGGGCATTGCGCACATCGCGATCTTTGCGGTCTTCTCTTCTCTTTCGAAGCACGTGGCGGATATCTTCGGCCTATTTGTCGCTGGCTGGGAGTTCTACATGGTGTTTGAGGCTTACCAGACGGCGCGTGCCCGCCGCGACGGCCTGCCGCTGCCCGATCCCTTCGGTCTGAACAACATCGGCGAACGCTTCGGCTTCCACGGCAATCCTGACTGGAGTTCTTTCTGGGGACACCATGGCGCACCGCCACCGCCTCCGGCCGGTGCTCCGCCGGTTTCCGAGAGCTCCTACGGCAACACCGCGACGGGCGCCAGTTCCTACTCGCGCACGGACGCAACGGGTGCGCAGAGCGGCTACCAGGTAGATCCCTCAGGCAATGTGTAT
>CAZZVI010000098.1:0-11451 GCA_964657335.1 uncultured Terriglobus sp.
AGAAGCGCGTCGCGTTCCCCGGCAAGCACATCTTCCGGCCTGCCCTGCGCGACGATGCGGCCGTCCACCATCCGCAGCACCTCGTCCGCGTAGGAGAGCGCCTCGGACACATCATGCGTGACGGAGAGCACCGGCACACGGGTCTCTCGCTGCCACTGCTTGAGTTCACTCACCAGTTCCGTGCGCAAGTCAGACTGCAGGCCGGTGAACGCCTCGTCCAGCAGCAACACGCGAGGCGATGAAGCAACGGCGCGAGCCAGCGCCACGCGTTGCTGTTCGCCGCCGGACAGCATGCGCGGATACTTTTCGGCGGCATCGGCCGCGTGGAAGCGTGCCAGCAGATGTCGCACTTCAGTTGCGCGCTCGCGGCGCGATCGATCGTCCCGCGCCTTCCATCCGAAGAGCACGTTCTGCATCGCAGTGAGGTGCGGAAACAGTGCGGTCTGCTGCGCCACCATCGCAATCTGCCGCTGGTGCGATGGTTTCCGCGACAGGTCGACGCCGTTCAGCACAACGTGCTGCTCCGTCAGCAGGGTCAGTCCACACAGCGCACGCAGAACGGTGGACTTGCCCGCGCCCGAAGGCCCGAACAGGACCGTCCACGGCACGCGAAGCTCAAACGCAGCGTCAACGGTGAGCGACCCCGCCGTGCCGCGCAGGCGCGCACGGAGCAACGGGACTGTTGAACGCTCTGCCGGCAAACCGCTCATGTGCCCAGCGCCCGCGCGGGCCTGAACCACGGGCGCGCATACAACAGCACCAGTGCAAGCGCGGACACGGCCAGAAGAAAGAGAGCAAGATGATTCGCCGCGGCAAACTCACCATTCTCCGCCAGGTCATACAGCACGACGGAGACAGTCCGCGTGCGCCCGGGAATGTTGCCGCCAAGCATCAGCACCACGCCGAACTCGCCGACCGTATGGGTGAAGGTCAACACAGCCGCGGTCAGCACCGAACCCTTCGCAAGCGGCAGCGCAACCTCGAAGAACCGTCGCAGCGGAGACGCACCAAGGGTACTTGCAGCGTCCAGATATCCAGGGTCAACACCACGCAGACCAGCAACGACAGGCTGCACGGCAAAGGGCAGGCTGTACAGAATCGATCCAACCACAAGACCCGGGAACGAGAACGCAAGCGTGTGGCCGAGCAGATGTGTGATCGTGCGTCCAACCGCCGTACGCGGACCGAGGCCGACCAGCAGATAGAAGCCGAGCAGCGTCGGCGGCAACACCAGCGGCAGAGCAACGAGCGCCTCTGCGAGATACCGCAGGCGGGACGCACCCAGCGCGATCCAGCCGGCCAGCGGCAGCGCGAGCAGCAGCAGCACCACGGTCGTCACCAAAGCCAGTCGCAGCGTCAATAGCAGGGCTTCCGCGTCCACGCCTCAGAGTGTACCGGCAGAGCGAGGCAACTCCGTGGGAACTGCCGCCCATCGGCTTGCGTATCGCAGGCATGCGCGCCCTGCTCATTGCCATCCTTGCTCTTGCGCCACTCGGCACACCTGCCCAGCAGCACTTCGATGTGATCAGCATTCACCTGAGCCGCGGCGAGGTGAAGTTCGAGCGCGATGGCGAAACCGTCATCACTCCCGTCTCTGTCCATATGCACGACGTGACCGTGAGCACCTGCATCAAGCTGGCCTATGGGGTGCAGCAGGCCCAGATCGTGGGCACGGAAGGCATGGACCAGCAGCACTATGACATCGAAGCGAAGACAGACGCACCCGCGAACACAGAACAGGTGCGTGCCATGTTGCAGCAGCTGCTGACTGAGCGATTCGATTTACGCTTCCACCGCGGCAGCAAAGACCTGGATGCCAATGTTCTGACCGTCGCACCGCAGGGTCTGAAAATGAAGCCTTCATCGCACCAGGACGGTGAACCCGTTCATCAGAATTCAGCGATGGGCATGGTGGCGCACAACTTCACGGTGCAGGATCTGGCGGACTATGCCTCTGGTCCACTGGGCACGCCACTCTTTGATGAGACACACCTGTCCGGTCGCTACGATTTCACGATCGACTTTCACCCGTATGTCGACAGCGCGCCCGACATCCACGCCAGTCCTCAATCGGTACTGCGGGCCGCTCTTGCAGGCGAGCTCGGCCTGAAGATGACGCACAAGCACGTCACGATCGACACCATCGTGATCGACCATGTCCAACCGCCCACGGCAAACTAAATGCGTGTCACTTTACCGGCTGCAGCCCAAGCTTTGTCAGGTTGCCCTGTACCTCATCGCTCAGCATGAACTTCAGCAGGCGGTGCGCGCCATCGGGGTTCTTGGCTGCCTTCAGGAAGACGGCGCACTGACGAATGTCAGGGTATTGCGAGAGCGGAAAGAGCACGAAGTTCCCTTCGGCGCGGTATCTCGGCGACACGGCAAGCGTCTCCGAGATGATGGCCAGGTCGGCGTTGCCGCTGAGCGCAAACTGCGCGGCCTGCCCGACGCTCTCGGCCTGCACGATGTGCGGAGCCACGTTGTCATACAGCTTCATCTTCTTCAGCGCTGCAATGGCGGCCCGGCCGTACGGAGCTTTGTCCGGATCGGCAACTGCTACCGCCTTCAGGTCCGTGCGCGAAAGGTCCTCGAGACTCAATGGCTTGAAGCGCGAGTTCTTTGCCGCCCACAGCACCAGCAGACCCTTGGCGTAGGGCTCCGGATTCTTGCCTTCCGTTTTGTTCGAGGTCACCACCTGCTCCGCGAAGTAAAAGTCGGCAGAAAAGAAGATATCGGCCGGCATGCCGTTCTGCAGTTGCTGCGACAGCGTCGCCGAAGAACCATACGAGATCTTCAGCTTCAGCCCCGTCTTCTGCTCGAAGATCGGCCCCGCCACTTCAAACACCGGCTGCATATCCGCCGCGGCAGCGACGTTCACAACGTTTGCTTGTGCCGTTGCAGCACGGCTGCATAGAACAACGAACAGCAGCGAGAACAACACCAGCGGCAACACACGCCGCATGGTGCGATACCCTGTAAAAGTCCATGAGTTTACATTCACATCAGCTTCGATGCATCGGGAGCGGCGAGCGGATAGCTCCGGAAGCGGTCGCCAGTGACTTCCGCGACCCCGTCAGCGGTGAGCTCTATGAGGTGGAATACCCGTGGAGTGAGACGCGAGGCGCCGACACTGCCGCGAACCGGCCCAATCCTCACGCGCTGCGCCATCTATGGGCCGAGCGGCGCGACTCCACCCTGCCGATCGATCAGTCCGGCGTCTGGCGCTATCGCGACCTGCTGCCCATTCTCCAGAACGACGAAAATGCCGTCACCCTTCGCGAGGGAAATACGCCGCTCTACGATCTGCCGCGGTCGGCCAAGCTGCTGGGCCTGGATTTTCTGCTCGCCAAGCACCAGGGCATGAATCCGACGGGTTCGTTCAAAGACACCGGCATGACCGCCGCGCTGTCGGTCGCCGCAGAGCGCGGTTTTCAGTGGGTTGCCTGCGCCAGCACCGGCAACACCTCCGCGGCCATGGCGGCCTACGCGGCGCGAGCTGGCCTGCGCGCGATCGTCTTCATCCCCGAGGGCAAGATCGCCTGGGGCAAGCTGTCGCAGTCGATGGACTACGGCGCGTTGACCGTGCAGTTGAAGTCGGACTTTGATGGCTGCGTCAAGATGCTGGCCGAGCTGGTGCGCCGTCATCCCATCTACCTGCTGAACTCCGTGAACCCATATCGGCTTGAAGGGCAGAAGACGCCCGCCATTGAGATCTGTGAGCAGCTTGACTGGCAGGTGCCTGACCACATCGTTGTGCCCGGCGGCAACCTGGCGAACGGCTCGGCCCTCGGCAAGGGCTTCGGCGAGCTGAAGCACCTTGGCTTCGTCGATCGCGTGCCGAAGATCTCCGTGATCCAGGCCGAGGGCGCGAATCCGCTGTTCCAGTGGTTTACCAACGCCGAGAAGCTGCTGCTGCCGGTCCATGCGGACACACGCGCAACCGCAATCCGCATCGGCAACCCGGCGAGCTGGCGCAAGGCGGCCCGCATCATTGAGGCCACTGGCGGCTGGTGCGAGCAGGTCAGCGAATCGGAGATTGCACTCGCCAAGGCACAGATCGGCGCCGAGGGCATCGGCTGCGAACCCGCGAGCGCGGTCACGCTGGCCGGGCTGAAGAAGCTGGTCAAGCAGGGCCGTGTGCAGGGCGGCGAGCGTGTCGTTCTTCTGCTGACCGGCCACACCCTCAAGGACCCTGAGTACACGATCGACTTCCACAAAGACCTGCTCGCCACCGGCGTCGCAGAGGCGGAGGCCTATCGCAAGCCGCCCATGGTGCTGGAAGCGAATGAGAGTGCCGTTCTGCGCGCGCTCGAGGCCGAGATGGCTGTAACCGTCTAACCGATGGCGTCTGCCCTGCACCTCCGGTTGCCAGCGACCTCGGCCAATCTCGGCCCTGGATTCGATGCGCTGGGTCTGGCGATGAGTTTCGCCCTGCACATCGACGCAGGGGAGGCTGACAGGTTCACCATTGCCGCGACCGGGCACAATGCCGCGCAGTGCGGCGATGTAGACGACAGCCTCGTATTGCAGACCTACAAAAGCGTCCTGGCCGGACATGGGATCGATCCCCTGCCGTTGCACCTCGATGTTTACAACGAGATACCCCTGGGCATGGGCTGCGGATCGTCCGCCGCGGCACTGGTAGCCGGCGTCGCGCTTGCCTCGCACTTTGGCGAACTCGGCTGGAGCCGCGAGCAGGTCCTCACAGAAGCCTCCGTCCGCGAGGGACACCCGGACAACGTGGCTGCGTGCGTTCTCGGCGGGCTGACGGTTTCGTCGATGCACACGCCGAATGGCGGGCCCGCCATCGTCGATGCGCTCTCGATCGATCCTCCCGTACGCTGGCCCCTGCTGATCGTCATGCCGGAGGCTTCGCTTTCCACGCAGAAGGCCCGCGCCTTACTGCCGGAGGCCTACTCCCGCGCCGACACTATCGCCAACGTGCAGGCGGTCGCCATGTTGACCGCCGCATTTGCGCAAGGAAGGGGCGATCTGCTGAACCGTGCCATGCACGACCGTATGCACCAGCCGTACCGCGCGCAGGCCTGTCCGCTGCTGCCGCGGCTGCTGCCGCTTGCCGGACAGGACGGCATTCTCGGCGTGGCACTCTCGGGCGCAGGGCCATCGGTTCTGCTGATTCTCGAGGATGTCTCGACGGCAGACAGCGCTAAAGTAGCGATTCAGGGGACGTTAGAGGCTACGTTAACTGAAACGAGCAATCTCGCCGCGACGATCTTGGAAGCGCGGATCAGCGGTGCAGCCCAAATCGGGTAACCGCCCCTGAATTTTGTTATCGATATCACTGTACAGATGCCTCGTTGGATGTTACTTTGTCTTTCGTGGGCAACCCTGGGGGAGGGTTAGTCTGCGGGCGCCCGTTGACCTCTCACGAGGTCCGGGCGCCTTTCCTCTTTCCCCCATGATTCGGTATTCTTTAAGGAGTAAACGCCCACTCGGCGTACTTCGTCACAGGCTGCCTGTGCGAGGGTCGGTCCAGTCCCGCAGGGCATCGCCGAGGAAGCTGAACGCCAGCACGCACAGCATGACGGCGACGGCAGGCACAAGCACGGTGTGCGGCGCGTCGAAAAGGTGAGATCGAGCATCATTCAGCATGGATCCCCAGCTTGGAGCCGGAGGAGGCACACCAAGGCCCAGAAAACTTAACGTCGCCTCCGCGAGCACGGCGGCCGCCATCCCAAGCGCCGCCTGGATGATGATGGGCTGCGCGATGTTCGGCAGAATGTGCCGGAGCACGATGCGAAGATCTCCAGCGCCAAGAGAGCGCGCTGCCTCGACGTACTCGAGCTCGCGCGCGGCCATCACCTGCGCCCGCACCAGGCGGGCGTAGTTCACCCAGCCGGAGAGTGTCAGCGCAAGGATCACGTTGCGCAGGCCCGGTCCCAGAAACGCGACGAATGCAATGGCCAGCAGGATTCCAGGCATCGCCATAAAGGCATTGATTACATACACATTGAGGAGAGTGTCGCGCCAATCACTGTAGTATCCGGCGACCGCGCCAACCACGCCGCCAAGCAACAGGGAGCATCCAACCACACTGATCGCAACCGACAGGGAGAGCCGGGCCCCGAAGAGGACTCGTGAAAAGAGATCGCGTCCCAGCTCGTCTGTGCCAAAGAGGAAGTGGGCTCCCGGCGGCAGGAGTCTTTGCTCAAGATGCAGCGCCGCCGGGTCGTAGGGCGCGAGCCAGGGCGCACTCAGGGCCGCAAGTGCGAACAACGCCAGCAGAACAGAGGCACACGCAAAGAGAGGGCGATTCACGGAGTTATAGTAACCCGCAACAAAAGTCTGAGGGCCTGCTCAGTACACTTGACAGAGTTACTTTCGTCTCAAACACTGATTAGTGTAGGTACATATTTAGTACACGCACAGAACGACGGCGGCATCCCTGCATGGCAGCCGCCGGAGGAACAGGTCACATGGGTTGGATGGGCGACCGCTTTCCTGCAAGAGGAAACGGAACGAGCGCCGGTGCATTGGTGGAGGCAAGCCTGCCACCGTCCATGCTGCCGGCGTGGGAACCTCGAACGCCCCAGCTCGCCCCGACCGATCTGCCCCACACCTTCATCCTTGGCATCCCATTCTTCACCGGAACCGCGAAAGAAGCGGTCGATCGCATGCTCTCCGGCGGCCTTCTGGTGGTTCCATCCGCACCCACGCTCAAGGACATCCCATACCAGCCAGCTTACCGGACTGCCCTGCTCTCCGCAGATCTGGTCATTCCCGACAGCGCCTATATGGTTCTGATTTGGAACTCGCTGCAGGGTCGGCCGCTTCGGCGGCTTTCCGGCCTGAAGTACCTCAGGGAGCTGTTGCAGCGGCCTGAAGTGCGCGCACCTGGATCGACGGTCTGGATCATGGCCGGCAGACAATCCACTGCGCTGAACCTGGCCTGGCTGGCGAGACAGGGAGTCGAGGTTCCGGCAACCCACGTCTACGTCGCCCCGGACTATGGTCCGCCGGACGGGTCAGAGCTTTCCGACCCTGCCCTGCTTTCGATGGTGGCGCACCTTCGCCCGGCGCACGTTGTGGTCACGGTCGGCGGAGGCACACAGGAACGGCTCGGCCTATTTCTTCGGGCGGAGCTCGACTATGCCCCGGGCATCCACTGTATCGGCGCCGCGATCGCATTCCTCTCGGGCGACCAGGCCGCCATCCCCGTCTGGGCAGATCACTTCTATCTGGGCTGGCTGCTGCGTGTTCTGGACGATCCCAAGAAGTTCGGGCCGCGTTACTGGTCTGCCAGGGGTCTCCTCAGGCTGATGTTGAGGTACCGTCACAAACTGCCGCCCCTGGCAGCCTGAAAAGGAACTCGCGCTCCGAGTTCCGTCTCTCCCACCTTGTAAAGGTCCCGTTCCCATCGTAATCTCGGGAAGGTTCTACTTCTGCGCACGGCACCAACGCGGCGCGGCTTCCGGTCTGATCTGCCTTTGGAGGCGCGTCCACAGTGGATGCGAAGTCTGGACTGTTTGTCCGTCTGGCGCTGATGGGATGGATCGCGTGCTCCGCTGGCACGATTCGGCCGCAACAGCGCACGGTCGCGGAACAATACCTCTTCGAGCAGGTGAATGCCGCCCGCGCAGCAGCAGGGCTGCCGACGCTGACCTGGAGCGGCTCGCTGACGCAGGCTGCCGCCTCTCACGCCGAACGCATGCGAAAAGAGGACGCCCTGTCCCACCAGTTCGAGCAGGAGCCCGACCTTCCGGAACGGGCCATCTCAAACGGTACCCACTTCACCGTCATTGCAGAGAACGTGGGCCTGAGCGACAGCGCGGTTGAGCTGCATAACTCCTTCATGAACTCCCCCGATCACCGCGACAACCTGCTCGATCCCAAGGTGAACGCCGTCGGCATCGCGGTGCGGGAGGAGCGAGGCGAGCTTTGGGCCGTCGAGGACTTCGCGAGGACCGTCGTCGAGCTTTCCTTCGACGAGCAGGAGCGCCAGGTGGCTGCCCTGCTGAAAGCCACCGGCCTGAAGAAGGTGGAAGCCACTGGCCCCGCGCGCGACACCTGCAACATGACGTCAGGATTTGCGGGCGACCGGCCTGCCTATGTGCTCCGGTTCACATCCGCCGACCTGACCGAACTGCCGACGCAGCTGACGGCCCGCCTGGCGCAGGGCGGCATCGGCGAAGCCGCCGTGGGCGCGTGCCCGGCCAGGACCGTCAGGAAGTTTTCCAGCTACAGCATTGCCGTCGTGCTCTACCGGTAGAGGAGCCTAAGTCGTGCTGGCTGCCTGCTCGGGCGCCTCGACGACAGAGGCTGGCGCCGCCGCGGCATCAACCAGCATCAGGCCGGCCCGGCGCAGCAGTTGCCGGATGATCGGCTCAGACAGCCGCGTGGCGTCGTACTCGATGTGAATCGTGCCCGCGCGCTCGTCCAGGTCCACGCGCCGGACGCCGTACACCTCGCGAACATTGGCAAGCGCCAGCACCGAACGTTCGCGGGGCGGCGCGGCATAATGGTAAGTCACATCGACGGTCGTCATCAGGGTGAGAATAGCAGGGATCGCGGCATGCGCCGAAGGCTCCGCACCGTGTACGGTGTACGCTTCTATCCGGAGACCTTGTCGTGACCCCGTTGCGTTCCTTCCCTGCTCTTCTGCTTGCTGTCTCTGTCGCCGCCATGAGTGCCCAGACACCCGCGCCCGCACCTGCCACTACGCCGTCCGCGCCGCCCGCTGCCCGGCCCCTGCCCATGGATGATCCGCAGGATGCGCACGCATGGATTCCGCTATGGCCCAAGGGCGCGCCCGGCGCCGTCGGCAAGGCTGAGACCGACATCCCCTCCGTCAGCGTCTATCTTCCCGCCGCCAATCCCACGCACACGGTCGTTGTGGTCGCGCCGGGCGGCGGTTATCAGCACCTCGCGCTCGACCACGAAGGCCTGCAGGTGGCGCAGTGGCTCAACGCGCACGGCATCGCCGCGGTGATCCTGCGCTACCGGCTGGGTCCGACGTACCACCACCCCATCGAGCTCGGCGATGCGCAGCGCGCCATTCGCTACGCACGCGCGCACGCAGCTGCGTGGGACGTGCAGACGGACCATGTCGGTATGTGGGGCTTCTCTGCGGGAGGCCACCTGACCGCAACCGCCGGCACGCATTACGACAGCGGCAATCCCTCCGCGCCGGAGGCAATGGACAAGCTCTCCAGCAAGCCGGATTTCCTCATCCTTGCTTATGCCGTCGTATCGTTCGACCCGGCTGTAGAGCATGCCGGATCGCACAAGTACCTGCTCGGCGACAATGCCGATCCTGCTCTGGTGAAGTCTCTCTCGAACGAAACCCAGGTCAACGCGCAGACCTCGCCAACCTTCCTCTTCCACACGGCAGACGATCCGGTCGTTCCGGTCGCAAACTCCATCCGCTTCTTCGAGGCGCTGCGCGCAAACAAGGTTCCGGCAGAGCTGCACATCTTCCGTCATGGACCGCACGGCGTCGGTCTGGCGCAGGCGAACCCGGAGCTGAGCGGATGGCCCGATCTGCTTTATCACTGGCTGCACGAGAACGGCTGGGCGCAGTGACCGCAGAAAGCAGAGGCCTGCAGGCCTCTGAAGAGATAGTGACAGAGACTGTAACGGAGAAAGCAGAGGCCTTCAGGCCTCTGAAATCAAGCTCAGCAAGGACGGGCTTTAGCCCCGGTTGCGCCTCCGCCATCACTGGAGTGCGTACGCAGCATGTTCGGCGGGCTGATGGCCCGCTGCTTGCTCCGGTAAAGCACGACTTTCCTAGAAGGCCCTACTCGTACCGCAACGCCTCCGCAGGCAAAATACGCGCCGCCGAGCCGCTTGGATAGAGCGTCGCTAGGATCGACACCGCCAGTGACACCGCCGCAACCAGCACACCATCGATGACACGCGGCGCGAAGGGCAGGTAGTCGATCGAATACACTTCCGCTGAAAGCTGGATGAAGCGATAGTGCCCGCCCGCCCAGGACAGCGCATAGCCCAGCAGCAGGCCGATGGACGTGCCCGCCAGCGAGATCAACAGACCCTGCAGAAGGAAGATGCGGCGCACCTGGTCGGCACGCACACCGAAGCTCATCAACACCGCGATGTCGCGCGTCTTCTCCATCACCAGCATGGTGAGCGCGATCAGGATGTTGAGCGCGGCCACGCAGACGATCAGCGCGACCACGATGAACGTCACGATCTGCTCCAGCCGCAGCGCGCGAAACAGTTCGCGGTTCTGCTCCATCCAGTTCGTGGTCTGGTAGCCAGGTCCGGCAGACTGCTCAATCGCACGGCCAAGCTCGGCAGCACGATACAGATCGTCGCCCTTGAAGCTGATCACGGAGATCAGGTCCGGCTCCGAAAAGAGCCGCTGCGCGTCGGCCAGCCGAACGAAGCCGTAGCTGGAATCGTACTGATAAAAGCCCGAGTGAAAGATACCCGAGAGCTGGAACCGCTGGTACTTCGGCACCAGGCCGAGCGGCGTCAACTCACCCTGAGGGCTGGTGACGAGCACCGTGTCGCCGACATCCGCGCCGATCGTTTCCGCCAGGTCGGACCCGAGAACGACGGGAGGCAGCGGCATCGGTCCCGCGCTCGATAACGGCGCGGCAGAGCCCTTCTGCACGGCCTGCAGCAGATCGCTTACGGTGCGCTCCTGCGCCGGCACAATGCCCTTCAGCAACCCGCCGCCGGAGCGCGGGCCGCGCGAGACGAGCACCTGGCCATACAGCCCGGGCGCGGCGGCGGTGACATGCGGCAACGCGATCAATCGGTCCAGCAGCGGCCGCCAGTCGCGGATGCCGTCCCCCGCGGTCTTCATCAACTCAACGTGCGCGGTCGATCCAAGCAGGCGCGATTGCAGGTCACGCCGCATGCCATTCGTGATGGCAAGCGCAATGATCAGCGACGCGACGCCCGCAGCGACACCCGCAACGGAGATGGCCGTGATGATGCCGATGACAGCCTGCCTCCGCCGTGCGCGGAGATAGCGTGTGGCGATGAAGAGCTCAAAGCGCATGTAAAGCCCGGCTATTTGATCGGTGACGCCGCCTAGCGGCGGGAAAGCTCGTCAATGCGGCCTTCGATCTTGCCGGTCACATTATGGAAGTGCTTCAAGTCACCGTCGATCCGGTCAAGCCGTGCGTCTAAGCCGTCGAGCCTTCTGTCGATGGCTCCAAAGCGGCGATCGACTTCGTCGAAACGACGATTCATGTCCGCACGCAGGTTTGCAACATCACCACGGCTAAGAAAGATTCCGAGCAGCACTGCGAATGTGGGAACAGCGATTGCGAACGCATCGTGCATGCTCTGACTTCTCCTTTCGCACATCGTACAACGGTTTGCCCATCAACGCGCCAGCGCCTTCACGCTCACCGCGTTCTCATTGCGGTCGAACACGCGAATCGCCACTGTATGCTCACCCACGACAGTAACCGGAACCGTAAAGTCGTAGTGCTCGCTCTTGGAATCGCTGAGCGC